>CAYVMS010000255.1:0-4605 GCA_964452615.1 uncultured Occallatibacter sp.
CAGAATCAGCAACATGGGTGCGATCAAGGCGGTTCGGCACATTTGCAACAGCTTCATTTCTATTTCCTCATCGAACCAACTGTCGCCATTAGCGCAGAACAAGCTCAGCCACGCAATTGGACGATGGTATCGCCCATACGAAGGTATTGCCGATACCTTCGTACAATTGCCTCACTTCCCCACATCTGGCCCAATCGCAACAGCTCCAGATGACGCTGATGAGGCTTGGAAGCCTATTGCGAAGGAGGGTACAACATGTCTGAATTTCGCACGAAATCTGTGATCTCGGAACAACCGGAACCGAAGGTAGCGCAATGCTGCGCCGCCGAGCGTCTCGCCGGCTTTACAAACTTTACAGCAGCCCTGGCTGTGCTCGTCGTGCTGGTCGCCGTGGCCGTTCATGCGCAGGATAAATACTCGCTGGTGTCGCCAGGCGGAATCGCGTTCTCCGACTTCAGGGGCTACGGGGACTGGCCTGCCGTCTCTTCCGCCCATCAAGACGAAATACTCAAGGTGATCGTCGCCAATCCAAAAATGATCGCGGCGTACAAGGCGGGCGTTCCCGGCAACGGCCAGCCTTTCCCGGAGGGCTCGATGATCGTGAAGCTCCAGTGGCAGCAGAAGAAGAGCACGGAGGCCCAGTTCGCCGTTGATGTACCAGACATCTTTAAGCAGGTTTTTGTCATGGAAAAAGACAGCAAGAGATTCCCGAAAACCGGTGGATGGGGATACGCGGTGTTCAACTACGATGCCGCATCGGACAAGTTCACGCCCGATCCAAAGAGCCTTTCCGACTGCGGAAACGCATGCCATACGGCCGTGAAGGCGAATGACTACATCTTCCACCCGTACCAGAAGCGTTGAGCTACGCTTGGCTCGAAGTATCGGTCAGAGGATAGGTAGATTGGTATCGGCTTCCTCGCGTCGTCCGAGATGCGAGCGAGTCGTTGATTCCTGAAATAGTGGTCGTTGGTGGCGTGAGAAAATGTGTCGGTAATAGATATGTGGTCGTGCCAGATACGGGCGTAGCCTCAGAAGTCGATCACATTTCGCTTTTCCGCAATGGCGAGATACTGCGTACAGGGCATTCGATTGGGGACTTTAACTTGGCTATCATCCGAAATTGCCCATCCTGCGGAAAGCCGAACCGAATTCCGGCGAAACACCTCGCTGACATAGGTCGATGCGGCGCATGCAAGGCTGCGCTACCTGCAATGGCAGCGCCCATAGAGGTCAATCCCGAGGAATTCGATGAAGTTGTTCGCGAGAGCAAAGTTCCTGTGCTCGTTGATTTCTGGGCGGTCTGGTGCGGCCCCTGCCGGACGGCGGCGCCGCATGTCGCACAGGTCGCACGAGACCTCGCAGGCCGCGCCGTCGTGTTAAAGCTCGACACGGAACGCTTCCCCGAACTTGCCTCACGGTATAACGTCCAAGGAATCCCGAACTTTGCCGTGTTCAAGCGCGGTAGCCTTCAGTTCCAGCAAGCAGGTCTCGTGGACGCGAACACGATGAAGAGCTGGCTTACGCGGGCAGCTTAGCACTCCGCAGATCTTCGCGGTTTTGCTTGATGACCTCAAGGTTTGCTGCAGATGGCGCGACGGCGCTATCGCAGTCACAAGACCCTCCCTTAGGTCTCTACTTCAGAAGTGTGAGTATCCCTTCGACAATCTTGTAAATCTCAGGCATCTGGGAACGATTCCTGATTTGGCTTGTCTGCCTCCATCACTTTCATCCCAAAGGGCTGATTCTTGATGAGAAGCTCAGAGATGCACTGTCGTAAAGTTTCTAAGTGCCCCTGCCAGTCTTCCTCAATTCTCCGCTCCCATTGTTCATTGTGAATTCTCTTAGCTGGTGCTTTTTTCGAGCGCCTCGTGGACGAGCAAATGACTCCCGTAAATGTTTGAGCAGCAAGCATTTTATGTTGGTGAGTAGCCATAACATCCTCCAATAAGGATTGTTCATCGTTCCTATAGTCACACTATGCGCGAGAAATCCCTTAGATGCCCGAGCCCGAAAGCCAGGGGGTTAGCCCCGAGGGAGACATGGGTTTTCTTCAAGCGGAATTGATAGCGGCCCCTATACGCCTCTTCGCCATCTCCTCGATCTGCGGCTCCGTCAAAGCGGAGAGATCTGCACTCTCGGTCGCGACGATTCGCTGATACTCCTCGGGACGATGGGTTTTGAGATACTCCGTTAGGAACCCGACCGCGCTGCTTTTCCCCGTCCCATGTCCGATGAGGATGACCGCTTCGGCGTGCACAAGCTCCTCGGCGATCTCCTCGTAATACGAATCTTCCTCGGGAACGCGCTCACCTTTGTAATGAGCTTCCTTACGGTGGATTAAATGATGATGGAAACCAAAGGGATCATACGGTTTCACAGTGACTTCGCTTTGAGACCGCCTGTGGTCTAGATCGTGATAGATGTGAGTGACATGATGGTCGATGACCGCGACCATTCGCCGGATTTGGGATGTCTTGACGGGCATCCCAAGGGCGCCAGTTTCTTTCAGAAACCTGCGTACTCGAGATACTTCCTCCACCGCGAGGTTATGCCCGCTGGGGCGCTTGAAGAAACCTCTCTGTGAGCCGACCGTGAAGATAAACTCGTCGCTTCCGTGTGGTTGTACCTCGCCGATATGTCCAATCAAATCAATCACTGAGCTCCAGCTTAGATTTCGAGGCAGCTTACCGCCGACGAAACTCTCCAGAAGTTCTTTATCGTGGTGACGAATAGCTTCGTTCATCGTTCGACTCCCCTACGTTGGATAAGCGTCCCGTTCCGGCTTGCTCACCCCATTCGCTGTCTCGGGGCGCGCCCCATCGACCCCATTAGGCCAGACACGAAGAAGAGAATCTATTGGACGATGGTATTGGCGAATACTTTGGTATCGGTCAAACAAACTCACGCGACTCGTGCGATGACGACGGAATCGCGGCGGGCAAGTTCAAGTGAAAAGTTGCGCCGCACCCAGGGGAATCGACCGCCCACAAGCGCCCACCATGAGACTCAATGATTGACCGGCTGATGCGAAGCCCCATGCCGGTGCCGTGAGGTTTAGTCGTAAAGAAAGGATCGAAAATCTGTTCTGCGAGATGCGGCGGAAACCCTGGGCCGGTATCGCTGACAGAAACTAGAACCTGCGCGTGTTCGGCTCGCTGCGACTGGATGATCAATTCTCGTGTTCCGTCAACGTCCTTCATCGCTTCGATGCTGTTGACGATTAGGTTCATCGCGACCTGCTGCAACTGCACACGATCTCCGACGATCGGAGGTAGGTCGACTGCCAGTTCGGTGCGGATCGATATGTCGTGTCGCATTGCCTGGTCGCGCAGGAGGGCGATGGTTTCTGGAATAATCTCGTTCACATTCAGACTCTCCTGTTTCGGGACACCCTTCTCGAATTGTGAGCGGATCCTGCCGATAATCTCAGTAGCACGTTGTGCATCTCTTACAATTTTGGTGACAGCTTTGCGCACCGTATCGAGATCAGGCTCATCCCGCTCAAGCGATCGCATGCAGACGTTAGCGTTGGTGATAGCACCACTGATCGGTTGACTGATTTCATGAGCCAGGGATGCCGTTAACTCTCCCATGGTTGTCACCCTGTTGATGCGTGCAAGATCGCCCTGCGCCTCGCGCAAAGCCTCTTCGGTGCGCATGCGTTCGGTGACGTCGCGTACCGCGCCGGAGACGAGCGTGCCTTCCTCCGTCTCCAGCGGACTGAGACTGATTTCCACGGGAAATTCGGTTCCGTCTTTCCGCCGTCCGTACAGTCCCAGACCTTCACCCATCGGCCGCACGCGCGGCTGGGCGAAGAACCCATCGCGGTGTTGGGGGTGTCGGCCACGGAATCGTTCTGGCACCAGTATTTCAACCTCTTGCCCCAAGAGATCCTGCCGCTGGTAGCCAAACAGTTTCTCCACTTGAGCATTGACCAACACGATCCTTCCTTGGCGATTCATCACGATCACGGCATCCGGAGCGGATTCCAGAAGACCGCGGAATTTCCGTTCGGCCTGGCGCAAAGCCTCTTCGGCACGCTTCTGATCGTCTATGTCTGTACTCGTACCGACGAATCTAAGGGTCTTTCCTTCCGTATCGCGCAGCACTACGGCTTGATGAAGCTGCCAGTGATAGGTCCCGTCCTCAGCGCGCAGAGTCCGGGTCTCCATCGCGAAACCCTGTCCCAGCTTCACGCCCCCCCAAAAGCTTCTGGCTGCCGTCTCCCGATCCTCAGGATGAACCGCGGTCATCCAGGCTTCGGGATGAGACCGGACGAAGTCAAGGGCCTGGCCAGAGAACTCAAGCCAAACTCGATTCACGAAATCGGGTGTCCCATCAGGCTTGAGCGTCCAGGCGGACACAGGAAGCTGCTGCAGCAGCGCAACTTGTAGTTGCGTTTCTGCATCGGCCCGCTGCAGCTCACGGTAAAGGCGGCTCGTCTCGGCCAACCGTTCTTCGCTGGCGTGCAGTTTCTCGCGTTCGAGCTCCGCCTCACTGTGCATCCGTTCTTCGCGTTCTGCAGTTTCGCGGCGAAGACTGGCCAATTTGACGTGTGCCGCTACACGCGCCAGCAACTCCCGCGCAGCGAATGGCTTGATG
>CAYVMS010000256.1:0-4577 GCA_964452615.1 uncultured Occallatibacter sp.
CACCCTAGCGACAAAGACGAATGCGTCGCAAGGGTGGGGCACCCTGAGTCAAAAGGCTGGGTGCCCCATATCTACGGGCGTTCTTTGCCCGGAGATGTGGGAGACCACGTCCTTCCGACTGCCACGTCCGGCTGTCGAATCGTCTATATTTCGCCCCTGAAGGCGCTGGCCGTGGATGTGGAGCGCAACTTGCGCTCTCCGTTGGCGGGGATGGCCAACATGGCGCGCCGGATGGGAGTTGAGTTCCGTGAGCCTACCATCAGCGTGCGCACCGGCGACACGCCGCAACGAGAGCGCGCCCGATTTTCCCGCCATCCGGCTGACATTCTGATCACAACTCCGGAGTCGCTTTACCTTCTGCTGACTTCTCAGGCTGCCGATGCGTTGCGGACCGTCGACACAGTCATTATCGATGAGATTCACGCCCTCGTTCCGACCAAGCGCGGGGCACACCTAGCGCTCTCGTTAGAGCGGCTTGAGGCGCTGACCAAGCGGCGCATCCAGCGTATAGGCCTCTCGGCCACGCAGAGGCCGTTGGAAGAAGTGGCGCGGTTTCTGGGTGGTGTGGAGACGCCGGAGACTGGGACAAATGCTAATTTGGTTCCGTCGTCTGAAGTCACCTGGTCTAGCGATCTGCCTGATGCTCCCCTTCTGCGATACCGTCCGGTCACAATTGTTAATGCTAGCGGTCGCAAGCGGTTAAAGCTAAGGATTGAAGTTCCAGTTGAAGACATGGCTCGCCTCGGAGAGCAGGAATATTTGCCCAGCGGACCGGCTTCGCAGGCCCCACGCCGCATCTCAATCTGGAATGCCATTCATCCCCGGCTGCTGGAGATTATCCGCGAGCGGAACTCGACAATTCTGTTTGTGAACAGTCGACAAGTTGCCGAGCGGCTGGCCGGAGCATTGAACGAACTGGCCGGGGAGCCTATCGCCCGGGCCCATCACGGCTCACTGGCCGCGGCGCAGCGCTCAATCATCGAGGAGCAGTTGAAGGTTGGGAAGATTCGAGCGCTCTGTGCCACGTCGACGCTGGAGTTAGGCATCGACATGGGCGCTGTGGATCTGGTGATCCAGATCGAGGCGCCGCCCTCGGTAGCCAGCGGGATGCAGCGAATCGGCCGCGCCGGACACCATGTGGATGCAGTTAGCGAGGGGATTTTCTTTCCGAAGTATCGCGCCGACCTGGTGGCCTGCGCGGCGGTGACGCACGCCATGCACGAAGGCCACATCGAGTCGACGCGCTTTCCGCGAAACCCCCTCGATGTGCTGGCCCAGCAATTGGTGGCCATCGTTGCGCAACCGCCGGAAAAAGCGGCGAGCAGGGAACAGGGAACAGGGGACAGGAAGCGAACGGGAAGCACCAACTCCGCTAGCTCCGCTAACCTCGCTGACCCCGCTGACTCTGCTGACCCCGCTAACTTTGCGGCCCCTGAGGTTAGTGTCGATGCTCTTTTCGAACTGGTCCGCCATGCCGCGCCTTTTGGCGGACTGAGCCGCGCGGCCTTCGAGGGAGTGCTCGATCTGCTGAGCGGGCGCTATCCTTCCGACGAGTTTGCCGAACTGCGCCCGCGACTGACATGGGATCGTGTGCGCAATGTGCTGACGGCTCGCGACGGCGCGGCGCGGCTTGCCATTCTTAATGCAGGCACCATCCCCGACCGCGGGCTCTACGGAGTTTTTCTGGCGCACAGCGAGGGCAAAGCTGTCCGCGTGGGTGAACTGGACGAGGAGATGGTCTTTGAGAGCCATCCCGGCGAGACGTTCATCCTCGGGGCCTCTACCTGGCGCATCGCTGAAATTACCCACGACCGCGTGCTGGTGACGCCCGCTCCGGGCGAACCGGGCAAAATGCCGTTCTGGAAGGGTGATGGCCCTGGAAGGCCGCTCGAGTTCGGCCGGCGTATCGGCGCGCTGGTGCGCGAGTTGCGGGCATTGCCGAAGCCGGCTGCGCTCACACGCCTGGTGGCTGAACACGATCTTGACCCTGGATCCGCGGAAAACCTGATGCAGTTTCTGGCTGATCAGGAGGCTGCAACTGGAGTTGTGCCCGACGACCGCATGATCGTGATTGAGCGCTGCCGCGATGAACTGGGCGACTGGCGCGTCTGCGTGCTGACGCCATTCGGCAGCCGCATTCATATTCCCTGGGCGATGGCTGTGAGCGCTCGCATCCGTGCTGGCGGTGGGCCCGAGGTTGAAACGCTGTGGGGCGACGACGGCTTTGTGCTGCGCTTTCCAGATACAGAGGAGCCGCCCGATCCAGATTGGTTCCTGATCGAGTCGGCCGAGGCGATGCAACTGGTCTTGCGCCAGTTGGGGACGACAGCGCTTTTCGCGGGGCGCTTTCGCGAGGCAGCCGGGCGTGCCCTGCTGCTGCCTCGCCGGAGGGCCGATGCGCGGTCGCCGCTGTGGCAATTGCGCAAGCGTTCTTATGATCTGCTGAGTGTGGCCTCTCGCTATCCTTCGTTTCCGCTACTGCTTGAGTCCTATCGCGAATGCCTGCGCGATGTCTTCGACATGCCAGCGCTGATCGAGACGCTCCGTGCCATCGAGCAGCGCCAGCTCCGTGTGCACGTGGTGGAGACGAGGAAGCCCTCGCCCTTTGCCGCTTCACTTTTGTTTAGCTACGTGGCCAACTTCCTTTATGACGGAGATGCGCCACTGGCTGAACGGCGAGCGCAGGCGTTGACCATCGATCAGGATCAGTTGCGCGAACTGCTAGGCGAGGCCGATCTGCGCGAGTTGCTCGATGCAAATGCAATTGAAGAGATCGAAGAGGCGGCGCAGTGCCTCGTCGAGTCGCATCGTGCCCGGTCGGCAGACGGGATTCACGATCTATGTTTGCGGCTTGGCGATCTGTCGCGCGATGAGCTAGCCCGGCGTGTCGCCTCGCCGGAGTTGTTGCAGCAGGTGGATCGTCTCGTGCGATCGCGGCGTCTGTTGGAGCTTCGTATCGCGGGCGAGCGGCGCCTGATTGCTGCCGAAGACGCTGCCCGCTATCGCGACGGACTTGGGATCCCGTTGCCGCCCGGGCTGCCGACGGCGCTGTTGGAGCCGGTCGCTCATCCTGTGCTCGAACTGGTCCGGCGCTATGCGCGCACTCATGGGCCATTCACGTCGCGCGAGCCGGCGGAGCGTTTTGCGCTGGACATCGCCGCTGTGGAAGACGCGCTGCTCCAGCTTGCCCACGAAGGACGCGTGTTGGAAGGCGGCTTCCGCCCCGGTGGGTTGCATCGTGAATGGTGCGATGCGGAGATCTTGCGGCAGATTCGCCGCAAATCCTTGGCCAAGCTACGCCGCGAGGTCGAGCCTGTGGAGCAGCACACGCTGGCGCGTTTTCTGACACATTGGCAGGGGCTGCTTGCGCCGCGCCGGGGTGCGCATTTGGATGCGCTGCTGGACGCCGTCGAGAGCTTGCAGAGCGCGCCGCTTCCTGCCTCTCTGATTGAGAGCTCGATCTTGCCGGCTCGGCTTGCGGAGTATGAGCCCGCTGGTCTCGACACGCTCATTGCCGCAGGAGAAGTGGCCTGGGCGGGCGTTGAGCCGATTGGCGAGCGTGACGGGCGCATCGCGCTCTTTCTCGCTGACAAGCTGCCGTTGCTTTTGCAATCGCGTCCATTGGTTGAGCCGCTCACTGAGCGCGAAGCGAAGTTAATCTACGTTCTCGAATCGACCGGTGCAAGCTTTTTTGATCCACTGCATCAGGCGGTGGGCGGAGGCTATCCCGGCGAGACTATCGACGCCTTGTGGAGCCTGGTTTGGCGAGGGCTCATCACCAACGACTCGCTACACGCTCTGCGCGCCTACACTGCCCGGCCTGAGAGTGCGCGGGCACCGCGGCGATTGCAGACCGGGGCTGTTTTCCGTTCACGCCGCACCACGCCGCCCACTGCGCAGGGACGATGGTCTTTGCTGCCCGTGCGTCCCGGAAAGGGGAGTGGAGCGACTCCTACGCCCACTGAGGCCAGCCACGCCTTGGCACTGCAACTGCTCAACCGGTACGGCGTGCTGCTGCGAGAATCGGTTGCGGCGGAGAATGTGCCGGGTGGCTTCAGCGCGGTCTATGACGTGCTCAAGGCGCTGGAAGAGAGCGGACGCATTAGGCGCGGATACTTTGTGGCAGGCCTGGGTGCGACGCAGTTTGCGTTGCCCGCCGCAGTTGACCTGTTGCGCCAATTGCGCAATGAGCCGCCACAAGAGAAGCCGGAGTTTGTGCAGTTGGCGGCTACGGACCCGGCCAATCCCTATGGTTCAGTCTTGCGCTGGCCCGATCTGCCTGTCGCCGAGGAGGACGCGGAATCAGCGCCTCGCATCCTTACGCGCGCGGCTTACGCCGAGGTGGTTCTGCGGAACGGCCAACTAGTGGCATGGCTGCGGCGTGGCAATCCCAATCTTCTTGTGTTTTTGCCCAACGAGGAGCCTGAGCGCTCTCAGGTCGCCGCAGGGCTGGCGCACTTCTTCTGTGCGCGCGGCCAGCAGCGCATGAGGGCCTCAACTCATCAGGGTGCGCTGATTACCACGATCAATGGACAGCCGGTCGCTGCGCACCCCATGGCGCGCTTCCTCATGGATGC
>CAYVMS010000257.1:0-4516 GCA_964452615.1 uncultured Occallatibacter sp.
CCCTGGCCGATTCGCTCCCCTGAGTAGGAGTACCAGGCGCCTGACTTCTCGACGATATTGTTGGCCACGGCGAGGTCCAGCACATCGCCCTCGCGGCTGATGCCTTCGCCATAGATGATGTCAAACTCCGCCTCACGGAAGGGAGCAGCCACCTTGTTCTTGACGATCTTGATCTTGGTCCGGTTGCCGGTCACTGCGTCGCCGTCCTTGATAGCAGCGATGCGGCGAATGTCCACGCGCACCGATGAATAAAACTTGAGCGCCCGGCCGCCGGTGGTGGTCTCCGGATTGCCAAACATGACGCCGATCTTTTCGCGGATCTGGTTGATGAAGATCAAGGCCGTGCGCGACTTTGAGACCGTGCCTGTGAGCTTACGCAACGCCTGCGACATCAGACGCGCTTGCAAGCCCATGTGCGAGTCGCCCATTTCGCCGTCCAGTTCGGCCTTCGGCACCAGCGCGGCCACAGAGTCCACTACCAGCACATCGATGGCCCCAGTGCGGACCAGGGTTTCGGTGATTTCCAGCGCCTGTTCGCCGCTATCGGGCTGAGAGACCAACAGGTTATCGATGTCCACGCCCAGCTTCTTGGCATAGGCGGGGTCCAAAGCGTGCTCCACGTCGACAAAAGCGGCCAGACCGCCCGCTTTTTGCGCCTCGGCGATGATCTGCAAAGTAATGGTGGTCTTGCCCGAGGACTCAGGACCGAAGACTTCGATGACCCGGCCACGGGGAATGCCGCCCACGCCCAGAGCTGCGTCAAAGCTGATGGAGCCGGTGGAGATTACGGCAATAGGCACCAGCGCCTCTTTGGACCCGAGCCGGACGATCGACCCTTTACCAAACTGTTTTTCGATCTGTGCAAGGGCGAGTTCTACGGCCTTGGCGCGGTCATCAGCAATTGCCATCTTGAGGGCTCCTCGGAATGAATGCTCGTTCGCGCGACTCCTGCTTTCCATACAGGAAACGGCGCAACGGCCTGGATTGGATTTCGATGGGATTGTAGCAGGGCCGGGATAGCGAATGATAGGAAAAAATAGCGAAGATATGGTGAAAGTCGCCGGAGTGCCAGCCTATCCTCCGCTTCAATTGGGTTCCCGTGTGTCGTAAGGCCTGTCGAAACCGAGTCCAGGCCGCCCCCCAAGCCTCTGCGAATGCAAATTCTGTAAGGTTCAAACGGTGTAAGCGCCGATGCGGGTCTCGCGACCGGTCAGTGAGTCACACTCTCTATCCAGCGCTTCGTATTCCTGGTCATGGTCTTTGCGGAAGGCGCGAAATGCTTCTTCGCTGGCCCAACGGTCGATAGTGAGGTAGTTGCCTGAGATGTAGGCATCGCGCAGCAGCTCAGTGCCCCGGTATTCAGGCGAAGTGCGAAAGAGTTGCGCCCAGGCTCCATCGGACGCGTAGGCGGCCTCAAAGCCGGCGACCTTTTCCTCAGAGATCTCAAACTGCCAAACAACGACGAACATAAATCTCCTCTTTCTTGAGTTTATGCGTGAGAGCTGGCTATTGTCACCGAATGAGCCGGTAGAGGACGTGACGGCGCAAGGGATGGCCTTCGGGAAGATTCGGGTGGTCGAAGTCGTCGCGTGGATCGTGGCTCATGCCGAGCTTCTCCATTACGCGGCGTGAGCGGAGATTCTCAGGAACAGTAAACGAGACAAGACTGGCTAGTCCCAGTTCCGCGAAGGCGTGGCGGGCGACCGCGCGCGCACCTTCCGTGGCCAGGCCACGACCCCAATAGCCTGCGTCGAGCCGCCAGGCAATCTCGACAGCCGGCGTGAAGTGCGCCTGGAAGGCCGGGACAAAAAGGCCGATGTAGCCGAGAAAGGCTCCGTCCTCGAGAAGCTCTGCGGCGAAAGGGCCGAAGCCGTACCGCTCGAAGTGCGTCTCGATGCGGTCAATCAGCCCATCCGAATCCTCTGGCGCGAGCAGCCCGGGCATGAACTCCATGACTCGCGGATCGGCATTGAGCCTTTGAAAAGGCAGCCGGTCCGCCTCGCGCCAGCGGCGCAATAGCAGACGCTCCGTGGTTAAATTGCCGGTCATCAAGCACAGGCTAACATTTCGTAGGCCGGCACGTAGTTTCAGAAGTGCTAACGCACGGCCAACGTATAGCCAGTGTTGGCTTTGGGCGTGTTGTAGACCCCGTAGTCGCAACTAAAGACCGTCCACGCCTGGGTGGTATCGGCAGCGTCGGTTGTGGATGTCCAGTAGAACTGGGAGACCATGAAGTTGGAGAAGATCGGCAAGCGGAAGACGGTGCCATCCAAATTCAAATAGGTCTGGTTGAAGAAGTCCGCGTGATTGGTCTCCATCCGGTCAGAGAGACTCTGCATCTCGTTGCGGTTGGGCATTCTCCAACTGCCCGCTGCCGAGCCGTCGGTAAGACCGCATTGGCCGCTGGCCAGAGAATGAACCTCCGTGACGGCCGAGGACCACGTATCGTCGATGCAGTTGGCTTGCTTGAGCCAGATGAGACCGGTCACGGTGTCGGTGATGGTGCCATTCCCGTTGTCGATCCACCGCTCAAATGTCGGAGCTACGCCGGACTGGATGCTGCCGTCGTCTCCGCTGGCATAGGTGACATATTGCCCGGTCCATTGCGGCTTGACCGCTCCGGCGCTGCCAGTTCTGACTGCCCAGACGGCATTGTTCGAGGTCGTTTTGATATTGGAGGCGCCGTCGTTGACAAAGCTGCCGTCGCTCATGCGGATCGTCCATGCGTACGGCGAACCGGTCTCACCGCCAAAATAGCTTGTGGACGACCAGTAGATCGCATTGGAGACGTTGGTGAACGGGTTGCCGGCAGATAGGGCAGGATTGGCGGCCGATACGTCCACAATGCTCTCCAGCTCGTTGATGCTAGGCAGGTGCCATGCGCCCGCTTTGGAGCCGTCGCTCAATCCGCAAGCGCCGCTGGCAAGCTGGTTGACATCAGTCAATGCTGTCGCAAAGATTGCCGGATTGAAACAGCCAGCGTTTTGCAGCCAGACAAGGCCGGTGAGATTGTCGGTCACGGTTCCGTTCTGAACGGTGAAGCGAGTTGCCGGCCAGGCGACCCCTTTTTTCAACGACGCATCATCGCCGACGGCGTAGCTGGTCTGCTGGCCGGTAGCCGGAAGGCTGACCAGCGGATTGCTGCCGTCGTATGCGTTGAAGTTGGCGCCTGTGAGCGAACTATTTGGCAATGAACTGAACTGAATCACAGTAAAGTAGATCGCAACGTCGTTAACTCCGTTGCCTTGCAGGTTGCCTGTGTGGTCAAAGCGAATGACCGTGCCGCCGCTGCCCACGGTGGGATAGAAGCCATACCCCGTCTTGCTCGCCCAAAGTTGATAGACCGCGGTTGCATTGCCCGAAGACGAGAGTCCAGAGAAGCTGTAATTGCCGTTGGCATCGGTGGTCGCGGTCTGCACGATCGTATTCGTATTCGTAAGCCAGAGGGTGACTGTCGCTCCTGCCAATGGAGCGCCTTTGAACTGAACCGTGCCGGAGACACTGTTGGTGGAAGGCGCCGGACTGGGGTCGGTGTTACCGGGAACATTGATGCTGCTGGTACCGCTACAGGCGCTGAGCAGGCTGAGGCCTGCCAATGTCAACAAGATCTTAATCCAGCTCATCATCATTTCCTCCTCTAAGCCAAATCATGGGCGCAATCCAGCCATGGCTTCATAGCCGGCAGGGATGCAAAGCACACCTCACTCGTATCGGCGAGTAACCGGGCGGATTTCTCACGCGAATTGGTAAAGAATCAAACTTTGGTGTGTTTCAAGCGGATGCGAGAAGAGGCCTTTGTGGCTCCCAACTCTTGGACAAGCGACGAGTTTCGTCCCGGCAAATAGACGAAGGGTTTATCATCAATAATGGTGCTCCCCGGAGGGGGCCGGCGCCTTCATCTTCAGCCCAGGAATCATTCGCGAGTCTTGCGAAAGGGACCGCAGCGGCTGAAGTGTCACTCTCTAGAATCAGCCACAACACACAGATTTCAAGGAACGGACCGAAATGCGAGCAAAGACGGCGGTAGTGCTAGGCGCCCAGTGGGGCGACGAAGGCAAGGGAAAGATCGTGGATGTGCTCAGTGAGCGCTTCAACGCTGTGGCGCGCTATGCCGGCGGCCACAACGCGGGACACACGGTCATCATAGGCAGCCAGAAGTTCGTGCTGCAACTCATCCCTTGTGGCGTGCTGCGGCCGGGGTGCCGGGGCATCATCGGCAACGGCGTAGTGCTGGACCCGATCGCCTTTCTGAAAGAGGTAGCCAAGCTTCGCACGTTGGGCGTCGGTGTGGACGAGCAGCTTTTTGTCTCGAACCGGGCTCAGGTGATTCTCCCCTACCATCGGATGATCGAATTGGCCGCTGAGAGCGCGCCTGGGCGGAAGAAGATCGGCACCACCAGCCGCGGCATCGGGCCGGCCTACGAGGACAAGATGGCGCGCAGCGGGTTGCGCATTGTGGATCTGCTGAGGGCAGATCTCCTCAAGACGCATATCGAGGCGGCCTGCGGCGAGAAGA
>CAYVMS010000258.1:0-4510 GCA_964452615.1 uncultured Occallatibacter sp.
AGTCGTGCCCTGACACATTTGGCAATCTCAATCTGATTTTGCAAGAGTCTCGCGTCTCTGATTTTCCAAAAATGCTTTATACCGCAGGCGCGATCGAGGCCTGACGAGCGCCATTTGCCAACGCGTCCGCCTCCTGATCCTTGTACTGGAGTTGATAGAGCTTCCAATAGAGGCCGCGTTGCGCCAGCAGTTGCTGGTGCGAACCCATCTCGCGCAATTGGGCCTTATGCATCACGAGAATCGTATCGGCCCGCTGCACGGTCGAGAGGCGATGGGCGATCAGGACGCTGGTCCGCCCTTCGACCATGCGCTCCAGTGCGCCGCGAATGCGCAGTTCAGTGTCTGTGTCAACGCTCGACGTGGCCTCGTCGAGGATAAGAATGCGCGGATTAAAGGCCAGTGCGCGGGCAAAGTTGATGAGTTGCTTCTGGCCGGTCGAGAGCGAGTTTCCGCGTTCGCGCACCGGCTCGTCAAATTTCTTGGGCAGGCTCTCGATGAAGTCCAGCACGTTTACGTCGCGCGCGGCCTGAATCAGGCCGGCATCGTTGATGGCCTCGTTGCCAAAGCGGATGTTCTCGGCCAGCGTGCCTGCAAAGAGGAACGGGTCTTGCAGCACAACAGCGAAGTGCTGGCGGAGCGCGGTCAGATCGTGCTGGCGCAGGTCGATGCCGTCCACCAGAATCTGCCCGGCAGTCACATCGTAGAAGCGCATCATGAGGCTGATGAGCGTGGTCTTTCCTGCGCCGGTGTGGCCCACGATGGCCACCGTCTGGCCAGGTTCGACGGTGAACGATACATCTTTCAAAACCCACTCAATGCCGGGAATCGCGGCTAATCCAGCAGCCGGAGATTTACTGGCGACGGCTCGGTCCGCAACGGCTTGTTGCTCTTCGGTCATCTTCTGGTAAGTGAACCAGACATGGCGAAACTCGACCCGATTGCTGCCGTCTCCGGCGAGCGGACTGGCGGGCGAGATAATCTCCGGCTCTGTATCAAGCAGCTTGAAGATGCGTTCACTTGCCGCCATGGCCGATTGCAGGATGTTGTACTTGTCGCTCATGTCCTGAATCGGCCGCCAGAATCGCAGCGAATACTGAACGAACATATTCAGCACGCCGATGGTCACCAGCCCCGAGAGAACGCCGAAGCCGCCTCGCCAGATCACCAGGGCAATGGCCACGGCAGAGAGCAAATCGACCGCCGGATAGAAAAGAGCGTAGGCAAAGATCGTGTCTTTGAATGCGACCATGTGCTGGCGATTGACGGCCTCGAAGTCGTCGTAGGCGCGCTGTTCGCGATTGAAGAGCTGCACCACGCTCATGCCCGAGATATGTTCCTGGGTGAAGCTGTTGATGCGGCCAATCGCGGTGCGCACACGGCGGAAGCTGGCTCGGACGTGGTCGCGGAAGAGGCGCGTCACGACCAGGATCAGTGGCAGCACACTAAAAGCCAGCAAGGCCAGCCACCAGTTGATCCTCAGCATCAAGATGGCCATGAATGTGAGGTTCAGCGAGTCGTCGATAATGGCCAGCACGCCTGCGGTGAACATCTCATTGATGGCGTCCACATCGGAGGTGATGCGCGTGACGAGGCGCCCAACCGGGTGGCTGTCGAAGAAGCCTATGTGCATCCGCTGCATGTGGCGGAAGATCTCGCGGCGCAGGTCGAACATCAGCTTCTGGCCAGTCCACTGCATCAGGTAGGTCTGGATGAACTGGAAGAGATACGCGGCGAGCAGGGCGCAGAGATAGATGGCGGCCAGCCGGGTAATGCCCTGGTAGGGGTCGTCGGGCAGCAGGCGGCCAAGCCAGTTGGTCTTGCTCAGCATCTGGACAACGAATCCGGCGGGGTGGCTCGCCGTCGCACCTGGAGTGAAGTAGCGGTCGATGCCCACCATCACCAGATAGGGCCCCGCAACGTCGCAGAGCGACTTCAGCGAGATAGCCAGGGTCGAGACGGCGGCTTGAATCCAATAGGGACGCAGATAATGGCCGAGCCTGCGGATGAGGCGGGAGTCATAAACCTTGCCTGCCACTTCATCATCCGGTTTTTTGGGTTTCTTCTGTTCTTCGTCGGCCATCGGCTCGCGTGAGGTTCGGCTTTCTTCTCCATTGTACCGGCGGAGAGGGTAATGGGGGCCGGCAGATGGGCTCACGCCCAACGATTAATTTTCTTGCTTCTGCGGCACGGCTGAAGTCGTGCCTTGATACAAAACTAGCCTTGGACGAATATTTCGCAGCCTGTAAAGTCGTGCCCTGATACGACTGAAACAGGTACAGTTGTAGTTCTATATGCTTGACATAACTACTATTTTTTTAAAATGTCCGAATCGTGTCGGCATTGATAGAATCCTGCTGTGTATCAGGGCACGGCTTTAGCCGTGCCGCAGAGTTGGCAAGGAGAAATCGGGCTTCAGCCCCTGCTATGGCACGACCCGCCCGCAACTCCATCCCTGAGAAGACGCTCAGTTCCTCGCGCATTTTCTTCGCCACCACCAAAACCAGCATGGGACGAAGACTGCTGCAATCCGAACGGAATGCGATGCTTCTCGTCGATGTGTTGCGGTCGTGTGTGGCGGAGCGGAAATTCCAATTACACGATTTTGTAGTCATGCCGGATCACTTGCATCTCCTGCTGACGGTCCACGAGGATATGACCATTGAAAAAGCCATGCAGTTCGTCAAGGGTAGATTCTCCTACCGCATAAAGCGGGAATCCCATTATTTGGGAGAAGTTTGGCAGAGTGGGTTTTCCGAGGCACGGGCTGATGACCAGGAGAGCTTCTTGCGATATCGGGAGTACATTGCCCAGAACCCGGTGAAGGCGGGACTCGCCGGCTCTCCCGAGCAATATCCCTACTGCTTCAGTTATCTGGCAATGAAGAAAGGGAACAGGGGCTGAAGCCCAGCCATCCTTGCGACTATTCGGCACGACTAAAAGTCGTGCCCTGATACAAAGCCAGCTTCGAGTGAGTTTTCCCGCAGCCTATGAAGTCATGCCCTGATACAAGACCATCTCATCCCGAACAAGCCGGCCCGTTCCGAAATCTGTCAGACTGGCACTCCTCAATCTGGGCCGCTACCTTCGGGCGGGTTAAGACCGCTCGCTGCAACCCTCAGCATTTAGACTGGTAGACGGAGAATCCTGTGTTTTTTGATAAAGCTCTAACAAAGGTTTTTGGCACGGCGAACGAGCGCCTGATCAAGCGGTTGATGCCGATGGTGGCGCTGATCAACGCTCTTGAAGAAGACACGAAAAAGCTTACCGACGAGGGGTTGCGGGCCAAGACGGTTGAGTTCCGCGCGCGGATTGCGGAGCAGGTTGCAGAGCGGCTGAAGGGCTTTGAGAACCCCGATGAGTTGCGCGCCGCTGGCCGAGATGCCGACGCACGAGAGGTCGCCGAGCGGCGGGCCAAGGAGCAGGACGCGGCCGAGCGGCAGGCTCTCGACGAACTGCTGCCCGAGGCATTTGCCGTGGTGCGCGAGGCCGGCTGGCGCTCGGTGCAGATGCGCCACTTCGACGTGCAGATGATCGGCGGCATGGTGCTGCACCAGGGCAAGATCGCCGAGATGAAGACCGGCGAAGGCAAGACGCTCGTGGCTACCCTGGCCTGCTATCTGAATGCATTGGCAGGACACGGCGTGCATGTGGTCACGGTCAACGACTACTTGGCCAAACGCGACGCCGAGTGGATGGGCAAGATCTACGAGTTTCTCGGTCTGACGGTCGGCGTGATCGTCCACGACCTGAGCGACGAAGAGCGGCGAGCCGCTTACGCTGCTGACATTACTTACGGAACCAACAACGAATTCGGCTTCGACTACCTGCGCGACAACATGAAATTTGAGATAAAAGATTGCGTGCAGCGGGGCCACTATTACGCCATCGTCGATGAGGTGGATTCGATCCTGATCGACGAGGCCCGGACGCCTCTGATCATCTCGGGCCCGACCGACCAGACCACAGACAAGTACGCAAAGGCGCGGAAGATTATCCCCGACCTCAAGCTCGGCGAAGAGATCGAGGCCAGCGATACGAAGCGCGTGGCGGAGCTTGGCCTGAATCTTGCGGAAGGCGAAAAGTATCTGACCGGCGACTACATCGTTGACGAGAAGCAGCGGACGATCGGCGTGACCGACGAAGGCTGGGTAACCATCGAAAAGCTGCTCGGAATCGGCAACATCGCCGACGCCGAAAACTGGGAGATGAAGCACTACGTTGAGACGGCGATCAAGGCGCACGCGCTCTACAAGCGCGACGTTGAATACGTGGTCAAGGACGGCGAGGTGATCATCGTCGACACCTTCACCGGCCGCCTGATGCCGGGCCGCCGCTGGTCCGACGGGCTGCACCAGTCCATCGAGGCCAAAGAGGGAGTCAGCATCCGCAAGGAAGACCAGACGCTGGCCACGATCACCTTCCAGAACTACTTCCGCCTCTACAAAAAGCTGAGCGGCATGACCGGCACGGCAGAAACCGAAGCCGCCGAATTCGAGAAGATTTACAAGCT
>CAYVMS010000259.1:0-4501 GCA_964452615.1 uncultured Occallatibacter sp.
TTCGCGGGTGCCTTCTTGGCTGCTTTCTTGGTTGCCATTTGCCTATTCTCCCTTTTGACGATTTTTGTTTCGTCCCTGCATACGATAATGCAGTTGAAGAATGTATAGATTTATGTAATGCAAGTGTCAAGAAAAAAACGCATCAGTGGTGGAAAAATAGTCAACAATTTTTTTGAGAGCGACGAATTGAGCTTCGATCGTATCCATTCAGATCGTGTGATTCGACCTCAGCGCGAGCCGCGATACAGAAAATCAGACCGCGCCAACGATGCGGCGCGCCCGCGAACAGACTGCGCCGATGCTGCATCAGCGATCCGAGTTGCACAGCAAAGACAGTGAGTAAGGCCATCGAGAGCTCTCAATCGTACGAATCATTGATGCAGGTCTACGCGCAACCCCGCTCCGCTGTGGCACTCTAGTACTTTGAAGGAGTTTGTCCATCATGCCCACTCAGAATTCTGGCGCCGTAGCTGCAACAGAAGAACTTCACGCATGGGAGGCAGGTGGAGCTGCTTCTCCCGAGGTGCTCTCTGCCTGGGTTGGCGCACGTCTTGCGGCGCATGAGGCAGCGCTGGCCGCTCTGCTCGCCGTCGAAGAGCCGCGCACGCCGGAGAATTCGCTGCGACTTTACGATGCGGCCATCGAGCAACTCAATCTCGCCGGGGCGCAGGCCGGCGTGCTCAACTCCGTTGCCGCCGACAAAGCTGTTCGCGATCAGGCGCAGCAGGAGGCGCAGCGCGTGGCGCAGGCGGGCAGCGCGCTCAGTTTGAACCGCGCAGTCTATGAGGCTCTGGCCGCCATCGATCTCGACACCGCAAGTCCGGCCACCAAGCACTTCGTCGAGCGCACGCTGCTTAGCTATCGCCTGGCAGGCGTCGACAAGGACCAAGCTACACGTGACCTGTTGCAATCGCTCCAGGAGAAAGCCACGCACCTCTCGCTGGAGTTCGCTCGCAACATACAAGAGGGCGGCAAGACCATCGAGGCCACGGCTGCCGAACTCGAAGGCTTGCCTGCCGACTACATCGCACGTCATCAATTGGCGCCTGGCGGCCGCATCACGCTTACCACAGATCCGCCCGATATGCAGCCGGTGATGACCTTTGCTTCGAATGCCGCTCTGCGCGAGCGGATGTTCCTGGCCTACAACACCCGCGCCTTTCCAGCCAATCAATCGATCCTTGAGCAACTGCTGGCGACGCGGCAACGGATTGCAAGCGTCCTCGGCTTTCGCAGTTGGGCAGATCTGGCCACCGCCGATCAGATGATGGGCTCGGCGGCCAACGTGCGCACCTTCATCGCGAAACTCAATGAGGCCAGCCTTGACGGCGCCCATCGTGAGCTGGATTTGATTCTCGACTTCGCACGCAAGCGCCAGCCCGGTCTTGCTGCCATCGACATCACCAGCCGCGCTTACTGGTACGAGCAGTTTCGCCGCTCGGCCTTCGACTTCGATTCGCAATCCGTGCGTCCTTACTTTCCCTATGCGCAGGTCGAGAGGGGTGTGCTTGAAACGGCTGCGCGTCTCTTCAAGATCGAATTCCGTCCTTCGGTTGCGCTTGCATGGCATCCGGACGTCTCGGTCTTCGACGTATTTGACGGCGGCCGGCGCGCGGGACGCTTCTATCTCGACATGCACCCACGCGAGGGCAAGGATAAGTGGTTCTCCGCCGCGCCTATCGTCACCGGCGTTCTTGGGCGCGCTCTGCCTGAGGCTGCGCTTATCTGCAACTTCCCGCAGGGTGATGAGAAAGACCCCGGCCTGCTGCAATACAGCGACGTCGTCACATACTTCCACGAATTCGGCCACCTCATGCACGCCATTCTCGGCGGGCAGACCGAGTGGGCCGGTCTCTCAGGCTTCGCCACCGAGGGCGACTTCATCGAGGTGCCCTCGCAGATGCTCGAGGAGTTCTTCCGTGACGAAAAGCTGCTCCAGGCCTTCGCCACGCACTATCAGACTGGCGAGCTGCTTCCCTCCGAGACGATCAAGAAGATGAAACTTGCCGGGTCCTTTGGCCGGGCTGACTGGGTGCGTTCGCAGCTCTACTACACAACGTTGTCGCTCGACCTGCACGACCAGAACCCGGCCGGCCTCGATCTCGACGGCACGACCAAGCGGCTCTACGAGAGCCTGCAACCGTGGACCTGGCTGGAAGGCAACCGCATGTATGCGAGCTTCGGTCACCTCACCGGCTACTCCTCCAACTACTACACTTACGCCTTTGACAAAGTTATCGCTCTCGATTTCTTCGCTCAGTTCGATTCCAGCGATCTGCTAGGCTGCGATGCCGGAGGCCGCTACCGCAAGACAGTGCTCGAACAAGGCGGGTCAAAGCCAGGGCGGCAGATGGTGCGCGACTTCCTCGGCCGCGACGAAGAGTTTGCGGCATTCGCCCAGTGGCTCAATGAAGAGTTCGAAGAGCAGGCAGACGGCTCGCGCTCGTAGCTTGCGGTGCGCTGCCGGTTTCAGAATGGAGAGATGCGAAAGACGATTAAACCATTTTCACTGTTTGCGCAGTGAGGGGATCGAGGTCTCCCACCCTAGACCATCCCAACGACGAAGACCTGTCGTTGGGAACCCCGAAGCCGCAAGAATAAAGACGCGGCGCGGGTGGGGCACCCAGGCCTCACAGCATCGTTGAAAACGCTATAGAAAGGATGAACTCCAAATGGAATTCATGACCTGGACAAGCGAACTTAGCGTCGGCGTCGCAGTTCTCGACGGCGACCATAAGAAGTTGATCGGCATTATCAACCAGTTGCACTTTGGCATCTCGGCGGGCCATGACAAGGCGATCCTTGAGGTTGTCCTCGACGAACTGGTGGACTACACCAGGTTCCATTTCACCAGGGAAGAGGAGTTGTTGATCAAGGCAGGCTACCAGGCCACCTCCGCGCACTTCACTGAGCACGATAAATTCATTCGCGAAATCCTGGATGTGCAGGCGCGGCTTAAATCCACGTCGGTCGCCATGCTCGACTTCGAGTTGATGGACTTTCTGCGTGACTGGCTCTTCTCGCACATCCTTGTCTCAGACAAGAAGTACGGTCCGTTCCTCAACGCCTCCGGATTTCACTAAGTCTCCTGGATCTTCATCACCATACAGGTAACCGTGTGGTCGCCGGCGACCAGCATCTGATGCGGCAGGCCGGCCGGAACATGCGCCACATCGCCCGCACTCAATTCCTGCCGTGCGCCGCCCTCCACCGAAGTGCCGCGAATCTCTCCTGGACCAATGCAGACCGCGCCTGCCACTGTGCCGCCCGTTACCAGCGTTGCGCGCCCATCGAGAACGCAAAAGAGATCGGCGAAGTTCTCATGCACCTCGGCGCCGCCGTCCCGGCTGCGAAACAGGAGCATTGCGCAGTGCCGCGGAAACTCCTTCAACGTCTCGCTCTCCGCCCCGTTGCCATTCTTGGCCAACTTGCGCAGATACGCTGCTCGCTCCAGCAGGACGGCATTGGACCAGTGATCGGATTGCAATACGGCTTTTTTCTGCCTGGTCCGCGAGGTTGCCTCAATCGCGCCGGCATCGGGCGCGGCCGGGAGCAGTTTCTCGAGGATTTTGCCTGAGAATGAGTCCATAACGTTCTTAGTTTACGTCCAGACGCGGTTGAACGTCAGCCTTCTACATTCAGTTCCCGCTGAGAACTCTCATTCAAGGCTGTAAAGGTCAAACTTTGCTGCAAAGAGGGATTTTCGAATTAATTAACCACAAGGTTTTGAAAATATAAATAGGGGGGTGGGGGGTACTCACAGTGATCGGTGGACAGTGATCAGTGGATAGTATGAAGGCTCGTTTCTCTGGTCAATGTTCATCCCATTATTGTGCACCGGCGAGGGATAATTTTCTGCAAATCTCCGCACTCATCGTTTCTTGGTCGGTGTGGCGAACAGGTTCCGATCCATGCCCACCGGAACCCCTACAGTGCGTTCAACCTCTTCTGTCGCATCAATTGCGCTCTGGATTCCGAAGGTCATCGCAATATCGTCGATCTTCTGGGAGTATTGAAGGCGAAGATGTTTAACTTCGGCGCGCAGTTCTTTGCGGCGTTCCATATCCTTGCCAGTCGATGCTTCCCACCGGGAAGTGAGAATGATCGAGTAGCGTAAAAAGGCCAGTTCGTTCTTACTGGCTGCAATGAGGTTTTCCCGTTTTGCAAGTGCGTGCGGCAAAGCTGAGCCGACCGAGACTGTGTCGAGCAGATGGACAGACATGACGTTTCACCCCCGTGGGCTTTCCCTATGGGACCGATTTCAGCAGACCGGATGGGAAAACGTCAGCACCTGAAACGCCAGCACAGATCCGGATGAATCACATTCTTCCGGTGAATTCTTGCTGTAGTTTGAAGGGGGCATGCGTTAGGGCGCTGTGATTTGGATCACTCCAGACGGATTCTTTCATCGGGCAATCAAGAGTGTTGCATCCTGAACAAGCGCCGAGGTCAAATCAATGCTTCGCATGGCTCTTCGGTGCTGATTGAGATTGAGGGCTCT
>CAYVMS010000260.1:0-4497 GCA_964452615.1 uncultured Occallatibacter sp.
TCCGCCGTGTTCGTCGTAAAGGATGAGGAAGAGTGTGCTCTTCCAGTCGGGGCTTCTCGAGAGGGCGTTGTAGACATCACGAATGAGGCCTTCGCCACGGTCGACGGGAAAGTCGGGGTGTTGGCTGCTGGCAAATGTCCCCTCGCCGTCGTCGTCATAGGCGGGTTCAATGAAGGTGTATGCGGGAAGATTCCCGCTGGTAGCATCGACGACGAAACTTGCGTAGTCACGGAACTTGCCCATGTTCTGAATAAGGTATTTGTTGGCGAAGAGGATGGAGGAACCGGCAGTGTAGATGGCGAAATCGTGAGGCGTGGTGTCGTCGAAGCTCTCAAAAATGGTGTGCAGAACGAAGGGAGCGGCGATGGCATCCTGCGTGAGGGAGCCGGCTGAACTGGCGCCGTGAACGAACAATCGGTTGGGGATTGTGGAACCGGGCACGGAGGAGAACCAGCGATCGCAGACGGCGTATTGCGTGGCCAGGGTAGAAAGAATCGGCAGCGTCTGCGGAGTGAAACATTTCATGATTCCCGCAGCATGGACCGCGTCCTTGCAGTCCTCAAAGTAGTCGCGCACGAAGCCCTTCATATCGGGATTGCCGACCGGGTCGCCGGTGCTGGAGATTTGGTTGGTGACGTGGGCGAACTCGTGGTTGGGGTCAGGGTTGAGGTCTTCAACGTCGCCGGCATCGTCGCTGACGGTGACGTTGGCTGTGCCTTCCGCAGCCGGGTAATTCCATTCGTCACCATTCAGGCCATTGATGGCGGGATTGGTTTTCCTGAGGAACCCGAGCATATGGTCGAATGAGCGGTTCTCAAGCATCAAGACAACCAGACGCGTGATCTGAGTTGGCATTCGATGTCACCTCACGTGTGCGAACTCGTAAATGTCAAATGGTAAGCTTTCCCGTTTCCTTCAGTTTTTTTGTAAATTCTGCAAGCCCGAAGTTGCACTTCGAACATTGATCTCCTGTCATCGACGTCCACTTCCCGCAGTTCGGGCACTTGACCGCAAGGTATTGTAGATAAGACCAGACTGCTTCCCACGTCTCCCGCTCCGCGGGCTTGCGATGGGTCACGCTCCAGATCTTGCTGCGGTAAAGATCGAAGATCGACTTGAAGACTTCACCATTCTCGCGGTGATAGGGAAGAGAGAACCGGTACCAGCCTACACCCACCCCGAGCCATCCGACGGAGCCCAGCAGCGTCCATCCGGGACCGGCGAAGGGCAGTCCCGTGCGACTGATTCCGAACAGGGCCACCATTGCCTGTACCGCCCAAATCGCCGTGCCTGCAATCGCAATTGCCGATAGGATCAGAAACCCATCCGCTATACACCATTGCCCGTCGATCTCTTCCTTCCGGTCCTTGTCGAGCTGCAGCCAGATGCGCCGGAAATAGAACACCGAATCCATGTTGTAACGTGTGTTCGGATACTGTTCATAGGCCGCGAGGATATTCCCCAACATCGTCGGATGCGTGGCCTCGGGATTGCCATCCCCATCGATCGGATAGGCTCTGAGCTGCTCCCACATCTCGTCATAACGCATTTTTGACGCCGCAGTCTTCGCGGCTTGCTGGAGCCGCGCGACGCGAGCCGCTTGTCGCTGGCGCGCCCACTCCGCCAGCCGTTCCGGCCAACCCATTCTACCTTCGTAAATCTTGTAGATTTCGCTGTTCGCCGTCGAGATCATCGCTCCCAGCAGCAACACCAGTACCACGTAACCAGCGACTGGTTGCCAGATTTCCGCTCCTTGGTGCGGCAGAAAGTGAAGCAGCCACGCCACCGCCGGATAAAGCACCGCCGTCGCCTCCAGCCCCGGCAGGATCACCCGCATCAGAATGGGCAACTTCACTCCGAGTATCGTCTCGGCCGCCCCTTTCGCTGCTTCAAACCCCGGTTCCATGTCTGGTCGCAGTCCCTTCCTTGGTGTGCGGAACGTCTATCTTGGCCAGCCGATCGGGTTCCCGCCGCCGGGTCCATGCGTGCCGACAAACAGGCTCAGTCGTTGACCGAGATCCTGCAGCGATTGGTCGACATCGCCGAAAGGCGAATTCTCATGAAAAGAGCCAATCAGCTTCTTGGTCAGGCTCAGGTCATTCGCAAGTTGCGTGACCTCGGTGTCGGGTTCAGTCGTCCTGAAAGCCGTGGTTGCAAACACCGTCCGGGCCTCTTCCATCCAATCCTTGTGTTCTCGAATGGCATCCCGTTCCTCCAGATTGGTTACTAAATATTCGCGGTGGTTGAGATAATCCGTCGCCTCCTGGATTGCATCGAGCGCCTGCTGTCTTAGATCGTCAATCTCGGCCATTTGAGCTCCCTTCAAGCAACGGTAAATGGAAAGTTGTTCGATGCAAGATTTCCCGGATTTGTAATCACCGCATGCCAGTTCCCCGCGCTGGCCAGAACCGCCGCAACGGTCACCTGTGTTGTGTTCAGTTGGTCGGCGGCAAAAGTGGTCTTGGTCCCTGCGGGGTCCGTTAGATCCACCTTAAGCCCGGAAACGAAGCCTGAGCCTGCAAAGGTGACGGACTGCGCGGCTGCATTGACATGCAGCCCGGCCGTAGCGGAAGCAATGGCTGGCGGCCCTACCACGGCAAACGCAAACGACGGCGAAGTGGCCGCACTTGGATTGGCAACAGCGACCTTCCATGCCCCGGGGGTGTTTAGGGTGGCATTCGCCGACGCCAAAGTGGGCGTCACGGAGGTGACATCGGCCGCCGATACGGAATGTGCTGTGCCCTGGGGATCGGTGAGCGTCAGGCTCAGTCCTTGTTGAAAGCCGGTCCCGATCAGGTGGAGCGCTTGCGCCGCGTTGTCAGCTTTGGGCGAACTCGGTGCCACACCCGAGACACTCATCGTGTCTGCCAAGGCGGGCTGGAGCTTAGCCGCCGGCGTAAACATCCCGCTCAGCTGGTTGGCGAGGTAGGGAGCGAACAGGCACGCGGCTCCCAGCAAGAACGAACGTACCTCAGTCAGGTCAGGCACTCTTCCGTAGATTGTCAGGTTCCATACGATGGAGTAACCCACGCCAATAACGACAGTGAGAATTCCCATTAAGCCGAAGAGCGCAATAATGCGACTCGTGCTGGCCAGAAGAATCACATCCTCTTTCCGCTTGATCTCCTTTGGTTGGAAGGCACATTCCTCCGAGAGCGCATCACCAAGAGACCATTTATTGAAGATTATCGCAATGATGATCAACACAATGACGACTGCCGTAATTACGATGAGGAATCTGGTCATTACTCTTGAGGCTTTTTCGAAGGCACGATACGCCGTGGGGTCCACGGCCGCTGTTGGCGAATTAGACGCCGCGGGCGCACCGGCAGGCTCGGGCGACGGCGCAATTGAGGTCAGATTCGCATTCGAAACTGGCGCGGACGTTTGGGGCTTCTCTTGATTGGCGGTGGGCGTGGTGTTCGTTGGGCTTTGCGCCTTATCATCTGCGCAAGCCGCGCGAATCCCAATCAGGCCGAGCGGCAAACCCAGGCAAAGGGCAAGAATAATTCGATTTGGCAGACCTTTCATCTCGTAACCTTCCGACCATTGAATTACTCAGACATTGATTAAGCCGCAAATAATCTCTGCCTCTGAGGTGGTCCCAGTTGGTCCAACAGTTTTGCGTTTTCCCAAGTGTATGTTCTGTTTTTCGGTTCAGTTCTGGTGAAGTTCTTCCTGCGTCTTCACTGCCCCTTCCGTTTTTTGGGGACGGGAACTGACGAATGCATCCGGTCGCAAAACGGTTGGACGCAGAGCTTACATCACAGTGTTGAGAAAGCTGATTGGACACAGACTGCGAGAACGGAAGTGTCGACCAGGTTGTTGAAAGGGAACTTGCCGACAACCTCTTTGAGACAACTGGCACAAAGATTTGCAAATCCGCCAGAAAATGTCAAGAATTATTTAACTGTCGGGTAACAGCAAGCCGAAACCGGCCAACATCTTGCCCTTGGCAAGGTCTTTAAGCCCGTCGGGTGTGCTGAACCAAGTCTGGCGCGAAGCGGCAGCACATCAAAGGGAGTCTCTAGCCTGCATCATTCAGTGCGCCGTGAAAGGCGCTGATCCACAGCGGGAGTTAGACCCGCCCGGGAACTGGTTTGCTCCACCCGGTAGCAATCGAAGCGGCGGCGGAGGTAACGAAGCCGTCGGAGCCTTTGGTGTAGAGGGTCGCCTTGGGCGGCTCGGCAAGCATACAGGCCGTAACGTGAGTGAACTCTGAGCAGGCCTCGCAAAAGGTAATGCAGGAGCCGACCCGCCTGAATTTCGGGGAAGGCCGACGATGACAGGACAGTACGAGCGATCAGGTTCTGTTATTCCTGCCGGGGTAATGGCGATGGCATGTACGCGCAGGGGATCAGACGCAACACGGGAAGCCCCAGCGGTGATGGCAACTGCGATCAACTGGCAACTCGCGAGAGTCAGGCTGGGCGTATGGGGTGGGTTGCCGCGTCGGTCGGGTCCATGTCGATGGTCACCAAGCGAGCATGGCCGTTA
>CAYVMS010000261.1:0-4473 GCA_964452615.1 uncultured Occallatibacter sp.
TTGCGCGGAAGTGCCGTTCTAGCAGCGGATGACGGGCTGATTCGAGACGCAGAATGCCCGGCTCGATTGCCGGCGCAACGCAGTCGTAGTCGCGTGCGAAGCGGGCGCGGGCTTGCAAGCTATCGACCAGCGCCAGGACGCGCGCGCCTGCAACCAGACTCTGTGCGTAGCCGCCCACCTGGCGAGTTAACGCCACAAAGATGCGGTGAATCTCGGCCTGCTCTTCCTCGATCAGGCGGACCAGTTCGTTGTTCTGCTCGATGGTCTCAAGCGGCTCGACGTAGACTGTTTGTCCCGACGAACTGGCGCCGTGAACCACGCCGCTGATGCGCCGCTTCAACTCGGCGCGAACGGGAATCACGAAGCGCTCGCCGCGAATGGTGATGAGGTCTTCCTGGGTTGCGCCGTCAGCGGAGAGTTTGCGCAGGGCTGCGCGAAGGCTCTCTTCGATCTGCCGTTGCTGGCGATCTTGCTCGCGACGAATGCGGCCCAGCTCGGGCGAGGCGTTATCGGCCAGCGATCCGTCAGGCTGAATGGTGCGTTCGATGGACTCGGCCAGCGGACGCAGCGAGCCGGTCAGCGAGACGGAGAGCGAAGAAAGGCCGGACAGCTTGCCCACCAGTCGCGCCGGAGGCGATTGCAGTAGCGATTGCCACGAGGCCACGTCGTTGGCCAGCCGCGCAATGCCCTGCAGCTCGTTCGCATCGAGCGCCGCGCCGGGAATCTGCGCCTTGGCGGCATGTTGCGTGGGATCGAAGAGGCCGCCAAGCGGAATGGAGACCTGCTCTTGAAGCAGCAGCCGCACCTCGCCAGTCAACTGGTGCTGGCGCGCGATCCAGTCCTCGTCAGTGGACGGCCGCAGTGACAGAATCGCTTCGCGGCCCACGGTCGAGGCTGCAAAGCCAGCCACTAGAGCCACCAGCGGCTCCCACTCGAGAGCGGCAAAGTCGGCGTCTAAGACCGGCGACGGAATGGGATCGAGCAAGGCCATCGAATGATCTACGCTTGCTCTATCTTAGCGGGCGCGGAACCAAGGTGTGCTGACGAAGGCTCTGGTACTTTGCATTCCCGCCTTATCCAAATAATTACCTGCAAGGTTTTGAAAATATAGATAGGGGGGCGGGGGGTACCCTCCAGAGGTGGACAGTGAACGGCGGCTCATTGGGCCGCCTTCTTCTGACTTCCTCCATAGTGCACTGGTGACAAGAAATTATCGGCAATGCGCGTCGGGAAAAGTTCATGGGCTCCCGCCTTTCCGCAAAATGCGCGGAAGGATGGCCAACCAAGACTTATGGCTTGGTCAAGGGTGGTTACCCCGCCGGAGATAGCGAAAAAACAGTCGAAAAGGCGACTTCAGAGGATTGACCGAGGCGAATGAGGCGTTATTGCCTTCCCAGGTCTCAAAATCGAGACCTGGGGCACCCTCATTTTTGGGAAAATTAGCATTTTTCAGAACCGGGCCACCCGCCCGCAAGACATTCGGAGGTTCGTATTGTTCATAGACAATCGCTTTCATAGCGCGTTCTTCGATTCAGCTCTCCCGCGAATGGAGGTCTAATCCTTTGATCAAGAGCCACAGGCCAACCAGTATTTCGGCGACGCCCAGAGGCATCACGCCGAGTTGCAGGGTCTTGTGATACTGGGGCAATAAGAGATCCGCAAAATTGGTGATCGTCACCAGCAGCGTTGCAAAAAGGCCGAAAGCCGAAAGAGCCTTTGGAAGATAGGTCGATTTGAGAAGCAGATAGAAGAATATAATCGACCCCATGCAAAAAAACAAACCGGCCACGATGAATCCATCGGAATTCACAGCTGAACGCAAATTCACGAGAACTGACGGCTGACTCGATCCAAATGCATTCGTGTAATCAGAGCCGATAAATACCTTCAAGACAACAAAACCAAAAAGACTCTGGAGTCCGAAGATCGTGGCCTCCACTAGTCTGAAAAGAAGCGCGAGCAGCGCCAGATTCTTGTCGATAGGCTTAACTGTCACGTATAGCCCCATCGCCAAGAAAACTGTGCTCAGAGCGCCGATGAATATGCTGGTGAGTCCGATGCGATAGAGCAGTTCCGACTTCATAATCGCATGGGCAGTTTCCGTGAAATTTCCTGGAACTTCAAAGCGGTTGGCAATCATGACGCCCGTCACATAGGCAAGGTCGACGAACAGATACATGAAGCCCGCAAGTCTTGCGTACCTGATCTGCGATTTCTCATTGTCGGAATATGTCATTCTTTTCCTTTCGACCGCAAGAACGCCGGCAATGGTTAATCCGGGCGAACTGGCAGCCTATGACAGAGTTTCGTCTCTCTGCGACCGAAGGTTTACGCCTTTGAACAGCAGCCACAGGCCAACGGAAACTTCCGCAATAAAGATGGGCAGCCATCCGAGTTGCAGCAGCTTGGAGGGATGCGGAAAAATGATCGACGCAAAGCCGGTAAATAGCACAAGGACTGACCCAAACAGTCCCAATTCCGCAAGGATTCGCGGAATGTATTTTGCTTTGAGAAAGAGATAGAAAAAGAGAATGGACCCCGCGCCATACAGAATGCAAGCGATGTTCAATGCCGCCGCATTCAGGAACGAATGTAAATCCGCTTGAGCCGATAACTGCTTCACGTCCAAGATGCCGGAGGAATATGCGTCCAACTGTTGCTTCAAGAAGGCGTAATCGATCAGTTGCGAGACAGCACCCACGGCTGCATAGACCAGTTCAAACGCCAAAGCCAGCAGCGCCAGATTTCTGTCGATCACACGGACCGCCGCATAAAGGCTCACTGCCAAAAGCACGGCGCACAAAGCGCTGAGCGATCCCAAAGCCTGTCCGAAGCGGAAAAGAAGTTCATCTTCGACCGCGCGATGAGCGGTCTCCATGATATTTCCGGGGACTTCCAATCGGCTGGTAATCCATACTCCCAACAGGTAGACCGCCATAATGAAGAGATACATGAAACCCGCAAGTTTTGCGTACCTGATCTGCGATCTTTCGGTTTCACAGCCTGCCATTTCAACCCTCTTTCGTCTCGATCTGCGTCCGACATTCGCACGCCTGCGGCCACTGAGCACCTATAGGAACTTGAAATCTCACACCACTCTACAAGTGATGTTTTGATTTTGTACGTTCCTGCAATGGAAAATGTTCCTGCCAAAGTCTGTCGCAATGGTTTCTTGCACTTAGGGCCTGGTTCCTCAGGTCTCGCCAGATGTCACTGGCCGATTTCTAAAAATACGAAATTGGATACGATGCCGACAATCTGCGCCGGCCCATTGATCTCTGAGGCGGAACCCAAAGCTGGCGGTGGTCTGGAAGTCCCCGCCACTCCGATGAAACAAAGAACAAGAAGGAATGCAATCAGCCCGGCCTCAGATCAGTCTCGGTAAACGCCGTAGAGTCCGGGATTGCCAACCTAACTGCCTTTGTTGATCTCGCCCGTGGTTTTGGCGGGCGCGGTCACACTCACTGGCCGCAGCGGCGCCTGCATCATCGACGGCGGCTGGTGCATCGTCACGATGATCGCCCCGGCAGGCTTCTTTCCTACGCAGCGGTAAGAGTGCGGCGTCGAGGCGTCGAAGTACGCGGCATCTCCAGGCTCCAGCCTGCTCGTCTGATCGCCGTGGCGCAGTTCCAGTTCTCCTTCCAGCAGGTAGAGAAACTCAGAGCCCTGATGCATGTGCGCCTTGGACTCCATCTCTTCGGTCAGCGGCTGAAACTCAGCAAAGTAGGGGTCCATGTCCCGATCCGGCACCAAGTAACCCAGGCTCTCAAAGAAGTAGGTTGGAGCCTCCACCCCGGTCTGCGGCAGCCGGACGCGCTCATTGCGCCGATGAACCCGAAAGACCGCCTGGGGCTCGCTCTCGAAGAAATAAGACAGGTCCTTTGAAAACACCATCGCAATGCGCGCCAGGTTCCGCAGCGTGGGCACTACCCGGCCTGTTTCCAATTGGGACAGGAAGCTGGCCGAGAGCCCTGTGTGCTTGCCCAGCTCCACCAGCCCCATTGACTTCTTGAGCCGCAGCCGCCTGATTCGCTCGCCGAGACGCTTCTCGGCGATGAACCTCTCAGTCGTCTCCGTGTCCACCTGCGACTTTTGCATCTCTTCGCTTTGAACCATCGCCAACTCGCTCATAGATCCTTTAGCCAACTCTGATTGAACGATTCTTAGAAAATGTTGTGCGCATCAAAAACAATTCCTATGCTACCAAAGCATTAGTGCTACGGCAATTCATGGACCAGGGCAATCGCATGAAAATGTTTCTCTGCCCATCCTGCCGATTTGCTGCAATCGCCGGTCACGATACCTCATGCTCCTGTAGGGAGCCGTCGAAAATAGCCCCGGCTGGAGCGCAGCGCAATCCGGGGAAAGCGCGCCAATTCCAAAATTCGCGTCCAGCAGGGCTTCGGCGAACTTCTTCTTTCGTGCTCCACTTCGTTCATTCGATTGCCCTGATTCGTAGACCCTCTGGCCTAC
>CAYVMS010000262.1:0-4408 GCA_964452615.1 uncultured Occallatibacter sp.
GGGTCGCGGGCCATCACTTCAGACATTGGTTTGCGCGCTGCAAGGCAGACCTCGATGGCCCGAATTAGCTTGGGCGTGTCGTTCGCGTGAATGCGCTCGGCTGAGGGCGGGTCAAGCCGGCGAAGCAGACGATGCAGCCATCCTTCGCCATGTCTTGCCTGGCTTTGCTGTAGCCGAGCTCGTAACTCGTGCTGGCGTTCCGGTCCGGCGAAAAGGCCCTCGGTGAGCGCGCGCAGATAAAGGCCCGTGCCGCCGGTGACGATGGGCAGGCGTCCCCGGCTGGCAATCTCACGCAGAGCCGCCCTCGCCTGCCGGCTGTATTCTCCCGCGGTGAACGGCTGGTCCGGGTTGGCGACGTCGATCAGGTGATGCGGCAGCCGCGCCCGCTCTTCGCGGGTTGGCTTGGCCGTGCCGAGGTCCATGCCGCGATAGACGTCAACTGAGTCGCAACTGACGATCTCGCCACCGAAACGGGTGCCCAGTTCGAGAGAAAGCGTCGTTTTGCCGCTGCCCGTGGGGCCAAGGATTAGAACGGCCAGAGGCTCAGGCACGGCGGAGCCGCCTCCCGCCGTCCGCGCAGGACTCACGGACGCCACCAGCCCGGCGGAAAGATCCATTTGGGATTGGTGCGCGCGAGCGACACGATCAGGATCGCCGCAGCCACCAGCAGCAGTCCAAAGACCAGGTTGCGCCGGTATGCCCACGTCTGTTCACACCGCCGCGCCGTCTCGGCAGCCTGCTGAAGGTGGGGCTTGATGCGCGTTTCAACCACGTTTTGCTCCTGCTGGCGTGCGGCTGGGATTGCAGGCTCACCACGCCTCAGTATAGGGGAGCCGTGCCGAAGATCTAAACTCGACTCATGCACGACAAACCCCGCGAAACGCACGATTCGCAGCCTTGGGACACGTTGGCGCAGGTTTATGCGGCCTCGCGGCAGGTTTCCGCCGATCAACTGATCGAATGGCCGGCTCAACTCAAGATGTGCGGCTCATTTGCGGGCAAACGCATCCTTGACGTGGGTTGCGGCACGGGCGATAAGGCGCGATATTTTGCTGGGCACGGTGCGGCGTCCGTCGTCGCTGTCGATCCGAGTGAGGGTTTTGCTCAAAACTGGAGAGGCCATGCGGATTGCTCGAATCTGTCGTTTGCGATTGGAAGTTTTGAGAATCTCTCGGAGATTCCGGCAGTGGCTTCGCGCCAGTTTGATCTCATTGTTTGCTTTCAAGCGCTGATGTATGCGGCGAATCTGAGGCAGACATTGTGGACACTCTGCAGTCTGTTGGCGCAAGGTGGAGATCTGGTGATCTCGGTCCCACATCCATTTCGATTTGCAATTCTAAAGAATGAAATTGAGGGGTGGGGCCACGGCTTCGCCTACCAGATGACGGCTCCTTATCGCTATCCGTCTCCGTGGAAGGAAGATGTGTTGTTGGAACATGCCATGCCACGCTTCTCCGACTATGCCAACGCGATGATCGGGGCGGGATTGCGCATTGAGGCGGTTGACGAGCCTGCTGTTACTGAGAACTTGCGACGTATCGCGCCGGAGAAGGCTAACTGGATGGATCGTTACGTCGGGATTCTCATCTTTCGCGCGCATCTAGACGAGTAGCGACGACTCCCGGTTTGACTTCCCCACCCCGGTTTGCTCAGATAACCTTTCGGGGTTTGGAAAGACTAGGAAGAACGGGGACGCAACGATGAAAGTGCTGATTTTGGGTTCGGGGGGACGGGAACACGCGCTGGCGTGGGCGGTAAAGCGCAGCCAGCGAGTGACGGAGGTGGTCTGCGCTCCAGGCAATGGCGGGATCGCTGGGGTTGCGCGGTGCGTTCCGGTGGATTTAAAAGACGTGGCCGCGATGGTCCGGCTAGTCGAGGCCGAGAAGCCAGGGCTGACGATCGTCGGCCCGGAACTACCGCTCTCGCTTGGCGTTGTGGATGCACTTCAGGAGCGCGGCTTGCGGGTTTTCGGACCGACAAAGGCCGCGGCGATGCTGGAGTCGAGTAAGAGCTTCGCTAAACGCTTCCTGCAGCGGCACAACATTCCCACGGCCAAATTCGCGGTGTGCACGAGCGCCGCTGAGCTCGACAAGGCCGTTGAGTTCTTCCATCCGCCGATCGTGGTGAAGGCCGACGGGCTGCACGCCGGCAAGGGCGTGATCATCTGCGAGTCGCGGCAGACGGCCATCGAGGCGGCGCAAGGCATCTTTTCCGGCACGCTGCTGGGGGCAACCGAGCAGCAGGTCCTTTTTGAGGAGTTTTTGCAAGGCGACGAGATCAGCTTTCTCTGCCTCGCCGACGGCAAAAGCGTGAAGCCACTCGTTCCCGCGCAGGACCACAAGCGAATCGGCGAGGGCGACACTGGCCCCAACACCGGAGGCATGGGCGTCTACTCCACCGACGCGATGCTCGATCCGGCGATGACGGAGTGGATTTTGCGCCACATCGCGGAGCCCACCGTCTATGGAATGGCCAGTGAAGACACGCCATTTACCGGCGTGCTTTACTGCGGACTGATGATGACCCCTCGCGGTCCGCAGGTGCTGGAGTTCAATGCACGATTTGGCGATCCTGAGACGCAGGCCATTCTCTTACGTATGGAGAGCGACCTGGTGGAAGCGCTGGAGGCTTGCATCGACGGCCGGCTGGCGGAGACTGAGCTGCGCTGGAGCCCTGGCGCGTCGGCCTGTGTTGTTGCCAGTTCCTGTGGTTACCCAGGCAGCTACAAAATTGGCCTGCCGATCACGGGACTCGACGCAGCCGCCAAGGTTCCGGACGTCGAGGTCTTCCACTCCGGCTCTTCGCTGCTAGACGGCCAGGTGCTCACCGGTGGCGGACGAGTGCTAGGCGTGACCGCCGCAGCGGCTTCGCTGGAGGAGGCACTGGCTCGCGCCTATGAGGCAATGGCGTTGATCCATTTTGACGGAATGTACTACCGGCGCGACATAGGTCACCGCGCACTGAGGAGGAAACCATGACACCTGCCATCACGCTCGAAGAGTTGCTGGTCTGGAACGATGAGGCCTCCAAGTTTTGGAAAACTCACCTCGAAGCCAATCCGGCGCTTCTGGAGCTGCCCTGTGACATCGGTGGAACCACGAACGTGCACGGATTCATGCGCCACATCTGGGGAGTAGAGCTGCGCTGGAGCCAGCGAATCGCCGGCCTGCCAATCATGGACAGGGACAAGGCGCCCCAGGGACCGCTGGAGGCGCTCTTTGACATGCACGCGGAGGCTGTCCGAGTCTTTCGCACGCTGCTTGGCGACCAGACCCGGAACTGGGACGACAAGATCACGCTTGACTTGAACTGGCTGCCGCCAGATGCACAGTCATTTTCCCGGCGCAAAGTGGCTGCTCATGCGCTCTTCCACAGCCAGCGGCACTGGGCGCAATTGGCGACACTGGTGCGCGCCGCCGGCTTCCCCTCGGGATTCAAGGGCGACGTGCTATTCAGTTCTGCTCTTGCATAGCCTCTGACCCTGAGGGTGATTCAGGGGCCGGTTTGGGCTTGCCTTGCTGCTGCTGAAAGCAGGAGCGGCAGAGAACAGGCCTGCCCTGGGTGGGCTTGAAGGGCACCGTCGTCGCCTCGCCACACTGCGAACAGTTGGTCCGGGTCTCCGGGCGCACCCTGGAGCCCCCACGGACGCGCTTCGCCTTGCACTGCTTGCAATGCTTGGGGTCGTTTTTGAATTGCTTGTCGTGGAAAAATAGCTGCTCGCCCGCTGTGAATACAAACTCATCGCCGCAATCGCAACACTTCAAGACTCTGTCCGCAAACTCCATGACCGGCTTCCCAAAGAAGGGAAATATATTGAAATCGGCGATGAGCTCATTGACTTGCCGGTCCCGTTTCCCTGTCTTCTTTCGTTAGTCCACAACTAGGGGCCCGGGCCGCAATGACTCTTGCGGCAGATAACTTGTCTAACCCAGCAATTAGGAGACGTGAACAACACTAACACGATTAAGTAGACTGCGCTAGATAACCGAGATGAAAATCGCGACAGGCCACCCGCTCTTGCTTGGGTCTCTGGCAACCCCGCTTTTTGAGCGGAGGTGCTGGGCGGCGCGTGTCGCGATTCTATCTGTAACTAATCAGCCTCTTTACGAGCCTTCTTGCGATTCCGCTTGCGCGCCAAAGCTGCCTTGACGCGTTTCTTCTCACCGGGCTTCAGGTAGTAGGAGTGACGCTTGACTTCCTTGATGATGTCTTCCTGCTGAACCTTCCGCTTGAACCGGCGGAGAGCATTTTCGAGCGGCTCGCCCTCTTGTACGCGAACCTCTGCCAAAGAATCCCACCTCCAAACCTGCCATCAGGCTTCTTTAGGATACTGTAAATTCGTGTTCTAGCATAGATTAGCTATACTCCCCAGGCAATTTCGTCTCGCCATGCGGTGAATCCGGCAAAA
>CAYVMS010000263.1:0-4353 GCA_964452615.1 uncultured Occallatibacter sp.
CCCAGCGCGAGGAATCCTAGTGCAGCAACGAACAGGGTGGACAAAGAAATCTTTGAGAACTTCATGGCGAATACTCCTGGAACAGCAAGAATCTTGTAAATGTAAGGTTATTATCCAGATCCAATGATCGTTTGCAATAGCTATTTCACGGAATGAACCTATTAAGGATACATCTTTAGTCTCAAGAAAGATTACCCTCACCGATCCAGCCGGTTACCCGGAATCTCAGGCGCAGGGCGGACGAGATTATGCCCGTCTGGTCTCGATGAAATGGCTGGTAACGTTTTCAGGCAAGAAAGAGTATCCGGTCACTGGAGACTCTTGTGATCTTCTCAGGTGCGGCGCCGCAGGACGTCTATCAATAGGTGACAGTTACGGTAATCGCGTCGGCAAAAGCGCCTGCGGAGACATACCGGGCTTGAGCAGTCTGGCTGTAGGCGGCAGGCGTTAGCGAGGGCCCGCTGCCAGTTCCAGCCAGGGCGCCCTTGCCTGAGGCTCTAGTGTGGATTGTGGATCGCATTGAGCCTGACAGCAACATATTGTTCAGCAAGAGTTTGCCGGAACTGCTGGTCTCGGTAGCAGCATCAGCCGTCGTTCCCGCGCTAAGGGTGACATTGTAGGGTGTAAGAACGGTGCACGATACAGAGACTGGAGAGGTTACGTAACTTCCGAATGCTGTGACAGGAGTGGATGCCTGACAGGCAGACTGGACCGTCGCGGTGACCCCGATCGAGGCAGTGGAAGTCGCGGCATGGGCGGATCGTGAAGACAGACCCAACGCCACAAGACTAAATGCGAATGCGAAGGCTGCGAATCTCATGAGATCTACTCGCCTCGTTACCTAGAAAAAGTCTCAGAAGTAATCTTTTTCTTCTTACTTATATCGGCACGAGTAACCACTTATTCAGTTTGTTTTCATTACTTTAGTTCACTCTAAGATAGGGATTTTGCCACGGATGATCACTTAAGTACTGAGCCAAAATTGTGACGACCTCGCTCTGCCGCCCGCCATCGAGTCAGATGCCTGCGGCAAGAGCGGGGAGATACTTGCCAGAAGCCGGAGCCGGAGAGATTTTGTCAGATTCAGAGCTGGAGCTCAGCCCGCTACGGCAACTGGAACCCTGCCACCGCCGACCCAGAGTGGGAGCCGCACGCTCAATTGGTCGCGAGGCACAAGCCGGTCTCGGATCGTCAGCCCCTTCGAGCCTCTGCCTCCGCCAGCCATCCCCGGCGCAATTTCTCCTCGGGAATGCTTGAGAGATAAGGCTTGATGTCGAGGATGGGCGTTCCGTCGAGCATGTCTACACCGCGCACGTGGAGCGAGCCACCTTCACGATGCAACAGCTCGACCACGGTCAATCCGATCGGGTTGGGGCGGTGCGGCGATCGCGTGGAGAAGACACCGTGCGGGCGTCCGTCGGAGGGCGGCGAGGCCATCAGATCGAAGCCGTCGATGCGGTCGAAGACCCAGAGAACGATGAGATGAGAGTAGCCTTCGATGTCTGTCAGCCCTTGGTCGAATGCAGGAAGAATCTTGAGTGCGCCCTCCGCGTCGTGTTTGGCGCCTAGGCCTTTCGGAATCGCGGCCGCGTCTTTGAATGGGCTGGCGACGAATCCAATCGGCTGTGGGGTAAACAGCGGCACATAACCTCCGTTGACTACGGAATGCGCGTTCCATATTGAGTTTCAAGCATACGACACGACGGAAGCGACCGTGTCTACCGTGGAGCGTCGGGGAGGCGAAAGTCAACGCCAGCGTCCTGATTGGCCTTCGCTGTCGCGGTCATATCAAGCTGGTCGGTCGGAATCTCGCGGCGTTGCCGGTCCCCGACAATAAGTGTCGAACGAGTCAGGATATAGTTGTGAATCTGCTCGGCAGGACGGCCATCCTTGAAAATGATGGTGACCGCCTCCTCGCTTTCTGGGGCTGCTGGTGGACGGGAAAGATCGTAGGCGGGCGGGTATGGAGTGCTCGGCTCCGGCTGACCCTGGCCATCGGGCTGTGAAGCGTATTCTCCGCCGTCGCTGTTCGACGCGGCTGCCGAGTCGTCGGAGCCGGTCGAGTCCGGGTAATAGGGATTCATCCATCCCAATGCACCGTAACCGGGACCATAGAGACCGCCCGCCCCATAGGGCGAAACATATGGTCTTCGATGGCGATTGCGCTCGGAATAGTTACGGCGATCACCTGAGTTGCCGCTGCCACCTCGAGTGGTGCTGTGAGCGACTGCGAGAGGCCCGCTGGTGATGTATCGGGCAGGGGCTGCCTGTCGACGAAGAATTTGACCGCTGAAGTATCTCGGAGCAGAACTGTTGTATCCTCTGGAGGCGGGCGGGCTGAAGCCACCGTGAGACGCCTGTGCGGAGTGGCCGGCAGAGCCGCTGTGACCTGTGAGCCGCTGGGCACAGAGCGGGAGCGTAATCACCCCGGCCATCAGCGCGAGTGTGGCTATACGCCTCATGCAGACATGGTACGCCTGTTTGAGGTTCGCGAATAGGCACCCCCCATCGGCGTCGCCGGCAAAGCCGCTGCGGTGAAGAACGATCCACTTCGTATAATGGGGACAACAGCCGGACGAATGAGAGGATCTTCCCATGCCAGCTTACGATTACCTCTGTGATGCCTGCGGACACAGTTTTGAGAAGCGCCAGAAAATGTCAGAGGCTGCAATCGAGTCTTGTCCGCAGTGCGCCGGGAAAGTACGCAGGCTGATCAGCGGCGGGGCGGGCGCAATTTGCAAAGGCAGCAGCCAGCGCCCAGAGACTCAAAGGATGTGCGGCGCTGGCGGACCCTGCTGTGGCCAGGGCGCAGCGTGTGGCGACAGGATGCTTTGCGACAATTAGACCTGGGCGGCACGGTGGCAATTATTGTTATAGGCCGCCGACCAGCGTCCTGACTGAGTAAAGCGAGTGATGCGTCAGGATGTAGAGTGTGCGACGATCCAGGCCGCCGAAGATCAGATTGATCGGCCGCTCTGGAATTTCGATTCTTTCCGCAAGCTTGCCATCGGGACTATAAATCAAAAGCTGGCCGGCGGCGAGGTAGACATTTCCATCTGCATCCTGCGCAAGACTTTCTCCGCCCTCTTCCGCGAAAAGCCGAAGGTCTTCTATCGATCCAGACGAAGTTATTCTTCCTTTGTAAGTCCGTTGTTCCCCTTCTTCAGTTAGATAAAAAGGATGGCCGGGGACCTCCTTTTGCAGGCCGAGGCCTCGCAGCACATCGGACATCTTCGTTCCCCAGGGCATGTAACCTTTCACAAAATTATCTCCCGATGAAATATATGTGCTGCCATCGGGAGAAAGGTACTGCCACGGCCGATCTTGTGAGAATTCCTTGAGCACAAATACGCCTGCAGGACCCAAAGCAGTCATTCCCGGACGGTCTTGCGCGGCTTGCGGTTCCAACAGAGTGATCTGTTCATCCGGCGCATCAGGCCGGAAAGAATAGACCTTGCCGATGCCGCTTCTCGAAACCACCAGTAAGTCGCCAGCCTTGTCGAAGGCCAAATTCTCCGGCTCAAGTGGGCTGTTTCGCACTAACACCGCTTCCTGATTCTCCTCCGACCACTTATAAATCCGCTGCCAGTGCGCATCGACAAAGTACAAAGTTCCTGCTGCATCCACAGCGGCGCCTGAGATATTGAAGAATCCAGTCGCCAGCATCTTCACTTGCGCCTTCGGCTCCAGCAGCGTTGAGGCCGCAATCGGCTTTGCTGCGATCGGCGTTCCCGGCACATCGAGATTGGCAAACTCACGTGCGCGCGTTTCGGCATGATGTGTTTTGTCAATCACCGAGTTATCAAAGGATGCCTTACTGTTGCTATCGACATGAACGTTGCGAAAACGAATGCCGCTCGACTCGGAGACACTGACGGCAGCAGGAAATGGCTGATAACTGCTGATGACGCGATAGCTGTGATAGTTGGCTATTGTGATGTTATGCGATCGTGCGATCTCCAAAGGCAGCGCATTGGCGCTTTCGCCACGCTCTTCTTCAGTTTGCAGCGCGTCTATCTCCCAATTTTCCACGCGGTCAAGCCGAACTTCGTTGCGCACGTGGTGCTCGCTCGATAACTCGTAAACATGACCGGGGGTAGAGGTATTCGAAACATACAAGCCCGCCTGCGCGAAAGTGCTCGGCGTCCAGATGTCGGCGAAGACACCGCCGCCCCCGTTCGTCACCCACAGGCTGGGAAATTGCGCATCCCAGCGGTACTTCGGGTTCGGATCGGCGGTGTGCGTGTTGTTATACGGGTTCATTCGCGTGCCGTCGGCGGCATTGGTGCCGTGGCCGCCGAGAAAGCGCACATCGTCCATCAGTGAATCCGCTCCGGCCATCCACAGAGCGCC
>CAYVMS010000264.1:0-4292 GCA_964452615.1 uncultured Occallatibacter sp.
CGGCAAACTCGACTGCCTGGTCGGGATCGGTGATGTGATCGAGGCCGCTGCCGCCGGCTCCATGGCCGTCTTCCACGCCGCCCAGCACGCCGATCTCGCCCTCGACCGTTACGCCGCGCTCATGGGCAAAGTCGACGACTTTACGGGTGACTTCGACATTCTCTTCAAAGGTGGCCGGAGTCTTGCCGTCGGCCTTGAGCGAGCCGTCCATCATTACGCTCGTGTAGCCCAGCTCGATGGCGCTCTTGCAGGTCTCGAAGCTGTTGCCGTGGTCCTGGTGCATGGCGATGGGAATCTCGGGGTTCAGCTCGGCTGCTGCCTGGATGAGCTTGAAGAGGTAGAGATCCTCCGCAAACTGACGGGCGCCACGGCTGGCCTGCACGATGACCGGCGACTTGGTTTCCTTGGCGGCCATCATGATGGCCTGGATCTGTTCCATATCGTTGACGTTGAATGCGCCGACGCCGTAACCGCCCTTGGCGGCCTCGTCGAGTAGTTGCCGCATAGAGACTAGAGGCATAGAGGATTCTCCTTCGAGGATTGAAATCTGTTTTGGGCTGCTTCGGTTCTGGCCGCCTCCGTGCACGGGCACTTGAGCGCAAGCAATCAGCCTGACGGACGGCAGGAACTGCAATCATCCTTATGGTAGCAGAGACGCGCAATCGAAATGTGTGCGAGAGGACACAGAGCAGGGCAATTGCGGAAACGTCACACGAGTCCGGGCAACCGGGCGCGAAAGCTGTGCCAGAAGTCCTTAGCTGCTTCCCGTACAATTTCTGAATGAACGTCACAGCCTCTACCCCCTACTTTCGTCCCGGCAGCAGGACTCCCATCCAGCTACGCCCGCTCACGCTCGCTCCCGGCTTTGTCCAGACAGCCGAGGGTTCTGTTCTGGTCTCTCTGGGCAACACGCGGGTGCTGACCTGCGCCACTGTGGAGCAGGGAGTTCCGGGCTGGCTGCGCAACTCTGGGCGCGGCTGGGTGACAGCCGAGTACTCGATGCTGCCCCGTGCGACCGTGACCCGCACTCCAAGGGAAAGTGAACGGGGCAAGATCGGCGGCCGGACCCACGAGATTCAGAGGCTTATCGGCAGGAGCCTGCGCTCTGTGGTCGATATGAAGGCCCTAGGCGAGCGGACCGTGATTCTCGACTGCGACGTGATCCAGGCCGATGGCGGCACGCGTACAGCGGCGATCACTGGAGCAGCCGTAGCCCTCGCGCTGGCTCTCAATGCGCTGGTCGAGGCCGGGACGCTCAAGGCGTCGCCGCTCAAGCAACTGGTGGCGGCGACCTCAGTGGGCCTCGTCGGAGGAACGCCACTGCTGGATCTCTGTTATGAGGAGGACTCGCAGGCCGAGGTGGACATGAATGTCGTGATGACTGCCGACGGCGGCCTGATCGAGACGCAGGCCACGGCGGAGAAGGGTAGCTTCTCACGGGCTCAGCTCAATGAGTTGGTCGATCTGGCCGAGGTTGGTCTGAAGGAAATCTTCGCGGCGCAGAGGGCAGTGCTGGGGCATTAGACCAGCTTTAAGAGCATTGTCGGTTTTACTGTAGACTTCCGTGCCCCATCCATTCCGCGCTTTTCTGCGGAATGGGTGGGATACCTACAAAGTTCCGGTTTACACCATTCCCAAAAATGTTCTAGCTGCTAACTTATTGCCTTGTCCTTCCCGTGACCTGCAGTTTTGAGCTAAAGGCTAAGAGCTAAAAGTCCCCTAGCCGCCCGCGTGCAGAGCCGCCTCAGCCCACGCCACGGCCTCGACATAGTTCTTTACCAGCTCTTTCTGGTTCAAGCCAGCGGCCTGGGCAGCCGCATCGCAGCCTGCCCAGTCGCCGCGCTCGCAGCTCTCCAGCCATCCGAGCAAGACGCTCTCGCTGTTCTTCGTCCCCATCAGCGCTTCGCGGATTTCGTTTCCGACCGACAGCGCCGGCACCAATTCACTCATAGGCTGTCCTTGCATCGCGGGCAGCAGACTGAGCAGTCCAAGCAGGTATTGGCCAAAGGAATCCAGGCCGATCCTACCACCGGCCACCTCGCAGAATCGTGCCCGGATCATGGCCATGCAAAGCAGTTCTGCCGGCTGATCGCCATTGAACTCGGTAGCGATAGCCAGCGTGGCGATGCGGCGGAAGGCATCGTCGCCCACTGCAATCAGCGCCGCTTGGATCGATTCCACCGGCTGGCGCAGCGCCCAAAGCGGCGAGTTGGCCACGCGCAGCAGTTGGTAGGTCAACGGACCATCGCGCTTCACTAGCTGGCTCACCTTGATCAGGTTCAAGGGGTTCTGCTGCAGGGCTTGCAAAATCTCAATTCGCAAGAGCTGGCTCGCCGGTGGCCTCCGGTTTCTCTTCATCACCGGCTGACAGAACCAGAAACCCTCAAAGAGCGTGAAGCCCTCCTGGCACGCCTTGACGTAATCTTTCTGTGTCTGAAGATTCCGGGCCAGCATGGCAATCGATTTGCCGCGCAGCCGGTGAAGCAACTCTCGTCGCTCTTCCGGTTCGGTTCGCTCAAAATCCACCTTGATGTAATCGACCAGTTCCAGCAGCGGTGCAAACTCAGGCTGGCCCATAAATTCGTCCAACGCCAGCCGGAAGCCCAAAGCCTTCAGTTTCTCGCAAGTCTCGAACAGTTCGGGCGGCGCTTGCTGGCTTGCTACGATCTCCAGAACCGTCAGGGTTGGCGGCAGCGACTGCGCAAGCTGATCGCTGAGAGCCTCGGCGGCGCAGGGGACGAAGGCAATCAACTTGCCGGTCAACTGCTTCAATTCGCTGGGCCTATCCAGCTTATGAAATGCCGCGCTCTCGATCATGGCCTGGCTGGCGGTGCCGCTCTCCGATGGCTCGTCGCGGAATAGAAGTTTGAAGCCATGAACCCGCCCGCGCATATCGAGAATGGGCTGGCGGGCGACGAAATGCACCCCAGCTATTGCCACGGATTCTTGTTTCTCAGAATTGTTGACCGATCCAGTCGCAGTTGTCACACACCCTCCCATGCCATCTATCGGCTCAATGTTCTCGCCACTTCATATTACGGGAAATTTTGGACTCAAGGTGGTCGAATTAAGGCCTATCCTGGGCGGCATGGAGAAAGCGCAGGATGCTGATCGATTGATCGTCCACCGCATAGATCATGAGATAGGGAAGCGGAGCGAGAACAAGCTCGCGAGTACCGCTCTTCCTGCCAACTCGACCCAGATAGGGAAAGGCCTTGAGCGACTTTGCTGTGTCGTAGAGGCGCTGAATGGTTGAAGCGGCAAATTCGGGGTGGTGAAGAAAGAGATAAATGGCGATGTCTTCAAGGTCGTCAGCCGCGGCTATCGACCACCGCAGCCGTCTCAAGCCCGCATCATCCGAGCCACGCGCACATCCATCTCTTCCTCTTCAAGAAATTCGCCGCGAGCAATCTGATCGATTCCCAACTGAACCTGCGCATCGAACCAGTTTTCCTGGGCGATAAGGCGGTCCACTGCCTCCACTGCCAACTCCGAGGCGCTGCGGCCTGTGCGTAGGGCAAGACTGGCGAGTCCCGTTGCTTGAGGTTCGGGAAGCTGAAGCTCCATAAGGGAAGGGTAGGAGCAGTCCTATCTGATGTCAAGCCGCGTTGCGCAGCTTACCGCAGCACCGCCGAGAGCGCAAGCGTCGTTCCCAGCCCGGCTACCGAAAGCACGGTCTCCAGCACCGTCCATGTCGAGAGCGTCTCCTTCAAGTCCATCTTGAAGAACGATTGGATCAGCCAGAAGCCAGGATCGTTCACATGCGAGAGAATCAGCGAACCGGTGCCGGTGGCCAGCACCAGCAACTCCGGGCGCACGCCGGTCTGCGCCGTCATGGGAGCCAGAATCGCCGAGGCCACGGCCATGGCCACCGTCGCCGAACCCGTGGCAATGCGAACGACCGCGGCCAGCATCCAGGCCAGCACCAGCGGCGGCATGTGCGCGCCCAGGGCCAGGCTCACCGTGGACTGTGCGGCTCCGGAATCGCGCAGAATACCGCTCAGGCCACCGGCGGCTGCAAGAATCATCAGGATCTGCGCGATGGGTTCAAATGACTCCGACGTCAGTTTGCGCAGCAACTCGCGGCCATGATGGCGGCCGGTCTGGATGCGGCCTCCCAGCGTGACCAGCGCAACCAGAACCGCGATAAGCAATGCGACATCCGCGCTGCCGATGAAATGCAATATCTGGTTCGCGATGCCGCCCGGCGTTGTGAGCGCATCGGCCCAACTGCCAAGAAAAATCAACGCGACTGGAAGCAGGATCGCCGTGGCCGCGCGGATGGGACCGGC
>CAYVMS010000265.1:0-4275 GCA_964452615.1 uncultured Occallatibacter sp.
TGCTGAAGTCCTTGCTGCCAAATGGGTAGTAGCCCAGATCCTGGATGACCGAGCCTCCATAGGCGTAGGCGTGAGCTTCCTTGATCTGGTCGTCGGTAATACCGGGGAAGCGTTCGACCAGTAGCGGCCGAATCTCAGAAATCCATGCCAAGTCAACAATTTCTTCGTGTGTGAGAACGGAGTAGGCGAACGATACTCCATTTGAGGCAATCGCGATGAGAAGAATCGCCGCCATGCGGGCTAGCCGCAAATTCCATTTCCCAATCATCGAATGGCTCTCTGGGTTCAAATCCGGCCAAGTACCAGCAGGATGACCAGGATTACGAGGACTATTCCGATGCCGCCTGTCGGATAGTAGCCCCAGCTTCTGCTATGCGGCCACGTCGGCAGCGCGCCGATGAGTACGAGGATCAAAACCACAATCAAGACCGTGCCAAGCATCATTTCCTCCAGGCATTTGCGCGGGTAGCGCATCCCGCTCACTTCATTCCGGGGAGCGGTGACAATGCGAGTCTGTCACTCTGCAAAGAGAGAGTCTGGTCAATCGGATACAGGGCCGATCAGGCTTGAGACGATTCGGTTCTTACGGCCTCGCATTGGGCGGGATCAGCAGGGTGACGGCGTCTGGCACGATTTCGAGACGCACCGGCAGATCGCCCAGCAACTCACCATCGGCCTCGGCGTAGACACGCGTCAAGGAGCCGTTCCGCGGCCTGCACTCTACCGAGACCGCATCGAGCAGTTCAATATCGCCGGAAAATTTCTGATGGCCCAGGAGGACGCCAATCAGGAAGGTAAAGTAGCGAAAACGGCTGCGCGTCTTGAAGGCCACAAGCCGTAGGCCATTCTTGTGCAGCGTGGCGCCGGGGACCATGTGGTTAAGCACACCGCCGAAATCGCGGATGCGCACCGCCAGCAACTCGGAGATCTCTTCCACGCGCGGCCGCGCGCTCTCCCGCTCCACAAAGGCTGCTTCAAAGAGCGGGAAGTCGTGCGTAGCCCAGACGCGAAAGGCCTCGATCACATAGAGAACGTAACCCAATCGCCGCTTGAGGCTGGGATCGAGGCGAGAGAGAAACAATGCGTCTGCGCCTACACCGGCTGCGACGGTGAAGTAGCGCGAGCGAGTTGTGCCTGACTCGTCCCGATAAGAAATCTGGCCTACCGAAAAACGCACCGGCTTCGCGGTCAGCAGCTTTCGCACCGCCTTTGCTGGAGAAGTCTGCAAGCCCAAGTTTGCCGCCAGCGCGTTGGCTGTGCCCAGCGGCACCACGCCCAAAGCTACATTCGTCCCCACGAGGCTCTGCAGCACTTCATGGACTGTGCCGTCGCCGCCGCAGGCGAGAATGGTGTCGCAGCCACGGCGCGTTGCCTCTTCGGCTAGCACACTGGCGCTGCCGGGCGCAAACGTCTCCAGTGCTTCGACTTCGACGCCCGCCGTGCGGAGAACCGCGAGAGCCTTTTCGACAGCCTTCCGGCGTCCAATCGAGTGCTGGCCTGAGGCCGGGTTGTAAATCAGCGCGACGCGTCGCATCGCGAGTTTTCCCTTAGGGGCAATGCCCTGAGTGGGAATAGTTGCGGAGGTCATAACTTAATCTTCGCATCCCGCGGCGGTCTGGGAGGCTGGCAAGAGAGATTCCTCCAGGCAGCGCAGCGACCATTCCATTCTGGCACAGACTTATTTAAAGGCCAAAGCCTCCATTGCGCCGCCATGGATCCGCAAATTATTTTCGTCGCGCGGCAACTTCAGCGCTGAGCCCGTGCCGAGATCGCGTTCATAGATCTCGCCATAGTTGCCAGTCGCCGCAATCACCCGCGCCGCCCAATCGTTCTCAAGCCCCAGCGCGGGCCCGATCTGGTGCGACGCGCCGAGCAGAAAACGAAGGTCAGGGCTACTATCGGCACGAGTGAGCATTGCGTGCACGTTGGCCCGCGTTACGCCGCTTTCTTCAGATTGAATCAGCGCCTCCATTACCCAGCCGACAATCGCTGTCCACTGCGCATCGCCGTCGCGCACTGCCGCCGCCAGAGGGTCCTTTGAGATGCGTTCCGGCAACAGACGTACCTGGCTTCCATGCCGCGCAAAAGCCGCGCGGTTCTGCGCCAGGCGCGTCCGGTCGCCGGCCAGAGCGCTGCAGTTGCCAGTGGCAAAAGCCGCCTGCATCTCGCCCTCCTCCTGAAACGGAAAGGGAACAAACTCCAGATGCTCGCGGCCAAACCATGCGCGGACGCTTTCCTCCACAGAGGTTTCAGCCAGAAAGCAGATCTTCTTCCCGCTCAACTGCCGTGCCCGTGTCGCCGTGCTTCCATACGGGACGAGAAACCCGACTCCATCCCACAGCACGGGCAGCGTCAATGCGAGATGCATTCCCACGGCATGAGTGAAGTCGTCCGGCAGCGTGGCCACCATTGCCACTTCGCCGCTGGCCAGCCCCTGGATTGCGGTGGTGTCGTCGGGATAATGCGTCACTTTCACTTGTGCATTCTCGCCCAGCGCGGCGACCGCGACCGCGCGGCAGAGATCGGCGTCAAAGGCCTCGCGATTGCCATGATCGTCAGAGGTCGAATACTCAGCCTCTTCCACGTCAATCCCGCAGCGCAACACTCCCGCAGCCCGCACGCGAGCCAATGTCGTCTCGTGGGATTGAGCTGCTTCAGCCGCGTTCGCAAGATTGCACAGCATCAGGACAACCAATGCCAACGCCGAAATGCCGATCCAGCTTCGCACTATGGCGTCCACCCGCCCGCCGTAGGAATCCCCGGCGTTGTATCCGGCCTCGGATTGAAGTCCGCCGGCACGGGATTTGCGATCCCGCTATCGGTCGGCTTGATCTCCAATTGCTTGCAGCCCGCGCTACCCGCATGAGGGAAGCTCGTAATCTCCGCCGCCGGAATCGTTGCATAGTCGGCGCTCAGCGGCGCGTTCTTGCCCTCCAGTCGCAGAGTATCGAAGGCCGAACTCATATCGCCCACTCCCGGCACCATATCGTCCGCCGGCCCCAGATTCGGTTGCCCAAATTTATCCGCGCCAATCTGCCGCGCCTTCATCTCGTCAGGCAAATCGGCCAGCGGAATCAGATTGAATAACTCATCCACAAACTTGATGATCGAGCTATGCTCTGACGGCACATGCGAGACACCATGCGCCACCGAGTAGGGTGAAATCACAATTGCCGGAATCCGCGGCCCTTGCTCCAGTGGCAGCCCGTTCGCGTCATGAGACCTGATGCGCGGCTGTGTATGGTCGTAAAGCCCGTCCGACTCGTCGTAGGTGATGATTATCGCGCTCTGACTCCAGTACGGACTAGCCGCGATGGCGTTGATCTCCTCAGCCAGCAGCCCTTCGGCAATCTGCGTGTCGGAGTAGCCCGGATGATCGTCGCTGCCGGAAAAGACCTCAGCCAGCTTCTGATTCGGATCCACCGGCTTCCAGTTGCGAATGTTTCCGTAGCCGCCGCGCACATAGAAGACGCCAGACGACGGCAACTGCTTCTTGGCCACTGCATCGAAGAACTCGCTCAGCCCATGCAGATGGGTGCTTGCCTGCGGGTTGTTTGCAATGTAGCCAAAGTATTGCGGGGCGTTGTGATGAGCTACATAGCCTTCGTGCGATGCCCTCCATGAGGTGTCGTTGATCTCATGGTTGTAGCCCTGCTGATACCAGCCCCAATCGGTGGCTTTCACGCCATGGCCTGCGATCTTTTCAATATCGTTCTGAACATCGGGCAGATCGAAGTCGGGATTGTAATCGGCTGCAGTCGTCTCTTTGATTGCACTGCCCATGAAAGAGAGCGGCAGAGTGGCAAAGGTCAGGTTCTTTGAGATGCTGCTTGAGGGAGGCACAGCCTGCGGCTGTTTGAGCTTGTTTGCCGTGTCCAGCGCCGATCCCCAATAAGGCGCCGGATCATCGACCACCGGCACCACGGCGCTCTTGCTCTGGCCGCCGGTCGTCGCAGCGTCAGGATGCAGCATCCACTGCGTCTCGCCGCTCTGGCCCGAAATCATCGCAATCGCATTCGGCGTCGATGGCCCGATGATCGTATCCATGAAGTGGTCGAAGAGCGTAAAGCGATCCGCATACCGCCAGAGAAACGGCGCCGTGTCGCAATCTACATGGCTCATTACCAACTCGCCAAACTGCTTGCGCTCAAGCGTCGGCGCCAACGACGGAACGCCATTGATTAGCGTCACACCCTCTTCGGTCAACGCATACTCTGAGTTCTGCGCAAGGCCATTGGCATCGAGCGCTAGCTTGCGCGCAATAGCTGTGTGCGA
>CAYVMS010000266.1:0-4268 GCA_964452615.1 uncultured Occallatibacter sp.
GCATAGCTGGCCACGGTCACAACAAAGATGGCAATTCCGAAGACCCAGCGGCGCTTCATCCAATTGTTCGTCATTAGACCCTCTTGGGATTATTTTAGACCGGAAAAACCGAAAGCGCGGCAATCGCTCACCGAGCCAGGTTGTGAACTGAGTTGTCTCTCGGGCAAAAAAAGGCGGCACGAACGTTTCCGTTCGTGCCGGGAGGCCAGTGACGCAAACTACTTCCGATGGCAAGGTAGATTCTCTCCACCTCTTCGACCGGAATATATACACCATAGCATAGATTCAGACGAAAGCAAATACAAAAATCGAAAGTTTTCCAAAGTTACCAGGCAAATGGTCGGTTTCGGACAATAAAAGTCCGAAACGCGAGGATTCCTTGGAAAGGAGAAGTGCTAACGGGAGGGTTCAATGTTGATATTATCTATATAACATATTTATAATATATAACTTACGAAAGATACTTAACTCTGACCTGCGACCGGTCTGTAGTCTATCCTGAATAAGTCGCCTTCAGGCAACTGGAGACTGCGTTTGGAGGAGAAGTCGCTCTAGTTGGGCCGGAATCCAGCCCCAGGTGCGCATCAGGCAGAGCAGAAAAATGCGCCAAAAAGCTCCGAGGAGCTTCTGGAAGTTCATTGCCGCAGCCGATAGCACGGCATTGAGCGCATCGCCCTAAGTGCCTTTGCCACACACTCTACCGCCCGTTCAGGCTCCTTGACGTCTGGCGGTCAATAGGTCACAGTGGCGACGATTGTGTCGGTATACGCGCCTGTTGCGGGGAACTGGCTTGCTGGAACCTGGCCGTAGACGATGTATGGCACGGCGCTGCCGGTGCCCGTCTCCTGAAGCGTATCCGTGCCAACGGTATTGCCCCAATTCAGAGTATGCCCACTGTCTCTGAATAACGAGTAGCCCAGCGTAGCCGAGGCAGGGCCCGTCATCTTTCTCGTGGTAACTGTTGCCCCGCTTCCATTTCCGGCGTTAAGACCGATATTAAATGGCGCCAGGTTCGTGCAGTTGACGGTGACGGTAGAGGTGGCGTTGATCAGCGCACCCGTGTAGTTGCCGAAGGTAAGGTTGGTCGCCGAAATCGAGCAAGCGGCCGTAATGACCGCAGTGATGGAGAAGGTGGCCGTGGCAGTCGTCATCGTATCGGTGTAGGTGCCGGGAGGGACAGCCTGGTTCGCCGCGATCTGACCGTAGACAGTGACATTCGTGTTGCCTGTTCCGGTGTCCTCGTTGCCGGTCGTATCTCCCCAGTTGTTGGTCCGCGCGGCATCTGTGAACAGCTTGTAGCTCAGCTCGACACCATTAGGACCGGTCATGTACCGGATGGTTTCAGTCGCGCCAGCTCCCGTGCCGGTGTACATGGGAATGTCCCAAGAACCGGCGCAGGTAACTTTTCCGGTCGCGGTGCCGTTGAGCAGCGTGCCGGTATATGTCCCGAAGTTCAAGGTCGTGACCGTGAGCGAGCAGGTCTGTGCTGCCGCCTTCTGGACGCCGAAGGCTAGCAGGAGCAATATCATTGGCACGAGTTTCCGCATCATGGCTCTTTCTCCTGGCAGCGCAGTGGCCCGATCGACGGAATATCGCCAGCAAGGGGCTTGTAGTCGAAGGCAACGAAGCAGTGCTTCCCATTCGGCAGCTCGACGGCAAGGTCATTGTGAGCGCTGAGGCCCTCCACGTAGGCATCGCCGTCGTAGCCGACCGGGAATATTGCGCCGGTAACGCGCAATGTAGCGACGCTGCCCAGCGGCAGCGGAACCCCGGCCGCATCGACCAGTTGCAGCAGCGCGGCATGACTGAATTGAATCGGGAACCTGACCACGACGCCGGAGCGGTCCTGGGGACGCACCACTTTCTTGTCATTGTTCAGTGTTGCGTCCGCAGGGACATCTACCGGCTCGATGCCAAGATGGTTTACCTCGAAGGAGCGCATATCCGGAACCAGCAGACGCCCAGCTTTATCCGTAGTGCCCACATCGCGGTTTTCCTGATAAACACGGACATGCTCCAGGGGAGAGGTGTCCACTATGGCGAAGCTGTCGTAGACCCAGTTTGACGGGAAGAAGCCTCGATCAACGAGAGAGACAGCTCCTTGAGATTCCAGGCGCAAAGTGGTTTCTCCGGACGACTCGTCGATTCCGGCTGATAACAAGCCCACGGGCGACTTGTATTGCGCCTCGGCGAACTCATGACTGCCGTTGCCCTCTGAGATATATGCCTGGTAACCCCAATCGCCGATCCGCACGGCTGACTGTTGCACCTCCGCCTGTCCGCTGCCAGTCGACGAGCCGGTGAAAGAACACGAACTGCGTCTGCCGAGAGGGATGGTTATGCCAACCTGCAGACCGCTGCTGCCGCTCGTGTCCAGATCCCTGAACTCGGTGGCATAGAACGAAACGCGGTGGAACTGCAGCGAATAGTTGGCCGTGACCACATGTGAATGCTCGGCTTGTGTGCCAGACGTTTGAATCAAAGTGGGAGAAGCATCCTCATCGACCTCCGCATAAGCTAGACCGGCTGTACCGAAGTGCCGTAGAGAATATCCTGTGAAGGCACTGATTTGCTTGCGCGGAATTCCAGAGCCGTTCATCGAAACCACATCCCGGTAGCTGCGGTTGGCGATGGTCGCTAAGCCGCCCAGGCTAAATTTTGTTCCGATGTGCTGAGCACCAAGGGAAAACAAATCGCCGAGTGACGCTGAACCGCCGCTTGCCGCCGCGTCGAAGTTGACGATGCCCAGTTTGCCCACAAGCAGCGCTGCACCTCCACCGCCCATGTACGCGCCAGAAGTACCCTCCGCTGCTGCTTCGACTGTGAACCTCTGAGTCAGACCACGGCGATAGTACCCTGTGCCCGCCATCTTTCCGTAGTCATTGCTGGCCACACCCCAGTCGCGCCGCACCAGGCCTGCTTGCCCTGAAAATGTTTGCAAACCCGGAGAAAGAAGTGCAGTGCCGCCATAAAATGGCTGGGTCACGCTCACCTGCTGGCCCAGGGCATTGGTCATGGTCATCGTGATCGTGCCCGCTCCCGAGATGACCGGAAGTTGTTGAATCTCGAAGGGACCGGCATCGACTTGATTCGAAGCCACGACATTACCGTTCACCAGCACGTTCACGGTAGAGGGAACGGCGGCTGAGCCGGCAAGCGTCGGAAGCGGAAATGTGATCAGATCGGGGCGCATGCTAAAGTCCGAGCGAATCTGCGCGCCTTCAATGTGAAACGGACGGTTCCACTGGAGCTCGCTGGTGATGAAGTCGCCCAGGGTGTAGCGACGAAGCGAATTTACATCGGCAAATGTGTAGGCCGAATCGAGGCGGACCGCCCTGGTTGCGTTGGAGCCACCCGAAGAGTCGCCGGTATAGCCGAGCCAATCGGAGCTTACGATCCCCCAGGGTGCAAAGCTACGCAGATCCGAAGATCCGCTGCCGCCACCCTTGCCGCCGGTGAGTGTGCCGGCGATATCGTAGTTGAGCGTCATGCCAGTGCCGCTCTCTATCGTTCTACGGCCTGTCGCCGCTTCTCTTCCTTCAGGCTGCAGCAGCACGGGCAGCAAAGCGGCGTCGCTGGCTGTGACGCGGAGTATCTGGTTCTTTTGATCAACAGTCCATGTCAATCCGTGCAACTCTGACAACGCGATCAGCGTGGCGGGTCTTGAAGCGAAAGCGTCGGGAACCCGGAAGCCGAGATCGTGCAGTTCATCGGGCCGGGCCATCAACTTGCCGCTACGCATGGTGAATTCGCCGATCTTGCCAATGGAACGGCCATTGATCCATACCTCCAGAAGCAGTTTCTGGTCGGCGTTTGGATCGGTGGCGGCCTCAAAGGCCTCCTCAGTGGTTGCTTCAGTGGATTCCTCAGTTGTCGATTTGGCGACTGACTCGCTTGCTGCGGCCAACCGCGCCAGGATGGCCAGCAAAATGAGACAGTACCCCGCAGAGCGGAGCCATCTGGCCGACATGCGGCCACACTCATTTCGCCGTGACAAAGCGAACCTGTTGGTCGATAGCGCCGGCATCCGCGCGCGCCGTCAACTGCAAGGTCTCGCTGGTCAACGGCTGGGAATCCTGCGCTGTAATTAGCCAACGCCGGGTGGAGCCTGAAAGAACATAGGGCGATACGCTGGTGTCCGGCTTAAGCTTGCGGCCGTCACTTGTCGCAAGCACGATATCGCGGATCGATTCATGAATGAGACCCGCGTTGATCCCCACGAGGTAGATTTTCCCGCCGTCCCGCTCAAGGTGAAATTGGACGTCGGG
>CAYVMS010000267.1:0-4264 GCA_964452615.1 uncultured Occallatibacter sp.
CCTGCTTCGGCGGAATTCATAAATAACTCGCGAATGACTTTGGCGGCGTAAGGAACGGCGATGGAATCCAATTCGGCGTTTAATGCGCTGGCAATGACCAGGCGCCAGAAGCGATTGATGGCTCCTTCGGTCTGCTTGTGACGGCGTAGCCAATCGCCGAGCGACTCACGAGAATAACCCATCGCTGAGGGCTGCATCATTGCACGCATGGCACGACCTAGCGACAGCTTATCGGCGAAGGTAAAGGCTTTTGCGTTGAGGAAGCTCGGCGCTCCATGAAGCGGGGCAGGCAGACGAAGAAGCCCAAACTTGAAAGGTCCAAGCCGCGAACGGCGTCCGCCGGGCTCAATCATGGTCATATCGCTGGTCCAGTGGATGCGGTCCGCGACGCCGATGCGCCGATAGAAACCAAGAAGATTGGTGCAGCAGCCGAAGAGGACGTGCTGGCAGTTATCGATGACTTCATTGACACCGGGATGCAGATAGGAGCTAGCTCGTCCGCCCAGGTAGCCGCGACGCTCGACCAGTTGCACGCGGAAGCCTGCCTCGGCCAGCGCGCATGCTGCGCTCATGCCGGCCACGCCTGCACCGATGACGGTGACGAATGTTTGGGAACTCTGTTCTAAACTACTCACAAATAGTCTGCCATCCTGAGCAAGGTTTGGCGCGTTCTTTGTCACAAGCGGAGTCGAAGGGCCTGCGGTTGCCTATCCCGTCCCCTTCAGCTACCTGTTGAAATCTCCGAGCCATCGTTCCGCTTCCTCTTGAGGTATTCCCTGATAGCAGAATAGGTAAAGACTAGGAAGCCTGCCCCGTACACAATTGGAGTTCCGGCCTTAAAGAATTGATCTGTAGCTGTTTTGCTTGGTATAGTCGGGTGCCAGATTCCAAGTCCCCAACACAGGAATAACAAAGCAAAACCAGCCGACCTATACGAAGGTGAGCTTCGAAGCAATCCGGCAACAACCATTCCAATCAAGAACAGCAAAGAAATATCACCCTCATCCGAAAACGGGATTAGATGTGTCATTCGTAGAATGCCGATGATACAAATTGCTGCCGCTGTCAGGAGCACTTTCGATTCCAGTTTCAACGAGGGGATTTTCATAGCTCCTCGAATCCTTTCAAGGCGAGTGTCAACTCTAGAAAAAGCAGCCGCAAAAGCAACCGCAGGTTCTTCGACTTCGCTACGCTCCGCTCAGGGTGACAGAGTTGTGGTGGTGTCACCGATTGGGAGGTGAATCAATGTTAACCAATTTCCGCCGATCTAACCTAACGCCCACCCATTCAATCCGCCGTTCGTAAGTTCAGCCCAACAGGCGCGCCCACGCCATGCGCATGAGGCCTGATGTGAGGATAACTAGTTTTTGCGGCATGGGAACGGCGGCACGAGTGCTAAAGACATCGTAATCGGCCTTTTCGATGCGATTGAGCAGGCCGTGATAGATCGAGACCAGCACCCACAGTGCCGGGCGGCTCTCGGGGTCGATCAAGGGCAACAGTCGCTGCGCTGACTGATAGAGATCTTCGGCGCGCTTGCCGATGGCGGCGAGTAGAGCCCGTTCATTGGCCGTGGGCGGTGTGCCGGGCCTGCGGTGTAACAGCGAGTCGAGTGTGACGTTATGGATGGCGAGGTCTTCCAGCGGGAGATAGACGCGGTTGCGCTCGGCATCTTCGGCTACATCGCGCAGAATGTTGGTCAGTTGGAGGGCTACACCAGTCTCTTCGGCGAGTTTCTCGGCGCGAGGGTTGGTGTAGCCGAAGATACGAATGCAGACCAGGCCAACGACGGACGCCACCAGATAACAGTAGCGGTATAGGTCGTCGAAGGTGGCATAGGTATCGGGGGGATGGCTGCCGGCCGCGACCTGATCCGGGAGATTTTGGTCTCCCATCCTTTCCGCAGAAGACGCGGAAAGGATGGGGCACCCGGCATCCTTGTTTCCCACTCTCGCGCCGGAGACGAAAGGAGCAGATCCTTCGACTCGCTTTGCTCGCTCAGGATGATAATCTGCCATGGGCTGATCAAGATCCATGGTGACGCCGGCGATCAGTTCGTCAAGCAGGTTAAGCGGAATATTGTAACGCTCGACCGCATCGCGCACTGCAAAAAAAACCAGATCGGAAGAGTCGCCGCCATGGCAAACTCCGCGCCAGTGGGCCTGCCAGTCATCGAGACGGCGGCGGCGCTCCTCGCGCGGCAGACTTTCATCATCGGCCAGGTCGTCGGCCTGGCGCATGAAGGCATAGATCGCACAAATAGCATTGCGTCGTGGCTCAGGCAGCGCAACAAATGCGTAATAGAAGTTCTTCGCCTCGCGCCGTGCAATGGTGCGGCAGAGTGCGTAAGCTTCATCCAATTTTGGATCGTGCGTCAATCGGCCAGCCCTCAACTCATCTTGCCGAAGCGCAAAAAGGGCAGGAGCTTGCCGCTGACGGCGCGCAGAAGCAGAGCAAATTTCGTAGCCTTCGATATAGCAGGCCGCTTGCTGAGCACATCGAAATCCCGGTTCTCGATGGCGCGCAAAATCTCCAGGCCGCCTCGGCTGAAGAGATCCAGCTCGACGGCCAGATGACGGTTGACCCGCCCGATCAGTGGAAGCCCCTCTTCAAAAAGATTGCGCGCATACTCAACCTCGCAACGCATGAGTGCGCGAAACCCAGGAGTAACGACGCCATCGGCGAGGAACTCCTCGGTCACGCCAAAAGAGTCCATATCCTTTTGGGGGATATAGATGCGGCCCTTGGCGAGGTCGCGGCTCACATCTTGCCAGAAGTTGGCTAACTGGAGCGCGGTACATGTGGCGTCGGAGAGGCGGACATTTTCTTCGCCGTGCTCGCCGCAAACGTAAAGGACCAATTGACCCACAGGATTGGCCGAGTAGCGGCAGTAGGCCAGAACATCTTCCATGGTGGCGAAGCGTGTAACGGCCTGGTCCTGCCGAAAGGCTACGAGCAAGTCGGCAAAGGGCTCTTTGGGAATGGAGCAGTCCCTGATCGTTTCGGCCAGAGCCACAAAGACAGGATGGCGCGTGCGGCCCGCGTAGCAGGCATCGAGTTCCTGGCCCCAAAGGTCGAGCAGAGCCAGAGACTGCTCCGGATCGAACACCTCATCGCCCAGGTCGTCGGAGACGCGGCAGTAAGCGTAGATGGCCTGAAAGTGCGGACGCAGTTCCTTTGGAAGGAACCAGGTAGCTACATGAAAATTTTCATAGTGGGATTCGGCCAACTGCTTGCACCAGGCACGAGCCTCTTCGAGCGTTGGCACAGTCACCGGAAAGCGATAGCTCTCAGGCAGAGCAGACCAGCCGCGCCGAAGCAGCAACTCGCGGCGCTCCGCATTCTGCGCTGACGGGGAGGGCGCCGCAGTGATCTCTTCGCCGTTGGAGTCCTCTTCTTGCAACCCAAGCCTTCCTCTAGGGGCTAGAGCCCCGCCGATATTATTGCACTTGTGTATAGGCTAATGCCTATGCGTTTCACAAAAGCTTCAATCCATCCAGCACAACCGGGGCGGCCCGCGTTGCTCAGGGCACAATGGCAGTCTTAATCTCACTCGAGCGCTTCATCAGCTTCTCAAAGACGCGGTTGAGCTCGTAGAGATGCGCGTGGCCGGTTATGAAGGCTCCAGCCTGGAAGCGGCCGCTGGCGATGAGATCGAGGGCTTTGCGGCAGATGGCCGGGGTGTGGTGGAAGGTGGCGCGTAAGGTGATGTCTGAGTAATGAATGCGATTCGTGTCGAGAGTGACATGCGTGCCCACAGCGCATCCCCCAAAGAAGTTGACCGTGCCGCCCTTGCGCACCATCTCGACGGCCTCCTCCCAGGACTCGGGAACCCCGACGGCCTCGATGGCAATGTCCACACCGCGCCCCTTGGCGGTCAGAGCGCGAGTCTCCCGGATGGCCTTGCGAATATTGGTGGTCTGCACCACATGAGCCGCGCCTAACTGGCGGGCAGCCTCGACCTGGCCATCGTGCTTGACGATGGCGATGACCTCGTAACCGGCCAGAGCGGCGACGTGAAGAATCATCAGCCCCAGCGGACCGCCGCCGATGATAGCCACCGTGTCGCCGGGATGGGGGCGCGAATCTTCAAAGCCGTGGACCGCGCAGGCCAATGGCTCAGTGAGCGCCGCATGTTCCAGTGCGACATGGTCAGGAATTCGGAGGGTATTTTTGGCGACAATGCGCGCCGGGATGCGAATGAACTCGGCATACGCGCCGTTGTTGAAGAGCAGGTCGTCGCAGAGGTTCTCCTGGCCGCGCG
>CAYVMS010000268.1:0-4256 GCA_964452615.1 uncultured Occallatibacter sp.
TGCTGCGCAACTACCTGCATGGCTATCAGAGCTTTGCCCGCGAAGATTTTCAGATTACGGCAAGAGAGATTATCGGCTGGTTGGATGCCACGATGACGGACCGCGAGCGCGGCGGCTTCTATGCCTCGCAAGATGCCGATATCAACCTCGATGATGACGGCGACTACTTCACGTGGACCCTTACCGAGGTGCGAGAAGCACTAGGTGCGGCGAAGTTTTCCGATGGCGACGTAGAGATCGCACTGCGCTACTGGGATATTCGCGAGCTGGGCGATATGCACCACAATCCGGCCAAGAACGTTCTCCACCGGAATCAGACCGTTGAATCATTGGCCGCCGAAATCGAGAAGAGCCCGGAGCAGCTTGGTTCGCTGCTGGCCTTGGCTCGCCGTGTGCTGCTTGCGGCCCGTGCCAAGCGACTGACGCCCTTTATTGATCGCACGCTCTACACCGGCTGGAATGCTATGGCTGTGTCGGCATATCTCGAAGCGGCGAAGGTCTTGCAAATTGATTCGGCCAGGGAGTTTGCGCTGAAGACACTTGACCGGCTGCTCCGCGAAGCCTGGAATGGGGCCGAAGCGCTCAGCCACGTAATCGCTTATGGTGATGGGTTAACCGAAGGAACTCCGACGGAGAAGGTGCCCGGCACGCTCGACGACTATGCGTTCACCCTCCATGTTTGCATCGATGCCTGGATTGCCAGCGGCGAGATGAGTTACTACCGCGCCGCCATCAAGCTGGCGGACGCCATGATTGCCCGCTTCTATGACCTGACCGCGGGAGCCTTTTACGACACCGCCGCGCCCGCCGGAGGTGCACCCGCACTCGGTGCACTGGCCGCACGACGCAAGCCGTTGCAGGACTCGCCCACGCCGGCCGGCAATCCCACCGCTGCCTCGGCACTGTTGCGCCTTGAGGCCCTAAGCGGGTGCAAGGAATATCGCGAGATTGCCGAGGATACGCTCGCCTCTTTTGCCGGAATCGTGGAGCACTTCGGCCTCTACGCCGGCTCCTACGGGCTTGCCTTGGAGCGGCTCCTGCTCGAACCGATGCAGGTGGTTGTGGTTGGCTCCGGCGCGCTGGCCGAGAATCTTGAGGCGCTTGCGGTTGCCTGCTTTGCCGTCAATAAAGCCGTGATTCGCATTGCACCTGAAAAGCTGGTTGAGGGAGGCCTTCCAGAGGCGCTGGCCGAGACTCTGCTCCAGGTTCCCAAGCCGGCTGGAGCGCAAGCCTGGGCCCTTGTCTGCCGTGGCCACACATGCCGGCCGCCGATGACCGATGCCGATGCTTTGCGCGAAGCCTGCCTGACTCGCTGACTCCCTACTCGCTGCCGAACAGATTCGCCTCCTGAGGCTTGAGAGTAGTGGGGTCGTGCTGCGGTGCGGTCTCTGCAGTCGGCAGTCCGTGCCCGTCGTTCGGCTTGTCCTTGTCTGTGAAGGAATTAAAGACACGGAAGGGATCGCCGGGCAGTAATCCCTGCTCTTCGAGCGCCAGTCGCACGCGGCGGCGGAACTCTCGCACCGGCTCATACTGCTTTTGCGCCAGTGTTTTGAAAATCACCGGAAAGATCAGCTCCGAGCCTTTGATAGCGTCTACGCCCAGGATCTGCGGATCGGCCACGAAGAGATCTTTGAACTGTTCGCTGCTGCGGACTTCCATGGCAATTCTTTTTAACAGTTCCAGCACTCGATCGGGATTGGCCGAGAAGTCCACACTCACGTTCACGGTGGCCACCGAGTAGTCCATGCTCAGGTTGGCCACAGTGGTGATCTGCGAGTTGGGAATCACGTACAGGGTCCCGTCTCCGTCGCGAACTGAGGTCTTGCGCAGGCTCATCGATTCCACGGTTCCCGTCAGGCCGGCGACGCGCACTGTATCTCCCACGTTGAACTGGTCTTCAATCAAGATCAACACGCCGTTGAGCATATCGCGCACGATATTCTGTGCCGCCAGGCCAATTGCCACACCGGCAATTCCCGCCGATGCCAGCAATGGCCCCAGATTAATTCCCATAATCAGCAGAACATGCATTCCGACAATGACCCCGATGATCGCCAGACCTGTGGTGCGAATCACCCCGGCAAGCGTTTTTACCTGGGAGATGCGGGCCGGCCCCGCCGCGTGCTGCTCGGCGACGTGGATCATCCTGTCTGTGATCAAGGCCAGCAAACGGCTGAGAATAAAGCCGATAAGTGCCACAACCAGAAGGCGTGGCAACTGGTTGCGGGTGAACCCCTCGGCATCGTCCGCCCAACCGTCAATCACACGGCCCAGGAATCGTCCTTCCGCAAACCAGCCTGTTCTAATCATCAACAAAAACATGAGCAAATTCATTCCAACGCTCCTCACTTTAGACTAGACTGTCCGCAGGCACCCCCGGAGAACTTTCCCGCATCCACTCCGGTATTTGGACCGTCGCTTGTAGTCGGTCTACTGTCAACACAGGAGGTTAAATTATGAAGCGATCTCTTAGATCGAACGTCCCGCGTACACGCAGTGCAAAGACGCTGTGGATTGGAGTCGCAGCAAGTCTATCTATTGCCGCCTTCGCGTTGCTGGTTGGCCAGGGATTGTCGCGAGCTCAGTATGTCCGTTACTCTCCAGAAATCATCCGCGCGCCCGATGCCAATGCACAGAACGATATTAATCAACAGAAGGCCCAGAAAGAGAACTTCGAGGCGGCCAACGCAGTGCGGAAGAAGCAAATCGCCGACGAGAGCGCTGCGCTGCTCAAACTGGCTACCGAGCTCAAGACCGAGGTGGACAAGACAAACAAGGACACACTCTCCATCACGGTGATTCGCAAGGCCGATGCCATCGAGAAGCTGGCCCACGATGTAAAGGAAAAGATGAAAATCACGGTCGGCGCGAGCTAAGGAGACGAGTGGTGTTTTCAGCACGAAGAATGTCTCAATATTGCCCAGTCCCGCATGGCCCGTTCCAGCAAAATGAGCGGCGGCTGACATCTCCAAGCATCCGGGCAAGCCGGCGAACTACTCAAGCTGCGCGAAGCGCGCTGGGACTGGCGCTTCTGCTTGCATTTCCCAGTGGGGCGCAATATGGCCCCATAGAGCCAGGCTCCCAGCAAGGTGCGGGCCATCAGATAGGCGGCTCACTGAGCGCATTAAGCGACGACGATCCGCGCCCGGAGGAAGAACGGCTGCGAGCCATGAATGCCGCGCGCCAGAAGTCGATGGTCTCGGACTCAAACAGGCTGCTCAAGCTCGCTCAAGAGTTGAACGACGAAGTTAGCAGCACGAATCCCGATTCGCTCACTCTGGCCGAGCTGAGTAAAATTGCCGAGATTGAGAAGCTGGCGCACAAGGTGAAGGGAAAAATGAGTATGTCCGTGCGAGGAGCGACGGATTCCCAGCCCTTTCTTCTTCCCCCGTACCGTTAGGGACCATAGTTTTCTGGCATGCTGATAGGGCTTCGGCCGCGTTTCCAGTTTGTCCGACTTGCTACAATCTAAGTTGTAACGCGAAGATCCCCGCAAGCGAGAAAACAGAATTCTGAGGAGTCAAGGGAATGGAACTGGCAACTTCCAGCGCTCGTGAGTCCGTGTCGGCCGCCATTGGCAGCGGCAGCCTCAGTCCCCGGCAGTTGATTGAGATCTACCGGCTGATGGTCCTCTCCCGCCGCATCGACGACCGCGAAATCCTGCTCAAACGCCAGCAGAAAATCTTCTTCCAGATCTCCGGCGCAGGCCACGAGGCGCTGCAGGTGGGCGCGGCCCTGGCCATGCGCCCCGGCTACGATTGGTTTTTCCCCTACTATCGCGATCGTGCGCTTAGCCTCGCTCTGGGCGTCACGCCTCTCGACATGATGCTGCAAGCTGTGGGCGCAGGCACTGACCCCGCCAGCGGTGGCCGCCAGATGCCCACGCATTGGAGCAACCGCGACCTCAATATCGTCAGTTGCTCTTCCGCGACCGCTTCGCAGGTTCTCCACGCCGTGGGATGCGCCGAGGCGGGCCGGTACTTCAGCCACCACCCCGAAGCTGCCGAAAAAGTTATCGGAGATTATCGTGCCTTTCACGATGTGAAGTTTCACGGCGACGAGGTCGTCCTCACTCTGCTGGGCGAGGGGTCCACCTCGCAAGGCGAGTTCTGGGAGGCGCTCAATACCGCCGCCAACCGCAAGCTGCCCGTCGTTTTTTGTGTCGAAGACAACGGCTACGCCATCAGTACTCCGGTCGAGGTCAGCATGCCCGGCGGCAACATCTCCCGCCTGGTGGCCAACTTCCCCAACTTCCA
>CAYVMS010000269.1:0-4242 GCA_964452615.1 uncultured Occallatibacter sp.
TCGGCCAGCAGGTTGCGGCCCTTGGCCAGAACTCTGGGCGCTTCCATGGTCGAGAAATCGAATCCCAGAGCCACGGCATAGTGGGTCGGGTTGGTCAGCACCACGGCAGCTTTAGCGACATCGTCCTTGATCTTGCGCCGCCGCGCTTGCCGCTGCAGGTTGCGAATGCGGCCGCGAATCTGCGGGCTGCCCTCGGTCTGCTTGAACTCGTCGCGGAGATCCTCGCGGCTCATCTTCAACCGCGACTCGCGGCTCTGCCACTCCACAAGGTAGTCGATCACCGACCAGCCGAAGAGCAGCCAGGCAGCGGCCAGCAAAAGTCCATAAATGTCCGAGCCCAACATCTCAAGCCGCGTCATCGAAAAGGGAGGCAGAGTCAACTGCCGTGCGATGCGCTGCACGGCAAAAACGGCCAGCATGCTCGCCGGGATCAGCGACTTGGCCAGCCTCGCGGCCGCCCGCAATGAGAAGAGATTTTTAATGTTTGAGATCGGATTGATGCGATCCAGTTTGAAGCCAACCGCCCCGCTATAAAAATTGATGCCCCCGGTCTGCAGCATCCCCACGCCGAGAGCGGCCGCTGCCACTGCAGCCATTACCAGCGCCGGTGGACCGAGAATTGCAATTGTCAGGGAGCGAATGGCGGCAAGTGTGGGTTGAATCTCAGTCGGCTCCCAATGCGCGCCAAGCCCAAGATCGAGAAATGCCGCGAACGTGCCCCGCCAAATGACTAGCAAATGGCTGCCCATCGCCCCCAGCACCATCACTCCGGCCAGGGTTCCCGCCGCAGCCGAAAGTTCCCGGCTATGCAGGATGTCGCCATCCTTGCGCGCCTGCTCACGCCGGTGCTGGGTTGCTTCTTCGGTGCGCTCTCCGGCCATCGGCTATCCCCTCGCCACAGGCAGGGCTACCAGCCGCTCGGCCAAATCCAGCAATCCGCTAAAGCGGGCCTCAATGAAGCGCGGCCAAAGGGCCAGCGAACCGGTGAGCAGGGCAAAGCCGGTCAGAGTCTTTACAGGCACAGTCAGGCTCATCACCGGCAACTGCGGGCTTAGCTTGCCCAGCAGAGAGATTGCCACCTCAACCAGCAATGTCGCCGCCAGCACCGGCGCGGCCAGTTCAAGGGCGGCCAGAAAAATGCCACTCGCCGCGCGCACGATTTCGAGAGCAGATGTAGGAGCCAGAGCGTAACTGCCCAGCGGCGCCACGCGAAAGCTGCGCACCATCGAGGCAAGCAGTATCCGGTCCAGACCGGCCCCAATCACCACCAGCGTGCCCATCATCTGAAAGAGATCGCCCAGCAACGGCGTCTGAATCGATGAGGTCGGGTCAAGCAGGTTCACCATTGAAAAGCTGAACTGCGCTCCCAGAATCTGCCCGGCAAACAGCATCATCTCGTTCAGCAGCGTCAAAGTCAGGCCATACACAAGTCCCACGGCCAACTCGCCCAGCAGAGCCGAGAAACCAAGCGACACTTGCGCCCCCGGCAGCGCAGCCACCAGCGGAGCCAGCAAATAGGCCATCGCGCCAACAAAAACAGCCTTGGCGCGCAGCGGCAGTGCAGTCGACGAAAAGAAAGGCGCGAAGGCCACGACCCCACTCACCCGCACCAAAGCCAGCGTCATGGCCCAAAGAAAGTTCGTCCAGTCGGGCATCGTCGTCCTCCTCGTAAGCGGTGCTAGTAGAGACAGCGTTGTTAGCTGAGTTTGCGAGGCTTGCGTTGTCGAACACCGCTAACACGCGCGAAGCGCGGCTAACTCCGCTGACTCCGCTAATCCCGCTAACTCCGCCCCGTCCCCTACCCCAAAAACCGGTGAAAATCCCCGAGCAGCAGCCGCGTATACGCCGCCATTCGCATCAGGAACCACGGCATCCCGACCAACAGAATCACGGCCACGGCCCCCAGCCGCGGCACCGAGGTCAGCGACTGCTCCTGCAGGCTGGTCAGAGTTTGAACGAGACTCAACACAAAGCTCAGCAGGATTGTCGCGATCAGCAGCGGCGCCGAAAGGATCAAGGCCTCCTTCATCAGTTGGCGCAACAACTCCGCAACCAGGTCAGGCGTCATCTTCCATCCCCTCAAACGACTCAAAAGCTCTTCAATAGCGAACCGGCCAGCAGATTCCACCCATCCACCATCACAAACAGCAAAATCTTCAGTGGTGTCGACACCACTACCGGCGGCAACTGAAACATGCCGATCGAGGTCGTAACCGCCGCTGTCACCATGTCGATCAGCAGAAACGGCAGGAACAGCACCGCGCCAATAGCAAAGCCCGCCTTCAACTCCGAGAGAATGTAAGCCGGCACGACGACTCGCATCGGCAGATCTTCAGCCGTGTTGGGGCGCGGAATCTGCCCCGCTGCCGTAAACAGCGCGAGATCCTTCTCCCGCGCATAGCGCAGCAGAAAGCGCTTCACCGGCCGAGCCCCGCGGTCGATTGCCTCCATCCCCGTAATCTGCCCAGCGCGAAAAGGCTCGACGGCCTGCTGGTCCACCTGGTTCAACACCGGAGTCATCAGGAACCACGTCATCATCAGCGCCAGCCCCAGCAGCGTGGGGTTCGAGGGCGCGGTCTGCGTCCCAAGCGCCTGCCGCAAAAAATGGAAGACCACCAGCAGCCGCACTAGCGGCGTCATCGCCATCAGAATCGCCGGCAGCAGCGTAATCAGCGTCAGAACAAGCAGAATCGTCCACGGCGTCGAATCCGCCGGATGCAGCCGCGCGTTCAGGTCCGGCAGCGGAAGCAACGTCGGCGGCGCCGCCATTATCAAAGCAGCTACCATGAGACCCTCGCGGCTAGTCTCGCAACCAGTCGCGCCGGACCGTCGATGCGCACCACGTTGTTTCGCGGACGCGCCAGCATCGGCCTTTCATCCAGCGCATAAAACGCCGGCGAGCCCTCCGGCGAAGTCACCACCAGAAAGCGCCGTCCTTCGGCCTCAACCAGCGAGAGCGACTGCCTCGGAGCGAGCGCAATCCGCTCCACAAGTTCCAGCCGTGGCCGCCGTCGGACGCCGGAGCGCAGCCGCCCGAGCAGCCACCCAGCCAGTCCTCCCTCGGACGCTCCGCCCACGGCCTCCCTCTTATTGCCCACCTTCATCGATCCCCCTAGCCCCTTAGTCCCTATTCCCTGCCTCTAAACCATTCGCGTAACCCGCACCGCCAACTGCGAATCGACCACCTCAAACTCACTCCAGGCCAACTGAACCGCGCCCGCGGCCAGCGGCATATCCTCGCTATGTGCCCACCGGCTCTCGATCACCTGGCCCGGCTCCAAAGTGAGCAGATTGCGCACGCGAAACTCCCTTACCGGCACGGCCACATCCAGTTCCACCGGTAGCCGCGCAAGCGGCGCGGTCAGCACAATTCCCGAGCTCCCCACTGGCAGATGTGGAGACGGCACCAGCGCTTGCTCAGCTCTCATCTCCAGTCCGCCCGCCGGAGGGGCCGGACGCGGCGGCGCAACAACCTGAGGCGGAGTTGCGGCAGCCTGCGGCGACATTACTTGTGCAGTGGCCATGTACCCGGAATCAGAGCAGAAAGATGACCAGAATAGAGACACGCAGATTGGGAAGAGCTAAGAATGACTCCGACGGACGTCCTCCTTTGAAACCCTCCAATCTCATCGCTGCTACACTGGAAGAGAGATCAAAACGCGGCCTTCAGCGCCTTCAGCGCACCCAGAGCCGCCTCCAAACGAGGTCGAAGTTCATGCCGGAAACAAATGAGAACAACCGTATTACCGCCACCAGCCTGCGCCTAAAGGTCGGTCTGGCCGAGATGCTCAAGGGCGGCGTCATCATGGACGTAATGAACGTCGAGCAGGCGCGCATCGCCGAAGAATCCGGCGCCACCTCCGTCATGGCTCTCGAACGCGTGCCGGCAATGATCCGCGCCGAGGGCGGCGTGGCCCGCATGGCCAAGCCCTCGCTGATCAAGCAGATCATCCAGGCGGTCTCGATCCCCGTCATGGCCAAGGCCCGCATCGGCCACTTCGCTGAGGCGCAGATCCTGCAAGAGCTGGGCGTCGACTTCATCGACGAGAGCGAAGTCCTCACCCCCGCCGACGAGGCCCACCACATCGACAAGCACGCCTTCACCACGCCTTTTGTCTGCGGCGCGCGCAACCTGGGCGAAGCTCTCCGGCGCATCGCCGAGGGCGCTGCCATGATCCGCACCAAGGGCGAAGCGGGCACCGGCGATGTCGTCCACGCCGTGCAGCACATGCGCCAGATCAC
>CAYVMS010000270.1:0-4238 GCA_964452615.1 uncultured Occallatibacter sp.
GCCTCCCAACCGTATATTGAGCAGTTGTTCCTGGCCAAGCCCGAGCACATGAAGGCTGACGACGACGCCTTCGAGCGCCTGCTCTATCGCGTTCGCCGCCGGACCGAAAACGAAATGGCCGCCTCCGAGATCGAGGGTAAAGAGTTTTTTTATATTCCGTCGCTCTCATGCCGGACCATCGTCTACAAAGGCCTGATGCTGGCTCCGCAGATCGAGAAGTTTTATTTCGAGTTGGCCAATCCGCTCGTCACCAGCGCTCTTTGCCTGGTTCACCAGCGCTTTTCGACGAACACCTTCCCCAGTTGGAAGCTGGCCCACCCCTACCGCTATGCAGCGCACAACGGCGAAATCAACACCATTCGCGGCAACATCAGTTGGATGAATGCGCGCCAGTCTGTTCTCGAAAGCCCGCTCTACGACGGCAAAATCGACGATCTATATCCGGTCATCATGCCCGAGGGCAGCGACTCAGCCTCCTTCGACAATGCTGTGGAATTCCTCTACCAGTCGGGCCGTTCCCTGCCACATGTCATGGCCATGCTGATCCCAGAGGCCTGGGCCGGCAACCCCGACATGGACGAGGACAAGCGCGCCTTCTACGAGTACCACGCCTCGCTGATGGAGCCATGGGACGGCCCCGCCGCCATGGCCTTCACCGATGGCCGCGTGATCGGCGCAACCCTCGACCGCAACGGATTGCGTCCCGGCCGCTACGTCGTCACCAAAGACGATCTGGTGGTACTAGCCTCCGAGGCCGGCGTCCTCGACATTCCGGCCAAGGACGTGCGCAAGAAAGGCCGCCTGCAACCAGGCCGCATGTTCCTGGTCGATACCGTCCAGAAGCGCATCATCTCCGACAAAGAGATTAAAAAGCAGTTGGCCGACCGGCAACCTTATGGACAATGGCTCAAAGAGCAGCAGGTCACCATCGAGCAGTTGCCCGAGCCCTCGCGCGTCATCGCCTCGAATCCCGAGACGCTGCTGCGCCGCCAGCGCGCCTACGGATATAGCGAAGAAGATCTGAGAATCCTGTTGGGACCGATGGGCGCCACAGCGGCGGAACCGGTCGGCTCCATGGGCGCGGATGTGCCGCTGGCCTGTCTTTCAGACCGCCCGCAGTCGCTTTTCAGCTACTTCAAGCAGCTCTTTGCGCAGGTCACCAATCCGCCCATCGATCCCATCCGCGAAGAGCTGGTGATGTCGCTGATCAGCTATATCGGCACCGAGCGCAACATTCTCGATGAGGCGCCGGAGAACTGCCACACGCTCAAGCTGCCGCATCCGATCCTGACCAATCGCGATCTCGAAAAGCTGCGCCGCGTCTCTTCCGGTGACTTGCTGGCCACCACGCTGCCCACGCTCTTCCGCGCCGAGGATGGCGAACGCGGCCTCAAGCACTCGCTCGAAGACCTCAGCAATCGCGCCGCTCACGCCGTCGAATCCGGCTACACACTGCTGATCCTCTCGGACCGCGGCGTCGATGCAACCTATGCTCCGATTCCCAGCCTACTGGCCATGGCCGCCGTGCACAACCGCCTAGTCAGGGACAAGACACGCACCCAGGTCGCGCTGATCATCGAGAGCGGCGAGCCGCGCGAGGTGATGCACTTCGCCCTGCTTATAGGCTACGGCGCAAGCGCTATTAATCCTTATCTGGCCTTCGAAACTCTGCACGACTTGAAACGTCTGGGCTTGCTACCTGACAAAGTCACCGGCGCCCATGCCGAGAAGAACTTCATCAAGGCCATCAACAAGGGCCTGCTCAAGACCTTCTCGAAGATGGGCATCAGCACGCTGCAAAGCTATCGCGGCGCGCAGGTTTTCGAAGCGGTAGGTCTGAATCAGTCTCTGGTCAATGCCTACTTCTCCGGCACCGCCTCGCGCATCGAGGGTGTGGGTCTTGACGTCTTGGCGCGCGAGGCGCAGATGAAACACGCCTACGCCTTCCAGCCGCTCACCGAGTCTGAAACTGAATTGGTTGTCGGCGGTCACTATCAATTCCGCCAGGGCGGCGAGTATCACCTGCTCAATCCTGAGACCATCGCCAAGCTGCAGCACGCCGTGCGGCAGAATAATCCGGCGACCTTTGAAGAGTACACAGCCCTGCTCGACGATCAGAACCGCCACCTCTGCACGCTGCGCGGTCTGCTGCAACTCAAGTACGCTGATAAGCCCCTTCCGATTGAAGAAGTCGAACCGGCCAAGGAGATCGTCAAGCGCTTCACGACCGGCGCCATGAGCTACGGGTCGATCAGCAAGGAAGCTCACGAGACTCTCGCCATTGCCATGAACCGGCTCGGCGGCATGTCCAACACCGGCGAGGGAGGCGAAGAGGAAGAGCGCTTCAAGCCCGACGCGAACGGCGACTCGCGCCGCTCGGCCGTCAAACAGGTCGCCAGCGGGCGCTTCGGCGTCACCACAAATTACCTCGTCAACGCCGACGAGTTGCAGATCAAGATGGCTCAGGGCGCAAAGCCCGGTGAGGGCGGACAATTGCCCGGCCACAAGGTCGATGAGATCATCGCCAGAACCCGCCACTCCATTCCCGGCGTGGGCCTGATCTCACCGCCGCCGCATCATGACATTTATTCGATCGAAGATCTCGCGCAACTGATCTACGACCTCAAGAACGTCAATCCCCAGGCTCGCATCGCCGTCAAGCTGGTATCAGAGGTCGGCGTCGGCACAGTCGCAGCCGGCGTCGCCAAAGCCCACGCCGATGTAGTGCTCATCTCCGGCGACAACGGCGGCACCGGCGCATCGCCGCTCAGTTCAATTAAGCACGCGGGGCTTCCCTGGGAGTTAGGCCTCGCCGAGACGCAGCAAGTCCTTTTGCTCAACGATCTCCGTGGCCGCATTAAGGTGCAGACCGACGGCAAGCTTCAGACTGGCCGCGACGTGGTTATCGCAGCGCTGCTTGGCGCAGAAGAGTTCGGCTTCGCCACCATGCCGCTGATCACCATGGGCTGCATCATGATGCGCAAGTGCCACCTGAATACCTGCTCGGTGGGCATCGCCACTCAGGACCCGGTGTTGCGCGAGCGCTTCAAAGGCCAACCTGAACATGTGGTCAACTTCTTCTTCTTCATCGCCGAACAAGTCCGCCAGCACATGGCCAAGCTCGGCTTCCGCACCGTCGATGAGATGGTAGGCCGCGTGGACAAAATCGACGCCGCCATCGCCGATGCTCACTGGAAGGCGAAAGGCATCGATCTCTCTTCGATCCTCTACGAGCCAGAGTTGCCGTCGCGTGTCGCCCGCCGCAAGATTCAAGCGCAAGACCACGGCCTCGACAAGGCACTCGATCACAAGCTCATCGAGACAGCCGCTCCGTCCCTCGAATCCAAGACTCCCGTCACGGCTAACTTCGCCATCCGCAACGTGCACCGCACGGTAGGCGCAATGCTAGGCGGCGAAATTGCCCGGCGCTACGGTTCTGCCGGATTGCCGGAAGGGACCATTCACTTCAAGTTCACCGGCTCGGCAGGTCAGAGCTTCGGCGCATTCGTACCGAACGGCGTCACGCTGGAGCTTGAAGGCGACTCCAACGACTACATGGGCAAGGGACTCTCCGGCGGGCGCATCATCGCCTATCCGCCTAAAACATCGAGCTTCCTGCCTGAAGAGAGCATTTTGGTTGGCAACGTCGTGCTCTACGGCGCGACCAGCGGCGAGGTCTTTCTCAACGGCATCGCCGGTGAACGCTTCGCTGTTCGCAACTCTGGCGCCATCGCGGTCGTCGAGGGCGTGGGCGACCACGGCTGCGAATACATGACCAACGGCACCGTCGTCGTGATCGGCAAGACCGGCCGCAACTTCGCCGCTGGCATGAGCGGCGGGCGAGCATTCGTTTATGACGACCGCGGTGACTTCACTGCGCGCCGCTGCAATCAGACAAGCGTCGATCTCGAGCCTCTGGTCACCGATGAAGACGTGGCTGAGGTGCGCGGACTGCTTGCGCGCCACCGCGACCTGACCGGCAGCCCGCGCGCCGCCTGGATTCTCGAAAACTGGACCGACGCGCAGCCGCGATTCATCAAGGTCTTCCCGCACGAGTACAAGCGTGTTCTTGGCATTCCCCGCGTTGAAGAGGTCTATTCTCCTGAAACAAAATCGTCGCCTCTGGTGACGGCTACGGCAGAGGTGCAACATGGGTAAGGTGACAGGATTTCTGGAAATTCAGCGCGAACAACCCACCCGCCGCAAGGTCGAGGATCGGGTCAAGGATTGGTTCGAAA
>CAYVMS010000271.1:0-4218 GCA_964452615.1 uncultured Occallatibacter sp.
AAGTGTTGGTTGTTCGAGTGCACCCGGAGCTTCTCCGCAGCCAGGGGCTTCCCGAAGCGTTGCGCGACGAGAAGGACATTTGGAAGCAGCGGTATGAATCCATCGCGGATCAGGAGAAGCACCTCCATCTAAATGGCACGAAAATCGTCAAGATATTTCTGCATCTGTCTTACGAGGAGCAACGGAAGCGATTTCTAGCGCGCATCGATGAACCAGACAAGAACTGGAAGTTCAGCACCTCTGACATTCACGAGCGGAAATATTGGAAACACTACATGGAGGCATACGAGGATTGCCTTCAAGCGACAAGCTCGCATCATGCACCGTGGTACGTCGTGCCCGCCGACGATAAGGAGAACGCGCGGCTCATCGTCTCGCAGATCGTTCTTGATGCGCTTGGGGAACTCAAGATGGCGTATCCAAAAACCACTGAAAAGCGTCATCTCGAATTGCACTCGATCAAAAAGCTACTGGCGAAATGACGCCGGAGATCCATCGCAAGCAAACCCAAGAAAACCGAAATTAGCCCCCACCGCGCTGTTATAAGTTGCGGAGAAATGGAACGGAACAGTCAATATGGCCACCACGGAGATTCCCATCAAAGTTGAGAAGGATGACCTGCCTCAACCCTTCAGCAAGAACTTCGATCAGTTTGGCAATTCATCAGGGTTCATCTTCGACGTGAGTCTGTCGACCGCAGTCGCGGCCGACGGCAAAAACGAAGAGAGAGCCCCAATGCCCAAGGGACCACTCTCGCCTGAGATGCTGGACAAGATGAATCGCTACTGGCGTGCGGCAAACTATCTTTGCATCGGCCAGATCTACTTGTTTGACAATCCACTGCTTCGCTCGCCGCTCAAGGCAGAACAGATCAAGCCAAGGCTGCTCGGTCACTGGGGAACCTCGCCTGGACAGAACTTCATCTACATTCATTTGAACCGGCTGATCAAAGAGCACGATGCGGACGTTATCTACATCTCCGGTCCTGGACACGGAGGCCCCTCGCTGAATGCCTGTTCTTATCTGGAAGGCTCCTACACCGAGGTTCATCCTGAGATCACTCACGATGAGGACGGTCTTCGGCTCATGTTCCGCAAGTTCTCGACGCCGGGCGGCGTGCCCAGCCACTGTGGGCCGCACGTCCCAAATTCGATGCATGAGGGGGGAGAGCTTGGCTACTCGCTGGTTCATGCGTTCGGCGCTGCCTTCGATAATCCCGACCTGATTGTCGCCTGCGTCATCGGGGATGGCGAGTCCGAGACCTGCCCGCTCGAAGGAAGCTGGAAGTCAGTCAACTTCGTCAATCCGGTTCGAGACGGCGCGGTCCTGCCAATCCTTCACCTTAATGGTTACAAAATCTCAGGGCCAACGGCCCAGGGACGCACGAGCGATGCAGACTTGACAGCGCTTTATGTAGGACGGGGTTACAAACCCTACTTTGTCGAGGGTGACGACCCCGAAGTCGTGCATCAGCTATTGGCACAAACACTTGAGGATTGCTATTCCGAGATTAGGGGAATTCAGCAGGAGGCTCGCAAGAACGGATTCAAGAAGCAGCCGGTCTGGCCAATGATCATATTTCGCACGCCAAAGGGATGGACCTGCCCCAAGGAGGTCGATGGAATCCCAATCGAAGGCACATTTCGCGCGCATCAGGTCCCACTCGCAACAGTCCGTGAAAACCCTGAGCATCTCAAGATTCTTGAAGCCTGGATGAAAAGCTACAAGCCCGAGGAACTCTTCGATGCGAACGGCGCCTTCATCGAAGAATTGACGGCCCTCGCCCCTGCCGGTAATCGCCGCATGGGAGGCAATCCTCACGTGAATGGCGGACGCGCGTTGATCACCTTGGCACTGCCCGACTTCACCGATTACGCCCTCGAGATTCCAGGGCCGGGTCAGGTTCTCGCCGAGGCGCCGCGCAAGCTAGGAGACTTCTTTCGCGACATCTTCAAAATGAATCTGAAGAACTTTCGCATGTTCTGCCCCGATGAATCGAATTCCAATCGTCTGAACTCCATCTTCGAGGCTACGAAACGGTGCTCGATGGCCGAAATTGTCTCGATCGACGATGATCTGGGTCCGGACGGCCGCGTCATGGAAGTGCTGAGCGAGCATCTCTGCCAGGGATGGCTCGAAGGCTACCTGCTCACGGGGCGCCATGGCATGTGGTCCTCCTACGAGGCTTTCGCGCAGGTGGTCGATTCGATGACCACCCAACATGCCAAGTGGCTTGAGCAATGCCGCGAATTCCCGTGGCGCAGGCCGCTCGCGTCCCTCAATGTTCTGCTCACAAGTCATGCCTGGCGCAACGACCACAATGGCTTCAGTCACCAGGCAACCGGGTACGTGGACAACGCTCTGGCGCGCAGGAGTGAAGTGATCCGCGTGTACTATCCACCGGACTCCAACTGCCTCCTCAGCGTCTTCGACCATTGCCTGCGCAGCCGCAATTACGTGAATGTCGTCACCTGCGGCAAACAGCCGCAGCTCCAATGGCTGAACATGGATGAGGCTCTCGAGCATTGCTCGCGCGGCGCATCCACATGGAAGTTTGCAACCAACGATGAAGGCGGAGAGCCGGATGTAGTACTGGCCTGCGCCGGCGATGTTCCAACGATCGAGACCTGCGCGGCCTCGTGGCTGCTGCAGAAACATGTGCCGGGCATCAAGGTGCGCGTGGTCAATGTTGTCGACCTGATGACTCTGATGTTTCCCGACAAGCATACGCACGGGATGGACGAGATGTCGTTCAATGCACTGTTCACTGAGAAGGCGCCGGTTATCTTCGCCTTCCACAACAACCGCTGGCTCATTCATACACTGGTTCACGGGCGTTCCAATGAAGCTCGCTTCCATGTGCATGGCTACATGGATCGCGGAACGACCACGACACCCTTCGACATGGTGGTTCTGAATGAGATGAGCCGCTTCCACCTTGCCTTGGATGCCCTGACGCATATCCCCCGTCTTCGTTTGCAAGCTGAGAATGCCATCAGCTTTTTCAATCAGGAGCTCCAGCGCCATCATGACTATATCCGCGAGCATCTGGAAGATATGCCGGAGATCAGAAACTGGCAGTGGACAAGAGATTTCAGCGATGCCGCCGCACCGGCTCCACTGGCCAAGGGACATCCGCAGAAGGCGATGTTTACCGACAGTTAATCGACATCCGACTGAAATCAAGACGAGGGCAGGCAATCGCAAGAGGTTTAGGTTAGCTTGCCTCCGCTCTCTGGACTAGAAACGCAGGAGGCACTGAGGAGGAGATATTGAACGATCCGAAGGCACCGTCCGATCGGTTTAAGGTTGATGGAATCGATTCGCTGGTTGAATTGGCGCTCAATCTCCACTGGTCCTGGAACCATGCTGCAGACGAGTTGTGGAAGGGGCTCGACAAGGAACTCTGGGAAACCACGCAAAACCCGTGGGTCATCTTGCGAACGGTCTCTCACGAAAAGATCAAGACTGCATTGGGTGATGTAGAGTTCCGCGGCCGTCTCGACAGCCTGCTTAAGCGCAATCGTGAATCCTATGAAGCTGACGCATGGTTCCAACGCAAGCATCCGGAACGAGCTCTAACGACGGTCGCTTACTTCAGCATGGAGTTCATGTTGAGCGAAGCACTGCCCATCTATTCAGGTGGGCTTGGAAATGTCGCGGGCGATCAGATCAAGGCGGCAAGCGACCTTGGTGTTCCAGTTGTGGGCGTTGGGCTGCTCTATGGTCAAGGATACTTCCGTCAGGACTTCGATGCGGAAGGCCGCCAGCAGGCACTTTATCCGGTCAATGATCCTGGCCAGCTTCCCATCCGGCCGCTGCGGCAGAAAAATGGCGAGTGGCTTCGGCTGCAGATCCACCTGTCGGGAGCACTGATCTGGCTCCGCTGCTGGGAGGTCTCTGTCGGCAGGACAAAGCTTTACCTGCTCGACACAAACGACTTCGCCAACACTGCTGCACATCGGGGAATCACCAGTGAACTCTATGGCGGCGATGCGGAGATGCGGCTGAAGCAGGAGATCATTCTCGGCATCGGTGGATGGCGATTGCTGCGCGCGCTTGGTTTGCAGCCCGAAGTCTGCCATCTCAATGAAGGCCATGCAGCGTTCGCGGTGCTCGAAAGGGCGCACTGCTATATGGAGGATCATGAAAAGCCGTTCGACCTAGCTCTGGCAGTTACGCGGGCCGGAAATGTCTTTACGACTCACACCGCGGTTG
>CAYVMS010000272.1:0-4202 GCA_964452615.1 uncultured Occallatibacter sp.
CTCTTCATCGGCGACATCTTCGGCAGCGCGGGCCGCAGGATCGTGCGTGAACACATCGGCCACGTCCGCCAGGCGAATGAAGTCGAACTGGTCATCATCAACGCCGAAAACGCCGCCGGCGGCTTTGGCCTGACTCCGCAGATCGCCGAAGACCTCTTCGACCTGGGCGCCGACGTGCTCACAACCGGCAACCACGTCTGGGACAAGCGCGAACTGATCGAGTACTTCAACTCGGTCCCCGCCGACAGCCAGGAGCGCCCACGCCGCGTCCTGCGCCCGGCCAACCTGCAACCCGGCCTGCCAGGCTACGGCGTCTTCGAGGGCACCACTGAGAGCGGCGTGGACTATGCGGTCATCGACCTCCAAGGCTGTGTCTTCATGAATACGACAAACGACCCATTCCAAGCCGCTAATCGCTTGTTGGAAGGCATCAAGGCCAAGGTCATTGTTGTCGACTTCCACGCCGAAGCCACCAGCGAAAAGGTTGCCATGGGCTGGCATCTCGATGGCCGCGCCACTGCGGTGCTCGGCACCCACACGCATATTCCCACCGCCGACGAGCGCGTGCTGCCCGAAGGAACCGCTTACCAGACCGACGTAGGCATGAGCGGCCCCTACGATAGCGTGATCGGCGTCGAAAAGGATCTCGTAGTGCGCAGATTTCTCACCGGAATGCCCGGCAAATTCGAAGCCGCCAAAGGAAACCCGAAGATGTGCGCCGCGCTGATCAACTGCGATTCGAGTACAGGCCGCGCCCTGCGAATCCAGCGAATCATGCTCGGCGAATAACCTGCTTCGAGCACCCCTTCAATTGAAAATTGAGGTACGAAAAAAGGGCAGCCTTAATCAGGCTGCCCTTGATGTCCCAGGAGGAGGGGTTGGGTGCGCCGAGGTCTTGAAGGCCGCGGCGCAGTCAACAAATCAAATCATTCAAACCGTCAGTTCGCCGCCGGCTTATGTGCCGCAGAGGGCTTGGCTGCCGGGTGGTGCACTGGAGCCGCCTTCTTCTTCTCTGGCACGATCGAGCCGTCAGTCAGTACGATCTGTACGGTTTGCGCTCTCGTGTCCGTTGCAGCGACCTGCGTGTAAGAGTCGTAGGTGGCATCCAGTTCCGCCGCAGGCTGAATTCCGTAGACGAAACCTGCTGCCGGCGGAGTTTCTTTTTCTGTCAGAGGAGTCTTCAGATTGACAATAAAGTCGGCATACTTGGGAGTGGCGCCGGTGGCATCCGGAGACACCGCGAGCTGAATCTGAGCAGCGGTAGCCGAGATGACCTCTCCCGGAACCGGTGTCGCTTTACCCTTCATGACAGCCCAGAGCTTGTCGGCATCTTCCTGGTCGCCGTTGGCCAGAATATACTCCTTGTCGCTCAGCGCCAGTGTGTTCAGGTCGGCAGTCTCCACCATCAGCTTATGAACAATCTCGGCAGGCGTTGCTGCCGCAGAGAGGACAAAGGTTCCCGGCGGAAAAAGCGTATCAGCCGCCTGAGTCTTCACGGCATCCAATCCGTCCGCATTGCCGTGATACTTCGTGTAATAGAACTTCATCTTGGATTCGATCGGTGTCTTCAGGCTCGGGGGAGCGAAGTTCCATGCGCGGGCATAGAACCAGACGGCCTGTACGAGGTCGTTTCCATCCGCATCCCTCGCAGTCTTGGCATCTGCCTTGGCGGCGGGATCGGCCGAGGTCTTTGCCTTAGCCGCGGCTTGAAGCGCCGCTTTGGCGTCAACAGGCTCCTGTTTGACATATGCCTCAGCCAGTTGCAGCGTATCCCATAGTCCCGGCCCCCCCTGGGTCTGAGCGGCTGGATAGAGCATCAGTTCGGTGCGATACTCGGCAATCCCGGCCTTGTAATCTTTCTTGGAGACGATGTCGTCCAGAGCGATTGCCGAGTGAAATGCCGTATAGGTTCCGCCAGTCAGCTTCTTCCAGTCATCGTCGGAGGTAGCAGCGGGCTTGGCAGCCGTCAGCCCCTTCTGGGCAAGCGCCGCTGCGTCGTCGCAGGTCGTGGCATCGCTATTCTTGGCGCATTGGCCCTTCTTGATGAAAACCGAGATAAAGATGGCCTTCATGTTGTTGGGGTCCAGCTGAAGCAGGCGGCTGGCAGCGCTCAAGGTCTTGTCGGCATCGTTCAATCCCTGGTAGGTATCGATCAAAGAGTCGAGCACAGCAGACTTGACGACACTCTGCGGATAGGCAGTCAGAAAGGCTTCCAGTTGCACAGCCTTGGCTTTTGGGTCGGTTTGCGTATTGGCGAGTTGGTAAGCGTTGAACTCTTGCGGATCCTTGATGGTGATCGAATCCTGGGCTCGCAGCATAGGCGCGGCAACGAAGCCGATGGTCGCCAATGCCATGACAGACGCGAAAACTAACTTCTTCATTCAGTGCTCCTGGGAAATTCCAAAATGGAAATCAATGTTAAGCACCCGCTCGCGGTATGCGCAACCGTTCTTTTGGGCGGTTGAGCGCCGGGGTGACGGATCAACGATACCACGGCTTCCAATGCGGTGATGCATGGATTATAGAAAGCCCTGCCCTTCATTACAAGGGAAGTTGTGCAGGAAAGAGAGATTTCCCTCAGTAAGCCGCGTACGAACCGGCTCGCGCGTTGTGGAATGCCCCGGCCAGGCAGTCTGAATTATCCCCAAAGCCCCCCGCCACCATGCAAAAACTCGCCGCAACCAACACCCCTGCCCCAGTCCCCCGGCTTGCCGTTCCTTTGGGTGCATATCGGCTTAGACACCTGAATGTTGAAAAAGGTTCCCGGCCCTATTGCAACAGACGCACCAGTTCGGCTTGTTCGGCCAGAAAGGCGTCGTGGCCGTGGGCGCTGGTCATCTCCCGGTAGTCGGCCGAAACCCCGGCCGCACGAATCGTATAGGCAAAATCGCGCACGTTCTGGGGCGGAAAAAGCCAGTCCGAGCTGATCCCGACAAAGCTCAACCGCGCGCGAATCCCGCCAAAAGCCTCCTCAGGCGAGCTAAAGCCACGCAGTGGATCCCAGGTGTCCATCGTGCGCAGGATCGCCAGATATGAGTTGGCGTCAAAACGCTCGACGAAGCGCTCGCCCTGGTAGTCGAGATAGCCGGCGATATCGAAGCGCCCGCCCACCAGCCCTCCACCCAGATTGTCCAGCGTCCACGGGTCCTCGCCGTTGCGGTTCGGCTTGCGGCCATAGCGCTCGTCAAAGAGCTCCGTGGATTTGTAGCTCATCATGCCCACCTGCCGCGCCAGAGACAGGCCCCGGCGCGGAGGCCGTTGCGGCAGATAATGGCCGCCCATCCACTCTGGGTCATGCAAGATCGCTTGCCGCTGCAGATGGTTCAGCGCCAGCCCCATCGCCGAAAGCGGCGCAACACCGATCACCAACGCGCGCTGCACGCGTTGCGGGTCGTGGATCGCCCACTCCAGAGCCTGCATCCCGCCGATCGATCCGCCCAGTACCAGCCGCAGCCGCCGCACGCCGAGCGAGTCAAGCAGCTTGGCCTGCGCCCGGACATTATCGCGAATCGAAACCAGCGGAAAATCCGGCCCGTAGCTATTGCCCGTCTCTGGGTCTACCGAACCAGGCCCCGTCGAGCCGTAGCACGATCCCAGCATGTTGATGCAGATCACGAAATCGTGTTCCAACGACAGCACCGCGCCCGGCGCGAAGACCTCAGGCCACCAGGAACCGACCAGCGCCGAGCCGGTCAGCGCGTGGCAGACCAGCACGGCGTTGTCGCGAGCCGCATTCAGCCGGCCATAAACCGCGTAATGTAGCGTAACGCCGGCCAGCGAGCGGCCGCACTCCAGCAGCAGGTGCTCGTCGAGCACAAAGTCGCCCTCATACGTGGGATTCAGAGTTGCTCCCTTATTCCCTCGTGGAACCGGCCAGGCATCGGCCCCGGTGCTCGATTCGGTCATAACCTTCATTGTGCAACAAGACCCGCACTTTCGGCTGTACAAGCGAACTTATGGCCGTTGGCAGCCTCAATGGCCTGGTCCAGATCGGCAATGATATCGCGAATATCCTCGATGCCCACCGACAGCCGAACCAGCTCCGGCGTCACGCCCGTATCGGCCTGTTCCGCTGGCGAAAGCTGCGCGTGCGTCGTTGAGGCTGGGTGAATCACGAGCGACTTGGCGTCGCCTATATTGGCCACCAGCGAGAACAGCTCCAGCGTGTCGATCAGCTTCTTTCCCGCCTCGTAGCTGCCCTC
>CAYVMS010000273.1:0-4177 GCA_964452615.1 uncultured Occallatibacter sp.
CGCGATGGCGGCTGGAATCCAGCTACCCGGCAACGGCGAGACGATCGACCTGCAACAGCAGGTGGCGCGCTTGCAGGCGCTCCTTGAAGCCTCCCGCCAGGTCCACTCCACCACCCGCGAAGAAGAGGTCCTCGAACAGGTCCTTCGCATCGTTGTCCGCGAACTTGAGATGGCCGGAGCAGCCTTTCCCTCCGCCAACATGGTCTACGGCGAAGCCCCAGACAGCAACGCCAGCGCCTCAGCCGTCCTGGCTTATCCGCTGGAAGACCGCACGGGCCAGCGCATGGCCGAGTTGCTTGTCGTCCCTCCCGATGGACGCCCGCTCACCATCTACGAAGCCGACTTCATCGAAGGGCTGACCTTGCAGGCGGCTGTTGCCCTTGAAAATGCACGCAACCACAAGCGTAATGTCGAATTCGCCCGCGTGCAGCAGGATATGGACGCCGCCCGCGCCATTCAGCGCTCGCTCCTTCCCCACAAGCTGCCCTCGATTGCAGGCTATTCGTTGGGCTTCCGGTCTGATACCTGTTATGAGGTCGGCGGCGACTATCTCGACGTGGTTGGGCAACCCGACGGCAGCATCTTGATGGCAGTGGCCGATGTGGCGGGCAAGGGGATGGCCTCGGCCATGATGTCCACCAGCTTCCGCTCGGCGTTTCGGGCGATGGTTGCCGACGGGCCTCCTCTGGGCGAGCTGGCCGCGCGCATGAACCAGCACCACTGGGCCGAGGGCGAAGAGGCTCGCCGCCGCTACGTCACGGCGATCTTTCTCCGGCTCCATCCCGAGGCGGGCGAGATCGAGGTCGTTAACGCGGGGCACAATCCCGGCTTTCTCGTCCAACCCGGCGCAGCGCCGCGTTTCTTTGAGGCCGCAGGCACTCCGCTGGGAATGCTGCCCGGAATGCGCTACGAGAGCGAGCGCTGCGAATTCACGCCGGGGACACGCCTGCTCTTCTATACCGACGGCCTGACCGAGGTCTTCCGGGGAGATGAGGAGTTTGGTCCGGAGCGGCTGCTCAGTGAGTTTTTGCAATGTCAGGCGGAGAAAGCCGATGATATTCTCAGTGCATTGTGGGCGGCCATCGAGCGCTTCTCTGAAGGCGGGCCGCAAGGAGACGACATGACCGCACTGGCGCTGTGCCGCTCGGCAAGCGAGTCGGAGACGACGGCATGAGCGACTTCAAGTCCGCCAAGGTCGAGGTGCGTCTGCCCTCGCGGATGGGCTTTGAAAAGGTCGCCATGAGCACGGCGGCCTCAGTCGCCAAGCTGATGGGCTTCCGCCCGGAACGCATCGAAGACTTGAAGACTGCCGTAGCCGAAGCATGCATCAATGCCATCGAACACGGCAACCGTCTCAATGAAAAGCTGAGTGTGGGCGTGGTCTTATCCGCCGCCGATGATGCACTTGAGGTTAAAGTCATCGACGACGGCACGGGCATGAGAAAGCAGCCTATGAAGCCCGACATCGACCGCAAAATGCACGGCGAGGAAGACCCTCGTGGCATGGGAATGTTCCTCATACAGGCGCTGGTTGACGAGGCCGAGTGGGTAGCCGGCTCCGAAGGCAAGAGCAGCTACGTCCGGTTGGTTATCCGCCTGGACAAAGCCATAGAATAATCAGAGAACACGGAGAATACCGACAAGTGCAGAGCGAAACCAAGGCGCACGTTGATCAGCTCACCTCCCCGGCCGGGAATCCGGTAGCCGTCCTGCGCTTCGAGGGCGACATCGCCAGCACCTCGAAGGACGCCGTACTCGGCACCTACCAGGCCCTCCCCAAAGCGACCTCCAAGCTGGTCCTACTCGACTTCAGCAAGGTGGACTACATCAATTCGAGCGGCATTGCGCTCGTCATCCAGATGATGATCGAGGCCTCGAACTCCGCCCAGAAGATCTACGCCTTCGGCCTCTCGCCGCACTTCACCAAGGTATTCACCATGGTGGGCATCACGAAGTACGCAGGCCTCTTCTCCAGCCAGGCCGAGGCGCTGGCCGCTCTGTAAGTTTTTCATTCCACGACCCACCGGGCGCGTGTAGGATGGCCGGTATGAACCTCGAAGCGATTCAGGCTGCAATCCGCGAAGCCGGTTTCGACGGCTGGCTCTTTTACGACCATCACCACCGCGACCCTATCGCCGGGCGCATCCTCGGCCTAGACCAGAAGGCGCACATCACCCGCCGTTGGTACTACTTTGTGCCCGCTGTTGGTGAACCGCGCAAGCTGGTCCATCGCGTCGAACAGGGCCGGCTCGACACACTGCCCGGCGTCAAGGGACTCTATTCGAGCTGGCAGGAACTGGCCCGCGGCCTTGAGGCGATGCTTGCTGACACGCATACGCTGGCCATGCAATACTCGCCCAACAACGCCATCATGTACGTCTCGATGGTCGACGCCGGAACGGTCGAGTTCTTGCGCAGCCTGGGCAAGAGAATTGTAAGCTCTGCTGACCTTGTAAGCCAATTCGAAGCCGTCCTCAGCGAAGAACAGATCGCGAGCCACGGCGTCGCGCAGCGGGCCATCGACGCGATTTTAGCCGAGTGCTGGCGTAAGATCGCACGCAGACTGCGTCCAAGCGCTGGCGGCGCAGGCAGCATCTCGGAGTTCGAGTTGGCGCAATGGTTGAGCACGGCCATGCGCAACGAAGGGCTGGTCTGGGAGAACGGCCCCGATGTCAGCGTCAATGCCAACAGCTCCGACTCGCACTATGAGCCGTCCGCCGATCGATCCGCTCCTATCCGCCAGGGCGATTTTCTGCTCATCGACATCTGGGCCAGGGTCGACAAACCCGGCAGCGTCTTCTACGACATCACCTGGACCGGTGTCGTCGGACGCGAGCCCACGGAGAGAGAGCAACGGGTCTTCGAGACCGTGCGAAACGCGCGCGACGCCGCCATCACTGCCGTCGTCGAGGCTTTTGCCGCATACAAACCCATTCGCGGATTCGAGGCCGACGATGCTGCCAGGGCAGTGATTCGCGAGGCCGGATTCGGCGAGTTCTTCACCCACCGCACCGGCCACAACATCGCCCAGGAGTTGCACGGCTCCGGCGCGCACCTCGACAATCTCGAAACCCACGACGAACGCCGCCTGTTGCCCAATACCTGCTTCTCAGTCGAGCCGGGCATCTACCTGCCGGAGTTCGGCGTGCGCAGCGAAGTGGACATGCTAACCGCTCCCGGCAAGGCCTGGGTCACCGGGCAAATTCAGCGTGAACTGGTGAGAATCTGATAGGGCAGGGACTAGGGAATAGGGACCAGAGATTAGAGCTTGTTTCAAAAAGGCGGCATTGTGTCATAGCACTACTTCAGTCGTGCCGAAAAGGGCAGTAATACACGGAGCCACTGAGGGATGTCTCTCGTCTACCTTGATTGGAATTTATGTGATCAGTTTTGGGGAACTTCGAGCCTCCCCGGTGCGTTATATTCAAAGAGAATGGCAACTGAAGAAAACAAGAGCGCCGAGGCAATGCCTGCGGCAGAATCCGGCGTGAAATCCGAATCAGAACAGGGCTTTGTCTACCTCCCTTTGATCGCCGGTTGGCTGGTGCCCGGTGCGGGACACTTCCTCCTGCGCAAGTGGTACCGTGGGGCGCTGCTGGCGGCGTCGATCGTGGGCATGTTCGCGATGGGCATCGTGATGCAGGGCAAGCTCCACACCAATCCTCACGATATTCTCGACATTCTCAGCCTGGCCGGCGACCTCGGCAACGGGCTGCTCTACGTCGTCAGCCGGATTGCGGGCCTGGGTGCTGAGCACGTGCAGGTGACCACCGCCGACTACGGCACGCGCTTCATCGTCGTGGCCGGCCTGCTCAACGTGATTGCCGCCGTAGACGCACACAATCTCCGCACCGGGAGGAAGTCGTGACTCACTTTGCGGCGGTTCTGCTCTTCGCTCTCTTCGCCTCGACTGTCTTTGGAATTACACAGCGCGAGACGCCACAGCGCATGGTCCGCTATGGCGCATATTGCTTTGTGCTCTTCGCCGGCTCGGCCATCGCGCTCAGCTGGCTGATGTTCCTGATCGCGCGGTAGCGCCGGTCGAGTGGAATAGCCCATGAACAAGCAATGGCACGCCAAGAACCCGATGCCGCCCAAGGCAACACAAGAGCAGAGAATCCAGTGGCATAAAGAACACCAGCAGCAATGCGCCTGCCGTGAAGTGCCGAAGAGTCTG
>CAYVMS010000274.1:0-4131 GCA_964452615.1 uncultured Occallatibacter sp.
TTCAAGATTCGCGGCGCGGCCAACAAGATTTTGCAGCTCACTCCCGATGAGATCGCCCGCGGAGTCATCACCTACTCAAGCGGCAATCACGCGCAAGGCGTGGCCTATGCAGCCCGCGAGGTCGGAGCGAAAGCTGTCATCGTGATGCCCTCAAACGCCCCAGCCATCAAGCGCACAGCGACGCTGGCTCTCGGCGCGGAAGTCGTCGACGTGGGTCTGGCATCGAGTGAACGCCTCGCCGTCGCCGAGCAACTAGTCCGCGAACACGGCTACATCGTTATTCCGCCATACGACGACGAGCAAATCATCGCGGGGCAGGGAACTTGCGGCCTCGAAATCGTCGAGCAACTCCCCGATGTTGACTTGGTGCTTGCGCCGGTCTCGGGCGGTGGCCTTCTCAGCGGAGTAGCCGCAGCCGTCAAACAGCTTCGCCCCCAGGCCAAAGTCTTGGGCATCGAGCCGGAACTGGCCGGAGATGCGTCCGAGAGTTATCGCGCCGGCGTTATCGCCACATGGCCAGCCGAGCTTGTCAGCCGCACCATAGCCGATGGCCTGCGCACACAGAGCGTTGGTGTGCGCAACTTCGCTCACATCCAGGCGTTTGTAGATGGCATCATCACCGTGAGCGAATTTGAGATCCGTGCCGCCATGCGGACAATCGTGGCCGCCACGCGCCTTGTTCCTGAGCCCAGCGGAGCCGTAGCCACCGCCGCCCTGCTCTTCCACGCTGCCGAGTTACCGTCTTACACCAAAGCCGTCGCAATTGTGAGCGGCGGCAATGTCGCTCACGAGTTGTTGGCCGAGGTGCTTACCGAAGCCTGACAGTCACCGATAGATCTCCCGCCGGCTGCCGATCTGCAAGACAAGAACCGTCATTACCCCGTCCTGAAGATTGCAGATAATGCGGTAGTCGCCCACGCGGTAACGCCAGAGTTCGCCTAATGGTCCCTTCAGCGCTTTGCCCATCGTGCGCGGATCATCGCTCGCCGCGACGCGCTCATCCATGAAGTCGAGAATGCGACTGGCGGCAACCTTGTCGAGCTTCCTCAGTTGCTTCTTCGCAGTCTCGGCATACTCAATCGTCCAAGCCAAGGTCTTTCCTTACCGAAGCCGCGGAGTGCACCCGCTCCTGCCCGTTGCGTACCCGCGCCAGCGTTCCCGCAGCCAGATAATACTCTTCAGCTTCCGAGAGACCGCTCTCAATAATCTCCCGCAGATAAAAGGCCTTGGTGCGTCCTGTCTTCAGCGCTAACCTGTCCAGCCGATTCTCGAGTTCCGGCGCAAGTCTGATCGAAGTTGGCATCATAATCTCCTGGTAAAATACATGTATTCAATATATCACCTTTCCCATTAGCTTACCGAAAACGCTCCCCGGCATCGCTGAACTATGATTTTCAATGTGATGAAACCCCGTATCTTCGCCTCGAGAAACCTGGCCTTCGCCTTGGCTCTGGTCTTTGCCGCCTTGCCTGCCCTCGCCGATAAGAAGCCGCAGCAACAGGAAAAGCCGATGGCAGGCCCACGCGCCACAGCTCTGCGCGTAACCTGGCTTTACATCTCGCCCGACAAAACTTCGCAAAAAGTGGACAAGGTCCAGATTGGCCGCGAAATGGTCGTGGCCGAGCACAGCGGCCCCTGGCTGCGCGTCTACGCCAACACAGACATCCAGGAAGCCCGTCAGAAGGACGCCCCCCTGATCGGAACTGACCAAACGCCACCGCCCATCTCCGGCTGGATGGAGGCGCGTGGAGTAGTCATCGAAACCACGCCAAACGGCGACCAGGTGCTGATGGGCGAGGCGGCCAATCAAGAGTCGTTGGCCAGCGATCCGCGAGGCCCCATCAACGCCGCTCAGAGCGCGAGGCTGCTCTACCGGCGGCTGGCGGAGATGTTTCCCAATTCGCCGCTGGCACCTGAGGCCACTTGGCGCGCGGCCGACATTCTCTGGCAATTGCAAAAGGCCGATGCCTCCACACGCCCCTCGGCCAAAGAGCGCGATCCCTACATGCGGGACCAGATGGACGAAGATGAGCTGAAGAAGGTGATCAAGCTTTATCCGCACTCACGCCAGGCCGATCTTGCGGCATTTGACCTGATCGACAATAAGCTATGTGGCGACTGGCAGGGCTCTACCAAGTGCCCTGAAAAGGAAGCCGAAATCTACGAGAAGTATGCCGCCGAATATCCCGACGGGCCACGGACGGCGCAGGCCCTCTATCTGGCGGTCTACCGTCAGGCTGTGCTCACAGACATGTTCGCCGCCGACGGCAGCGACAGCAAGAGCAACGCCGCCCACAATCACGCTCGTGAACTAGCCGCAAGGTTGCGCGACGTCGCTGCGCGGTTGCAAGGCAAGTTCCCGCCATCGGATTTCCCGGCCCGGGCCGCGGCCCTCGTGTTCAAATTGGATGAGGGTGTCCCTGTCTACGGCATCGACCGGCAGTGACGCACGCCCTGGAGGCTTCTTGAATCCTTATCTTCAGTCTGTTTTATTGGGCATAGTGGAAGGCTTGACCGAGTTTCTGCCGGTAAGCTCGACGGCGCACCTGCGCATAACCGAAGCGCTGATGAAAATCCCGCTAGATGACGCCTATTGGAAGATGTACACCATCGTCATCCAGTTGGGAGCAATTCTGGCTCTGATGCTGCTCTTCTTGAGCCGCATTATTGACTTCATGCGCAGCTTTCCCAGGGGTGAAGGCGGCGACCGCAACTGGCTCAATCATCCCATTTCGCTTACGCTGATCGCCTTTGCCTTTACGTCGGTTCCCGCTCTGCTCTTGCATAAGTGGAGCGAGAAAAACCTCGGCAGCCTCAACGTGATCGCCATAGCGCTCTTGCTTGGCGGCATCGTGATGTGGATCATCGATGTCAGGAGCGAGCGCTTTGAGGCCACCACCACGCATGTGGAGGAAATGACCCTCCCGCAGGCCATCTGGATCGGCCTTTGCCAAACGCTCTCGGCGATCTTCCCCGGAACCTCGCGTTCGATGTCGACCATCGCTGCGGGACAACTGGTAGGCCTCGACCGCCCAGCCGCACTCGAATTCAGCTTCCTGCTCTCGATCCCCACCATGATCGCCGCTACCTGCTGGGATCTGCTCAAAGAGATTCGCCCGCACAAAGCCGTAGATGCCGCCGCGGCCGCTGTAGCACACGTGACTATGACCGGCGACCGCTGGATAGTCCTGCTCATCGGCACCGGCGTCTCGTTTGTCGTCGCCCTTGGGGTCGTCGAGTGGTTTCTCCACTGGGTGCGCAAGCATGGCTTCACGATCTTCGCCATCTATCGCATTCTGCTAGGCGGGGCGCTGCTCATCTGGGGAGCTAAGATTATCGGGCAATGAAAGGGCATCACCCAGGAGGCAGAACACGATGCGGAAGTTCCTCAAGTTCTGGCAGATTTTTCGGTGTAGAGGAAACTACTTGTGGGGTTCGATGCTCGGCCTCGCATCTTGCTGGATATCGCTGAACATGCTCCGTGAGAGTTTCCCAATAAGTGTGGCGGGGGTTGTCCAGTTTATCTCGGAAAACTGGATCTTCACCCCTTCGGCCGTTCTGGGCGCCGTGCTGTGGGCTGTCGCAAGCTGGCAGCGTCTTTTCCAGATCGCACATTCAAACTGGGCGGCGGCCTTAGGCACGATTTACCTGGCAGGCATTTGGGTATTCCTCCTCCGTGATCGGATCGGCCTATCTCTCGCCTTAGGGTTGGTTCTCATCGCGCCCTTGCCATTAGCAGTGCCGAAAGGCGGCAAGGAAAGGCCCAAGATATCGCCGGAGGGCACTGAAGAGATTCTCTGATAGAAGACTTGCCATTTTCCCGTATCTTAGCTAAGCTAGACTAGCACGATGAGGGAGCTATGATCTCATCAACCATTTTTGAAGCAAAAACCAACCTCTCGAGCCTCCTCAAGCAGGCCCAGAAGGGCGAGGTCGTCGTTATCACCTCCGGGCGAGAGAAGACGCCGGTAGCTCGCCTTGAGGCGATACACCCTCAGGCCAAAAAGCGTCTGGGACTTCGCGAGACTCCCGGCTTCAAACTCCCCGATTCCTTCTTCGAGCCTTTGCCCGACGACGAACTCGATCTGTGGGACGGGGGCGGCGAGTGAAGCTGCTGCTGGACACCTGCAC
>CAYVMS010000275.1:0-4117 GCA_964452615.1 uncultured Occallatibacter sp.
GTCTTAGGACGGGTTCACCGGCGCGTCAACCACGGCCCAGTGGGCCGGATTCTATCTTCCTTGGGCGATTCTGCCACAACGCATGAAGCTCAAATGCCGTATGCTGGCTTGAGGTGCGTCCAGTCCTGTTTCATCTCGGATCAATTCTTGTGCCGGCCTATGGGGCTTCGGCCGCAGTAGGCGTGCTGCTTGCGTTGTTTCTGGCGCAGCGCACGGCGCGCATGGTTGGCGTCGATACCGGCAAAGTGTGGAACCTGTGCGTGCTGGCGCTCTTTGCGGCACTGGTTGGTTCGCGTTTGTTGCTGGTGATGCTCAACCTCGCTGATCTGCGCGCGCATCCAATGTGGATGTTGGGGCTGGCCATGATTCATCATCCGCTGCTGAGTGCCTTTGGAGCGCTCTCTGCGGTGGTGGTTGCGACTGTGTATGGCCGCTGGCAACGGCTGCCGTCGTGGAGCACGGCCGATGCACTGGCAGCTCCTCTCGCGCTGGGACTAGCCTTCGAGCAATTGGGCGCTCTGCTTGCGGGCTCGGGGTATGGAATCGAAGCTACAGGCATCGCTTCGCATTGGGCTGTGACTTACACGCATGTGTTGGCAGCGCGCTGGAGCGGCGCTCCGCTGGGAGTTCCAGTGCATCCGGTGCAAGCTTACGCGGCATTGGCATTTTTCGCTCTCTCCATCTTGCTTCTTGCGTTGTGTCAGGGCACGACTTCAGTCGTGCCGCAGATGCAACAAAAGGAATCTGGGGCTTTAGCCCGTGAAAAATTGCACCCATGGCTATTCCAATTTCCTCGACAGCAAGGCGATCTCCTCGGGCTGATGTTGATGGGCGTCGGAATTTCTGTTTTTGCAACCGAATTCTGGCGCGATCCGGAGGGACGCGGCGCCCTGTTTAGCGGCGCGATGAACGGGCCACAGTGCGCGGCTGTTGTGTCGGTGGTCGCCGGTGGATTGGTGCTGTTGGAGCGCAAGGATTCACGAACGAACAACGAGGCGGCAAATGACTGAACTGCGCACGATCGAAGCAACACCGGAAGCGAAAGGCCAGAGGCTCGACCAATTCCTCGTAGCTCAGTTTGAGGACGTGAGCCGCTCGCGCGTTCAATTGCTCATCGACCAGGGCGACGTGCTGGTCAATGGCATCGTCGAGAAGGCGTCGCTCAAACTGCGGGGCGGCGAGCGCATCGACATTACTGGCGAGCCACACCCTGCGCCGCTTAAGGCCATGGCGGAAGAGATTTCGCTGGATGTGGTCTACGAGGATGCGGACCTGGCCGTGATCAACAAGCCGGCCGGGATGATGGTTCATGCTGGCTCAGGACAAAATGAAGACGAGCGCAGCCGCGGCACGCTGGTCAACGCGCTGCTTTTTCGCTTTAAGGCGCTCTCGGCCACCGGCGGCGATCTGCGGCCCGGCATAGTGCACCGGCTGGATAAAGACACCAGCGGCTTGATTGTCGTGGCCAAGAACGACCGAACCCACGCGGCGCTGGCGGAAATGTTTTCCAGCCGTCAGATCAAGAAGACTTACGTCGCACTCGTCCAGGGCGAACTGGAGCGGCCCAAAGGCACTATCAACGCCAATGTAGGCCGGGACCCGGTGCGGCGCACGCGTATGACGGCGAAACCCCTGGGCGACGCCCGCACGGCCGTCACGCACTATGAGGCGATCAGGCGGCTCGCAAATCGCTTCGGCAAGTTCACGCTGATCAGGGTCCGCATCGAGACCGGCCGGACGCACCAGATCCGCGTACACATGGCGTCGATCGGCCATCCGGTGGTGGGCGACACGCTTTATGGCGGCGCGGGGCAGTTGACCGACCAGGTGGCCTCGCAGGCTTTGACCTCAAAGGCGGCGCGGCGCAAAGCGGAGCCGGAGAGGCTGAAACTTGGCCGCAATTTCCTTCATGCGGCACAGCTTGAGTTCCCGCACCCCAAGACAGGCAAGTTGCTGCAACTAGAGGCGCCTCTGCCTGCGGAGCTGGAGGAATTCTTGAGCCGGCTGGAGGGTGGAGAGACCCGTTTAGGCGCATCGCTGGCAAAGGTTGACGCGAAGTCGAGTCACCGTTGATAAAATGAGGGTGCTATGAACAGAACCATCTCTGGACTTGTATTCGCTGTGCTGTTTTCGGCAGCCGCTTCGTACGCGCAGCAACCAACGCCCCCGCCCCCAGCCCAACCGGCGCAGACCCCAGCCGCGCAGGCTCCGGCCGACCAGCCGGTGGATGTGGGCGCGCCCACGATCAATGTGACAGTTAATGAGGTCAATCTCATCTTCACCGTCACCAAAAAGAATGGGGAGTATGTCCCCAATCTGAAGCAAAGCGATTTTGCGCTGCTCGACGACCAGAAGGCCCCGGCCAAAGTGACCTCATTCCACCAGCAGATCAATCTTCCGCTGCGCGTGGGCATTGTTATTGACGCCAGCACCTCGATTCGCCAGCGCTTCCAGTTCGAGCAGGAATCCGCCATCGATTTTCTGCTCCAGATTCTCAAGGCCAAAAGCGACCGCGCCTTTGTAATGGGCTTTGACGTAACGCCCACAATCACCCAGGACTGGACCAACAACATTGACGGCCTGGAGTCCGGCGTTAACCGGATGCGCCCCGGCGGCGGCACGGCGCTCTTCGATGCCGTCTATACGGCCTGCCGCGACAAGCTGCTGGATGTTTCGCGCGGTCAGGAGCCTGTGCGCAAGGCAATGGTGCTGATCTCAGACGGCGACGACAATCAGAGCCGCGTCTACAAGGATGAAGCCATCAAAGAGTGCCAGCGGGCAGACACCATCATCTACGCCATCAGCACCAACTGGACGCCCAGCCGTGGAGCGGGCGACAAGATTCTCACCGATATGGCTTCGGAGACTGGCGGGCAAGCCTTCTTCCCGCCCTCGGTTGAGAAGATGTCGGAGAGCTTCCACTCCATTGAAGACGAACTGCGCAGCCAATATGCTTTGACATACACTCCGGCCGACTTCAAAGAGGACGGCGCGTTTCGTCCGATCTATCTCTACTGCAAGGAACGAGGCTTCTTAGTGCGCACACGCAAGGGCTATTTTGCGCCGAGGCCGCTCAAGCGGTAGCTAGGCCGCTCGACAAGCCGAAAAATCTGATTCTTAAAAGAGGCGCGGCTCAAACCGTGCCTCTTTGCTTTTGGGATCGCTTCCGCGAGGTACGGGGCACAGCCACAACAGCGTATTGCCGCAATCCTCCCCTCGTCTCTGTCTCTTTCCATCGAATCTTCGATTTGTTCCGATTCAAAACACCTCCAGGTTTTTCTGTCCCTATTTGCTCTAGCTCTGGATTCTTTCCGGTCAACTCTCACTGATTTGCCAGTATGCGCGATGAAATAAAAGAGGGCGATTCCAATAGTCATCCAATCGTCTGGGCTGTGCAAGGCCTTCTGCAGTATTGGGAGCTGTGGATGACGGGTTTCGGCCAAACCGCGGAAATACTGTGCGGACAGGGGGAAGCAGGGTGATCCGGCAGGCGATATCGTGCGACATCTGCGGAACTGAAAAAAAGCAGACGAACCACTGGTTCGTAGCCTACGACCAGGGGGGAGAGCTTCGGATCAGCGGATGGAGTACGCGCAACAGGCTGCGGCCTGGGTCGAAGCATCTCTGCGGGCAAACCTGCCTGCACAAGCTGGTGGACGATTTTATGGCCAAGGCACTGACAATTCGCGCACCCCAGTCTGCCAGTGACGACGCCCAAAGCGAAGTCTTGGAACAGCCCGCGCGTGCAGACACGAGCTTGACATCAACCGCAGCTTTCAGCGAAATCGAGTCGTCGGTCCGGCTGATCACAGCGCCTAAGCCTGTCTTGCCGGCTAAACCCCTCGAAGCGCCCACGCAGATTGTGCGGCCTCCGCTTCGTGGACAGATGGAGCTGATTGTTGTGCCGGCAAGGTCGCACGCCGAAGAGCCCGGACCACCTCCCGCGGAACCGCCCCGCTTTGCCTCGCGCAACTGGCGCGCCGAGGCCTGGGAACGGGAGCGTGAGCGCGAATCGCACGCCTGTGAGCGCCATCCGGGCATGGCCCGCCGTCGCTTCAGTTAATCGCAGTTAAAAACAAGAATGTGAGGCCGTTGTGTGGTTTGATCTGTTGTTGAT
>CAYVMS010000276.1:0-4099 GCA_964452615.1 uncultured Occallatibacter sp.
CGAGCACCAGCCGCGCCTTTTGCGGCGACACGCGCTGGAACTTGGCCTCGGCCCGATATTCCTTTGTCTCGACTGCCATTGGTCTCTTCCTCAATCTCCGCCAGCGACCGGTTCTGCTCTGCAGTCCCTAGTCCCTGGTCCCTATTCCCTGTCTTTACCGCGGTTTCGCCCCAGCCTCAGCGGCCTTCGCGCCGCCACCAGTGTGTCCCTTGAAGACGCGCGTGGGAGCGAACTCGCCCAGCTTGTGACCCACCATGTTTTCCGTCACATACACCGGAACGAACTTTTTGCCGTTGTGGACCGCGATGGTGTGGCCCACAAACTCGGGAAAGATCGTCGAGCGGCGCGACCAGGTCTTCACGACCTTCTTGTCGTTGGCCTGGTTGAGCACCTCGATCTTCACGGTCAAGTGTGCATCCACGAACGGGCCCTTCTTTGTCGAACGTGCCATAAAAACAGCTCCTAAGCTCTTAGCCCTTAGCCTTTAGCTCTCTCTTTCGCAAGCTAACCGCGAGGCCGTTACCTGAAATCCTCGTCTGCCGCATTTCAGCCAAAAGCTAATAGCTGAAAGCCGCCCTTCCTACTTCACCCGGCGGTTGACGATAAATGCGTCGGTCCGCTTGTTGTTGCGTGTCTTGTAGCCCCTGGTCGGCTGGCCCCACGGAGTCACTGGGTGACGGCCGCCCGAGGTCTTGCCTTCGCCGCCGCCGTGCGGGTGATCCACAGGATTCATCACGACGCCGCGGTTGGCAGGGCGAATACCCTTCCAGCGGTTGCGTCCTGCCTTGCCGATGGAGATGTTCTCGTGGTCTGTGTTGCCCACCTGGCCAATGGTCGCCATGCACTCAACCAGCACCTTGCGAGTCTCGCCCGAGGGCAACTTGAGCAGGGCGTAGTCGCCCTCCTTGGCCACCAGTTGCGCCTGCGTTCCCGCTGAACGCGCCATCTGCGCGCCCTTGCCCGGCCTCAGCTCGATCGCGTGAACCGTTGTGCCGGAGGGGATATTCTTCAGCGGCAAGGCGTTCCCCACCAGGATGTCCGAATCGGGGCCGCTCGAGATCGTCTGGCCCACCTTCAAACCAACCGGCTGCAGGATGTAGCGCTTCTCGCCGTCCAGATAATGAATCAGCGCAATGCGGGCCGAGCGGTTGGGATCGTACTCGATGGTCGCGACGCGCCCTGGAATCCCATACTTCTCGCGCTTGAAGTCGATCAGGCGCAGCATCTGCTTGTGGCCGCCGCCCTGATGGCGCATGGTCAGGTCGCCCTGGTTGCGGCGTCCGCCGGTGCGCTGCTTGACCGCCAGAAGCGGCTTGTGCGGCTTTGCCGTCGTCAGGTCGTCATTCACCTGCGTGGTCTTGAAGCGCAAAGTCGGTGTGATCGGTCTGTATGTCTTGATTGCCATCGTCTTTGTCCTAAAGCGCCGGAACTCACGCCCCGCCGCCCTCTTGGCTTCTCCGGAACTCCTCGTAACTCCGAGCTCCGATATTTCTTTCTTGTGGCAAGCAGCTCATTAGTTCGCTGCTTCACTCATTCACTTCTTCACGGGCTCACTGCTCTTACAGATTGCTCACGTACTCAGGCAGCTTCTGGCCGGCCTTCAGCCGGACGTAAGCCTTTTTCCAGTCAGGGCGGAAGCCGGTAAACTTGCCGCGGCGGCGTTCTTTGCCCACAACATTGGCGGTGCGAACCGCGGAAACCTTGACCTTGAAGAGAGCCTCTACTGCCTGCTTGACCTCGGTCTTGGTGGCCTCGGGCGCGACGTCAAATACCAGCGTCCCTTCGGTCTCCTTCACGCCGAGTCCTTTTTCGGTAATCAACGGGCGGCGAATTACGTTGTAAAGTGTTGGCATTACGCGGCCTCCGTCTGTGCAGCGGTCTTGCGTTTCGACGCGTTCTTCTCCAGCATCTCGGTAATCTGCTCGATGGCGGCCGTCGAGAAGATGGCCCGCTCATACCGCAGCAGATCGTAAGGATGCACCTCGTTGTTGAGTACCAGTTCCACGCCCTTGAGGTTCCGCGCGCCCAGCAGAAGAGCCGGGGTCAGCGTCTTGCCGTTCTCAACCAGCAAAGCCGTGCGCGTCACATCGAGCTTGGTAAGAGCCGCGCGGTAGAGCTTGGTCTTGGCTTCCTTGATTTCGAGCGTGTCGACAACCGTCAGCTTGCCATCGGCCAGCTTGGCGGCCAGCGCAGAGCGCAACGCGCCCAGCAGCTTCTTCCGCGGGAAGGCATACTCATAGCTGCGCGGCTGAGGTCCGTGGACCGTGTAGCCATGACGCCACAGGGGCGAACGCACCGAACCGATACGCGCACGGCCCGTGCCCTTCTGCTTCCAAAGCTTCTTGCCCGAACCAGCAACTTCGGTACGGCTCTTGGTCTTATGCGTGCCCTGGCGCAGAGAAGCGCGGTAGTGCTTGACCGCCTCCCAGAGCAGAGCCTCGTTCACCGAGTCCGGCCCATAGAGCGCGTCGGAGAGCTCCAGCGTGCCCACCTTGTCGCCATTCATATTCAACACATCAACGTTTGCCATCGTCTTCTTCCTGTTAGCTTCTAGCCGCTAGCTTCTAGCTTTCAGCTCGCAACGGGTGAAGCAAAATTCCTGATTCTTCCAACAAGCAATCTAAAAGCTAAGAGCTAGAAGCTAAAAGCTCGTTACTTCCTCTTGCCGGCCTTCTTCGACGCCTTCAACGGATCGACTGTGCCGGAGCCTGCAAAACCACGGCGCTCGCGCGGCGGAGTCTTGGCCTTCGAGATCAGCACATAGCCTTCGCGCGACCCGGGCACAGCACCCTCAACCATCAGAAGGTTCTCTTCCAGATCGATTCCGCGAATACGCAGATTTCTTACCGTGATCTGCTTGGCTCCCATGTGGCCAGGCATGCGCTGTCCAGGGAAAACCCGCGAAGGATAGCTGGATGCACCGATCGAACCTTGGACCTGGAACATATGTCCGTGAGACTTCGGTCCGCCGCCGAAACCGTGACGGCGTACCACACCGGCAAAGCCCCGGCCCTTCGAGGTGCCGATCACGTCCACAAACCTGGCCTCGGAGAAGATGTCCACCAGCACGCGGTCGCCCGCCTTGGTAGCCACAACGCCATCGGCGTCAAGCTCCAGCGCCACTTCGTTGATGACCTTCACTGGCGGCGCTTCACACTTGGCGAAGTGCCCAGCCTGCGGCTTGGTCACATTCTTGTCCTTGACGAACTCGACCAGGCCAATTTGCGCAGCCTCGTAGCCGTCCCTGGCCAGCGTCTTCAACTGCGTAATCACGCAAGGGCCTGCCTGCAACACCGTAATCGGATGCACATCGCCCTTTTCGTCGAAGACCTGCGTCATGCCGATCTTTTTACCTAAAATTCCCGTAACTGCCATGATTTCCTTTCCTCATCATGCGATATTTTCTCTATCGCACTGCCGGAGTCTTGACGAGCCGTTAGCTATTAGCCTTTAGCTCTCAGCTAACTCCTGCCAGGAATCAGCCATCAACTCGCCACACTCAGATACTTCACTTCGTCATAACTGCTTGCGCCGCCTCGATCAAGCTAAAGGCTAAGAGCTAAAAGCTGGCAGCTCACTTTTCGAATGCCTTGATCTCGACATCCACACCCGCCGGCAGATCGAGCTTCATCAAAGCATCCACCGTCTGCTGGGTCGGCTCGAGAATGTCGATCAGCCGCTTGTGCGTACGGATCTCGAATGCCTCGCGCGACTTCTTGTCCACGTGCGGCGAACGCAGCACGCAATACTTGTTCTTGATCGTCGGCAAGGGAATCGGGCCGGCCACCGTTGCTCCGGTGCGCTTGGCCGTCTCCACAATCTCGCCGGTCGAGGTATCCAGCACGCGATAATCGTATGCCTTCAACCGGATGCGAATTCTCTGTCCTACCATGACTTCCCGTCTTCCCCGCAAATGGCGGATTCACCGCCTGTTGCGCACCTGATTTTTTAGGGATCAGCAATCAGTGCCGACTTGCTCAGGCCGCAATACTACCTCGACCCTGTTCCCTGACCCCTATTCCCTGCTACTTGATAATTTCGCTTACCGTACCGGCGCCCACCGTGCGGCCGCCTTCGCGGATTGCAAACCTGAGGCCCT
>CAYVMS010000277.1:0-4092 GCA_964452615.1 uncultured Occallatibacter sp.
AGGTGCTGGCGCTGGATGCCGGCGCCGACGACTACATTACAAAGCCGTTTCAAGTTCGGGAGTTGACGGCGCGATTGCGCTCGGCAGTGCGCAGAAGAAACACCCAGGATGCCTACCGGGACGCACCGATTCGCCACGGTCAGCTTGAATTGGACCCGGTGAAGTACCGGGTGATGAAGAGTGGACGCCCGATCCATCTCACACCCAAGGAATTCGAGATGCTGCATTACCTGATGATGCACGCTGGCGAGCCGATTCCACATGCACGTTTGCTCAAATCCGTGTGGGGGCCGGAGTATGGAAACGAACTGGAGTACCTTCGAACATTCGTCCGCCAACTGCGCAAGAAGATCGAAGACGATCCGCGAAATCCACAGTATTTGTAGACGGATGCGTACGTCGGCTACAGGTTCAACGAGCAGCCTTCAGATCCTGATCCCGGATTAAGCATTCTCGCGCGCCATAACTCAATCACAGCGTTGGCTGCGAATGTTTGCCTACTCCCGCACTCGCCTACGACCCTAAATGTGATGCAGATCACTTCAAATGCCCGCAAACAGTGAAAGCATATCTCTACAGGCTGGCAGACCTCTACTCGCCCGTTTATTCCCCGTTTTTATCCATGGAGGCCCCCAATGAAGCTAGATTCGTCAGCATTCCTCGCCGATCCTGAGTTGATTAAGGCGCTGGAATCGAAATCCACAGCGATCTGCTGCGCAGAAGATCGTGTTCTCTTCAACCAGGGAGACCACCCAAAAGGCCTCTACATACTCGATCAGGGCGAGATCACTCTCACCATGACCTCTCCCAGCGGCAAGCAGGTTATGCAAATCAACGCGCTTTCAGGTTCATTGCTCGGACTGCCGGGGCTCATCGGCGGCGGGCCTTACACGCTCTCTGCTATCGCCCACGACGGCGCACGGCTCAGTTTCATCTCCCGCGAACACTTCAGCGGCCTCATGCAGGCCGACCCGCGCCTTTCCTTCAAGCTTCTTCAGATCCTGGCCGCCGAAGTGCGTTCCGCCCGCCAAGCCCTGTCTGACCGCTAAGGGAGGTTGGGGCCGCGTTCAAACGCGCTGAGCCCGCCGTCCCCATTGTTGCTCGCCCTTGTCCTCCGCCGTTAAGCCCCCTCACCTGCTAAACTCACCTTCGACATGGTCTTTGCAAGCCTGCTAATCGCGGCCGCAGCTTATTTGCTCGGCTCCATCCCTACCGGGTATCTGCTCGTCCGGCTCTTCCGTCACCAGGACATCCGCCAGGCCGGCAGCGGCAACATCGGCGCAACCAACGTCCTACGTTCCGGCGGCAAGAGCCTTGGCGCAGCCACATTCCTGCTCGACGTACTCAAAGGCTCGGCCTCGGTTGCCCTGGGAGGTCTGCTCGGCAGCCTTCTCGCTCCCGGCGCCGTGCCGCTCAACATGCGTGCCCTCGCCGCACTTTTCGCTGTTTTCGGCCACATCTTTCCGGTATGGCTCGGCTTCCGCGGAGGCAAAGGCGTGGCCACCGGCTTCGGAGTTTTTCTGGTCACCGCTCCACTCGCCGCGCTTGCCGCAATCTCGGTCTTCGCCTTGATCCTGCTCATCAGCCGATACGTCTCGCTGGCCTCCATCCTCGGCGCGGCTAGCTTCCCCTGCTTCGCCTGGTTTTTCAGCCGGATGCACGGCGGCGATCGGCCGCACTTCTTCATCGCTGTCGAGGCCGCTGTCGCCCTGCTCATCATCGTCAAGCACCACCAAAATATCCGCCGCCTGCTCGACGGCACTGAGTCTCGCTTAGGAAGCCATTCGCCAGTGAGGAAGACCGCATGAGCCGCATCATCGTCCTAGGTTCCGGCGCATGGGGAACAGCCCTTGCCCTATCGCTTCATCGCCGCGGCGGCCATCAAGTCTCCCTCTGGGCGCACAGCCCCGAGTTTGCGCAGGAGATCAACGACGCCGGCGAAAACAAGCTCTTCCTCCCCGGCTTTCCCATCCCCGCGGCCATCACCGTCACCGGCGACAACGCAGCGGTGGCCGATGCCGAGATCGTCCTCTCCGTCGTTCCCTCGGAGTTTCTCCGCTCCACCTTTGCCCGCCTCGGCCCCCATCTGCGCCCCGGCCAGATCGTCGTCAGCGCCACCAAAGGAGTAGAAAACCAGACCTTCCTGCGTATGACCCAGGTCATCGCCTCCTGCATTCAGGGCATGACCTCACAGGCTACGTCACAACCCGATTCGAGCGATGTATTGTGTCACGGCACGACTTCAGTCGTGCCGCAAGCCCTGCCAAAAGAATCGAGGGCTTTAGCCCCTGCGGTCATCCCCATCGGCGCACTCTCCGGCCCCAGCTTCGCCCTCGAAGTCGCCCAGGGCCAGCCCACAGCCCTCACTGTCGCCTTTGACGATCCAGCCGTAGCAGCCCGCATTCAGGCCGAATTCTCCTCCGAGACCCTCCGCCTTTACACCAGCACAGACGTCACTGGCGTCGAACTCGGCGGAGCCCTCAAAAACGTCATCGCCATCGCTGCCGGAGTCGCTGCCGGAGTCGGCCTCGGCCATAACTCCGCCGCTGCCCTCATCACCCGCGGCATCGCCGAGATCACCCGCGTCTCAGTAGCCTGCGGAGGCCGCCGCGAAACCCTCGCTGGCCTTTCAGGTGTCGGCGACCTGGTCCTCACCTGCACCGGCTCGCTCTCGCGCAACAGGACGGTTGGACAAGAACTCGGCCAGGGACGCAAACTTCCCGAGATCCTCGCCGGACTCGGCGGCAAAGTGGCCGAGGGCGTCCTAACTACCCGCGCAGCCCTCGGCCTCGCCCGCCAGCAGGGAATCGAGATGCCCATAGCCGAACAGATGGAGCAGATCCTCAACGAAGGCAAAGACCCCCGCGAAGCCATCAAAACCCTGATGCTCCGCCCCGGCAAAGACGAATAGTAGAGGTCAATCTCTTTCCAAACCGCGAACCCAAAAAATCATCCTGAGATGTGTCATCCTGAGCGGAGCGCAGCGCAGTCGAAGGACCTGCGTTTGCTTTTCGTTGTTTTGAAAGGGCACGGCTTCAGTCGTGCCGCAAGCCATCGATAACACCCGCATAAGGATCATTTCAGAAATCAATCCACTCGGCGAAAGCGTCCTCCAGCATTCCTCCTCGGCCCCCTGTGTTAATCTCAACCCAATCCCATGGCTGCCGACAAGAACACGCTCTACTACGGCGACAATCTCGATGTCCTCAAACGCTACATCAAGGACGAGACTGTCGATCTGGTTTATCTCGACCCGCCCTTCAACTCGCGGCAAGACTACAACGTTCTCTTCGCCGAAAAAGACGGTTCGCAGTCCAGCTCCCAGATTCACGCCTTTGAAGACACCTGGGAGTGGAACATCGATGCCCAGCGTGCCTACGAGCAAATGGTCGAGCAGGGCGGACGCGTCGCCGACGCTCTCCGCGCCTTCAAGACCTTCCTCTTCAACTCCGACATGATGGCTTATCTCGCCATGATGGCTCCGCGCCTCGTCGAACTGCGTCGCGTGCTTAAAGAGACCGGCTCCATCTATCTGCACTGCGATCCAGCAGCTGGTCACTATTTGAAGATACTAATGGACGCGGTTTTCGGTCCGCAGTTCTTCAGAAACGAGATTATCTGGAAGCGGACCAGTGCGCACAATAGCGCGAAACGGTGGGGGCCTGTGCACGACCTGATCCTCTTCTACGCGAAGAGCGGGAACTCGACATGGAATCGCGTGTATCAGGGATATACCGCGGAATACCTCGAAAGATTCTATCGGCACGAAGATGATGGCGGGCGTTATACGCTCGGTGACTTGACTGGTGCTGGCAAGCGGCAAGGAGAATCGGGATCACCCTGGCGAGGGGTTGATCCAACGAAAGCAGGAAGGCATTGGGCCGTCCCCCGACCACGTCAGGCCGGTCTCAGTTGGGATGAACTCAGTGTCCAGCAAAGGCTTGACCAACTCGATCTTGCAGGACTGATCATATGGCCCGCCAAAGGGGGAATTCCACGATTCAAACGGTACCATGACGTTGATCGCGGCGTTGTTGTGCAGGATGTGATTACGGATATTGATCCGCTCTCGCCGCACGCCAAAGAGCGCCT
>CAYVMS010000278.1:0-4076 GCA_964452615.1 uncultured Occallatibacter sp.
GCGACTTTTTCGGCGGCATAGTCGGTGGTGCCGATCTCGCTGGTTCCCTTGAAGGCCAGGTGCTCAAACATGTGGGCCAGGCCGCTCTCGCCCGAGGGATCGTTCACGTCGCCCGCGTCAATGAAGGTGGAATAGCTGAAGACCGGCGCTTCGGGCCGTTCGCAGATGAGCAGCGTCAGCCCGTTCGGCAGAACCTTGGTCGTGATTCGCTGTTCAAAGCTCTTCAGATCCTGAGCCTGCATGCTCGCCAGGGCCATGGCCGCGACCGCCAGGGCCAAAGCGCCTTTCCAAAACCGGGGGGAAACTTTGCTCTTCATTCCTGCTCCTTGTTCCAGGGCGCAAAGCAGCAACCCCGGCACACTTCAAAGCTAGTGCCCTTGGCCGAGAGGGGTCAAACCGGAGGCTGGACGAGGAACTTATGCGCTGGCTTCGTAATTTGCTTCGGCCTCAAGCGTCTTGTTACTCTGCCCTTGTTACTATTGAATCAACGTGCCTGATCGACGGACAAATCGCAGCCGCCTCACCCCCGTTTGGCGGGCGGTTATTGAGGTCGGGTTCATTGTTTTTCTCTTTTATTCGAATTTATTGATGGGCGAGTTCACTTTTTCCCATGGCCACGGCAAGACCCTGATCGCGGCGCTGATCAACATCTTCACCTTCACAAATTTCGCGATTGCTCTCATCTCCGCACTGATCGGTTACATGGTTTTTGAATACCTTCGCAAAAAGCTGTGAAACTGGCGAAGGTCATGCCAACCCGACAAGTCCCGGGAGACGGAATGGAGCTTTCAGCCAAGCGCGGCCACGGAGGACTGGAGTATATTGGTCCAGAGATGAACGGAAAGACGGGTATTTCCGATTAAAGAAGTGCCCGAGGAAACGATATTGGAAGTTCCAAATTACTACGAATTCCTTCAAATCAGCCCCAATGCAGAGCCCGATACCATCCATCGCGTCTATAAGTTCCTGGCTGCGCGGCTTCATCCCGACAACCCGGATACAGGTGATGCGGATCAGTTCTTTCTGCTGAAGCAAGCCTATGACGTGTTATCTCATCCGGGACGCCGCGCGAAGTACGATGCGGGTTTCGAAAACGAAGCGCCTACGCCTGACCCCTTATCTGATTCGATCGACTTTATGGATCAGCTCGACGGCGAGTTGAACCGGCGTTTGGGGGTGCTGGCGCTGCTCTATATTCAACGCCGCACAAACCCAACCCACCCGGAAGTTTCACTGGCTGAAATTGAAACTCGCATGGGATTTCCCCGCGATTATTTGGAATTCACGATGTGGTATCTGCAAAAGAAGAGTTATCTCACGGGAGCCGACAACGCAACGTACATACTCACGGCGGAGGGTGTGGACTTTGTAGAATCGCAACGCTCGAATATCCCGGTTTTGAATAAACTGCTGACCAGCGGATCGGAGCCCACAATCACGAAACCTGGAAAAACCGACGACGCGTCCGGCCAGCCCCGCAAACCGATTGTTGTGCCACATCCAGCCGTGCCTTTTGTCGAACGCCGCGTTGCCACCAGGGATCGGCGCGCGTCATCGACAGACCGGCGAGCGAAATAGCTGAGTTCCCGGCCAACATAGGCTGATTCGTTCAATATCACGAACCTCCTCCCGTATTGGGAGCCTTCCGTCTGTTTTTGTGCCTGTTGAGTGACTTAAGTCGCTGTGGCCGGTTCTCCGGCCGCCTACTCTCGGCTTGCAGGCAAATATTCAGACAGGAAGGTTCATCATGTTTTGCTATCAATGCGAGCAGACCTCAAAGGGCGAAGGCTGCCAGACTCTCGGCGTTTGCGGAAAAGACGAAACCACAGCGGCATTGCAGGATTTGCTGCTTCACGCCGTCAAGGGCATCTCGATCTATGCGCACCGGGCGCGACAATTGGGCGCGGCCGATGCGGAGATCGACGCCTTTACCATTCATGCTGTTTTCGCAACGCTGACCAATGTGAACTTCGATCCTGAGCGTCTGATCGAGCTGATCCATCAGGCTGTGAGCGTGCGCAATGCAGCTCGCGATCTTTATGAGAGCGCCAGCGTAGCCGCCGGCATTGTTCCGGTTGAGTTGGGCGGCCCGGCAGCATGGAAGCCCGCTGCCTCGCTCGATGGGCTGCTTGCGCAGGGCAAGCAGGTGCTTCTGCCGGTACGCTTCCTCACCGAGAGCAAAGAGATCGCCAACCTGCAAGAGCTTGTGCTCTATGGCATCAAGGGCGTCGCGGCTTATGCTGCTCATGCGCTGGCGTTGGGCGCGGGCGATCCGGTTTCGTTTGCAAAAATCCACGAGGTTCTCGACTTCCTCACGCATCCCGCGCCCACCGCCGAGGAGTTGCTCGGCATGGCGCTCAGTGTCGGCGAGTTGAACTATCGCGTGATGGAGATTCTCGACAAAGCGCACAATGAAACCTTCGGCGCACCCACACCTGCCAAAGTCAGGCTCGGCGCGCGCAAAGGCAAGGCGATCCTGGTCTCAGGCCACGATCTGCACGATCTCTATGCGCTGCTTGAGCAGACCAAGGGCCTCGGCATTCAGATCTACACGCATGGCGAGATGCTGCCAGCGCACGGCTACCCCAAGCTCAAAGCCTTTGAACATCTGGCCGGCAACTACGGCGGCGCGTGGGTCGATCAGGCGGCAGAGTTCAATGAGTTTCCCGGCGCGATTCTGATGACTTCGAATTGCATCCAGGAGCCGAAGCTGGCCTACAAGGAACGCATCTTCACCTCGGGCATGGTGGCGTGGCCGGGTGTGCGGCACATCGCCAACCAGGATTACAGTCCGGTGCTCGCCGCGGCGCTGGCTGCTCCCGGCTATGCGGAAGACGGCGGCGACGAAGAGATTACGGTCGGCTTCGGGCACCAGGCTGTGCTCGGCGTGGCTGGAACGGTGATCGATGCGGTGAAGTCGGGCGCAATCCGCCGCTTCTTCCTCATTGGAGGCTGCGACGGCGCGCGCTCCGGGCGCAGCTATTACACGGAATTGGCCGAGGCGATTCCCGATGACTGCCTGATTCTTACGCTGGCCTGCGGCAAGTTCCGCTTCAACAAGCTCGACTTTGGCACCATCGGAGGTCTGCCGCGTCTGCTCGACATCGGCCAGTGCAACGATACCTACTCCGCGCTGCAAATCGCGTTGGCGCTGGCGAAAGCTTTTGATTGCGGCGTTAACGATTTGCCGCTTTCGCTCGTCTTATCGTGGTACGAACAGAAGGCTGTTGCCGTTCTGCTCACGTTGCTGCATCTGGGCGTGCGCAACATCCGCATCGGACCGACGCTGCCGGCCTTCCTGTCGCCTGGCGTGTTGGCTCTGCTCGGCGAGAAGTTCAACCTGATGGCGATCAAGACGGCAGAGGAAGACCTCGCAGCAATGCTCGCCTGATGAGTGGAATCTGGGGTTCCAACCACCGTCTGGCGACCCGCATCTGGCGCAGCTTGAACGTGCCAGATGCGGCGGTGCGCCGCTGTTAGAATCCACAGGTGACCACCCAACGCTTCGATATTGTTACCGTCCTCGAAGGCACGGCACTGTTTTCCAGCCTCTCGCCAGAGGAACTGCGCACCCTCGCGGCCCGCACCGTGCGCAAGCTGCTCAAGAGCGGCGAGTTGCTTTTTTCAGAGGGCGAGCCCTGCCACGGGCTGCACATCATCGCCAGCGGCGGGGTGCGCATCTTCAAGACTTCGGTCAATGGCCGCGAACAGGTGTTGGCCGTCAACCAGCCGGGCGAGTCGGTTGCCGAGCTTCCGGTCTTCGATGGCGGCGTCTATCCGGCCTCGGCAGTGGCTGTCGAAGAGACTCAGATCGCCTTCATCTCGCAGCGCGACTTTCACAGCTACTGCCTTGAACATCCCGAGGTCGCCCTGAAAGTCCTCTCAGTTGTCGGCGCGCGCCTTCGCCGGCTTGTCGGAATCATCGAAGAACTGTCGTTCACAACGATTCGCCAGCGACTCGTCGCCATGCTGCTGCGGCTTGCCCAGGAGCAGGGAACTGCTGTCGGGCAAAGCGTCGAGTTTCAGTTGCCTTCGACTCACCAAGAGCTGGCCAATCAGTTGGGAACCGTGCGCGA
>CAYVMS010000279.1:0-4055 GCA_964452615.1 uncultured Occallatibacter sp.
CACTTCGATCAAGCCCACAGTTACTGGCAATTCAAACCGCCGTGGCCCGCACGATCCCGGATTGAAGTAGAGCACGCCTTTGCGGCGATAAAAATTGGGCACGTGGCTGTGGCCAAAGAGCACAGCTGCAAACTTCCCGGCGGCCGGGTCCAGATGCAGCGTATTGAGATCGTGCAGCATGTAGACGTAGCGGTCCGCGATCAGCGTCACTTCGGTTTCAGGCAGCTTGCTGCACGCACCTTCGCGGTCCACGTTGCCGCGCACCGCCGTGACGGGAGCGATTTTGGCCAGCTCCTCCAAAATCGAAATCTTGCCCACATCGCCCAGATGCAGAATGCGCTCGACACCGGCCAATGCTTTGGCAACTTCGGGTCGAAAGAGGCCGTGAGTATCGCTGACCACGCCGATCTTCATCTACAGCCCCAGTTCCAGCCGCGTCCGGGGGTCGAGCTGGTCGCGCAGCGCATCGCCGATGAAGTTGAATCCCAGCACCGCGCCTGCCACCGCCAACGCCGGAAAAATGACCATATGCGGCGAGTCGAAGAGATGCAGACGGGCGTCGTTGAGCATCGCTCCCCAACTCGGCGCCGGCGCTGGAATGCCGAGGCCCAGAAACGACAGCGTCGCTTCAGCCAGAATCACCCCAGCCATGCCGATTGCGGCCTGCACAAGGATCGGCTGAACGATATTCGGCAAAATATGGCGGAAGAAAATACGCATTCCGCTCGCCCCCAGGGCTCGCGCCGCATCCACATATTCGCGGTCGCGAACGGACATCACCTGTGCCCTCACCAGCCGCGCATAGCCCGCCCATCCTCCGATAGCCAGCGCCAGCACAAGATTAGCGAAACCCGGCCCGAGAAACGCTGCAAAGGCAATGGCCAGCAGAATGCCCGGCAGCGCCAGGAATGTGTTCATCGCAATGGTCGTCAGCGCGATGTCGATCCACCCGCCAAGATAGCCGGCCAATCCTCCAATCGCTAGGCCCAAAGCCAGCGAGACAGCCACCACGGTGACTGAGACGGCTAGCGACAAGCGCGCTCCAAAGAGCAAGCGGGAGAGCGTGTCGCGGCCCAGCTCGTCGGTTCCTGCCCAGTGAGCGACGGAGGGGCTCTCAAGGCGATGCAGCAGATCGATGGACGCTGGATTCTCCGGAGCTAGCATAGGCGCGGCCAGTCCGCCGATAACAAAGACCATCAGCAGCAGCACACCCACCACGGCCAGCGGCTGACGGCGGATCCGATTGCGAAGGGCAAAAATCGTGCTGGCAGAAAAAAATTGCATTGGCATAGCAAGAATACCGCGACAGTGGCGGCGAAGCAGGGTTGAATCGACTATGAACCACTTTCAGCGGGTCTGGGTGATGTTTCTGGCGCTCGGTGCGTCTGCAACTTTGGCGCAGGCGCCTCCGTCGCAAACGACGAAGTTGCAGGACTCAGCAGCAATTCAGGCCGAGGCCTGGCGAATCGTCCTGCTGGCCAATCAGTCGCGTGCGGCTGCCGGAGCTGGGCCCCTCAAATGGGACCCGGCATTGGCCGCCGCCGCTCGCCAGCACTGCCTGCGCATGGCGCAGGAGGGACCGATCTCCCACCAATATCGTGGTGAACCGGAGCCGGCGCAACGTGCTGCGCTGGCTGGCGCGCACTTTAGCCTGATCGAGGAAAACGTAGCGCTGGGCCCCGATCCCGCGACGATTCACCAGCAGTGGATGCACTCGCCGGGCCATCGCACCAACTTGCTGAACCCCGCGGTTGACCGGGTAGGAGTGGCCGTGGTGGCTGGGCGACATGGGCTCTATGCCGTGGCCGACTACGAGCGCGCCGCTCCCGTCCTGACGCAAGCGCAAGTGGAGTCCACAGTGGCAGCGATGGTGCAGAACAGCGGTGTCGTCATTCAGCGCGATACCACCGCCGCACATCAGGCTTGCGCATCCGACGAGGGGGTGCCGACGCCCAAGTCCGGAGCGCATTCAAGATTTGTCATGCGGTGGCAAGCCGCAGAGCTGAACCAACTACCCAGCGAGTTGAAAGACGAACTGGCTTCGGAAAGGTTTCGCAAGGCAGAGGTGGCAAGCTGCCCGCCGCAGGGGCTGCACGACTGGTTCACGGCTTATCGATTGGCTGTGCTGCTCTATTGACTCTCACGAGAGCCGCCACCCATCGCTTGTCGGCGGATTTACCGCCAAAACACACCCAATTTTACGCCCCTGATACCGCAGTTGTAGATCGAAGATTCCGAGGGAGCAGAGGGCTTCACAGGCTGCGGAAAACTCGATGCGGAGGGAGGCGGGGGTTTTAACCCCTGCAAAAAGCGAGCAAATGGAATACCGGCTTTAGCCGCGGAGGGACGTAGCTTTGGTTCCCGCGCCGGAGGCCACGCGTTCTGCTCGCTCCTGCGGCGAGGCGATTTTGACGGTGGCCATTCCTGCCGCGGCCGCGGCACTGATGCCCATCTCGGTATCTTCAAAAGCCAGACAGTGCTCGGGAGCGACGCCCAGGCGCTCGGCCCCAATCAGAAATGCGTCCGGTGCGGGCTTGCTATTCACGTAGTCTTCTGAGCCGACGATAGTCTCAAACCTGTCCATCAGATCGAGCGCACTCAGGGCCTTCGTCACCGAGATTCGCCTGCCTCCTGAGACCACAGCGAAGGGAATCCGGCCGTGCTCGGCCTCAATCAGATCGAGAACCTCCGGAATCGCCTTGAGTTGCGGAAGCAACTTGAAATACAACTCTTCCTTGTGTTCGGCGAGAGCCTCAACAGGCATGGCGAGGCCGTGCATCTCATTCAGCGTGGCGATAATTTCACGGGTAGGCTTGCCGCCCCAGGAATAAAAAAGATCTTCGGGAAAGGGGCAATTCCACTCCGCAAATGCAGTCTTCCAGGCAATGTAATGCAGCGGCATGGAGTCGACGATGGTTCCGTCGCAATCGAAGAGATAGGCGCGGAAGTCGCCGGCGGGCAATTCTAGTTTCATGCGGAAAGATGGCTCCTTTTCAGGTTGAATGAAATCTCTTGCAGATCATTACTGACTTTTCGTGCAAACTGGCAACATGATAATGCGCCGGGAAAAGAGGGGTCTGAAGATATGGAGAGAAGATCCCAACCGGTTGTCAGAGGCTACCCCCACCCCCCATATTTATATCTTCAAAACCTTGCAGGTAATTAATTCGCCAACAGGTTCAAAGGGTCACACATGCTTCAGACTCGGATTCTCGGTGCCGGCCCCTCCTTCACCAGGCAGCGTTGGCTCCATCCGAAGCGCATTATTGAACCGGTTGAAGTAGTTGAAAAGACCGATGGCGCAGAGCAGTTCGACGATTTCACCCTCAGAATAGAACCCGCGCAACTCGGCAAACTGTTCGTCGTTCACACCGTTCGCGTTCCGCGTCACGGTTTCGGCGAGGCGCAGAGCAGCCTTTTCGGCAGGAGTGAAGTCTTCGCGTACCGGCCACTCGGCCAGGTGGGCAAGCTGGTCGTCCGTCCAACCCAGGTTCCGGGCGAGTATCGTGTGGCTGGCCAGGCAGTAGGGAGTCTCGTTCACCTGGCTGGTACGGACGATAATCAACTCCTTGAGCTTGGTCGGGACCGTCCCGGTGTTCAGCACCGCGCCAAAGTGGGCCTGCATCGTAGCGAAAATCTCCGGCCTATGGGCCATCACTCGGAACATGTTCGGCACATTGCCACGCTGGGCAAAGGCCTTGTCGTAGAGCGCAGCCATCTCAGGGGTCACTTCGCTGCGATCCAGCCTTGAAATTCGGGACATCGGTCCTCCTCTTGCTTCTTCTATCGTATCGTCTATCGCCTCACACCGACGCCGCTCAAGCCTCGCTCGGAAACAGCAATTCGATCCAGCAGCAACAGGAACTCGATCCGCCGGCCTTCCACACTGGCAAAGGGGCCGGCAGCATATCGATTCAGCTCAGAATCAGCTCAAAAATCGCAATTTTTTGACGTGTTCGGCGCTCTCTGCTACCTTTGTAAAGGACAAGAAACGCAGGCATTCCTCAGTAGCTCAATGGCAGAGCATTCGGCTGTTAACCGAAGGGTTGTAGGTT
>CAYVMS010000280.1:0-3991 GCA_964452615.1 uncultured Occallatibacter sp.
CGATGCGCAAGCAGGGAGCTATCCTGCTGGGCAACGGCGGCGACAACAGCAACAGTTCGCAGGGCACCTTCTATGAGGGCGCGATGACGGCCGCGGGGAGCTTTCCGACCGACGCCACCGACCAACTGGTGCAAGCCAACGTGGTTGCAGCAGGGTACAACGTGCCTCGGCTGAGCGTGGCGCCGGCCTCGGCAGTTGCCACTCCGCCGGGGGTGCAGACTTTCATCCCCGGCTCCTCGCAGCAAACCACGGTGACTTTTACGAATACGACGGGCTCACCCGCCGTCGGCGTCAAGTTGAAGCTGGAGGGGTCTGGCCAGCAATGGAGATCGGTTGTTGCAGGCAGCAGCGAGACGTCGAAGACTTTCGCGGAGCCAGTGGCGCCGGGCGCTAGCGTGAGCGCGACCTTCGAGGTTACTGCGGGACCGGCGGCCTACAACGGCGATCTGGCCGGCAGCGCTACGTGGACGAACGCGGCCAATGGCAGCAAACTATCCGAGACAGCCGTCGAGAAGGTGCGCAACGCAAGCCCGATCCGGATCAACGAGTTCCGCATCAGCTCCGGCGCTGCCGATGCGACGGATTCCTTCATCGAGCTTTACAACGCCGGCGATGCGAGCGTGGACCTCTCCAACTGGACCCTGACCGTGCACCCGGCCCAGCAGGCCATCTTCTCTTCAGTGAAGATTCCAGCCGCGACCAAACTCGCGGCTCATGGTTTCTACCTGCTCGGCCTGTCCAACTCCGGCCTGGCGGTCGCGGCGCGTGCCGGCGATAGCAGTATTTACGTCCGGAGCACGGCCGGAATGAAGGCCGGCGATACCATCAGCATCGACACCGGCTCCGCCACTGAAACGCGCAAAATCGCAAGCCTGGGAACGGCGGCCAGCCACCATACGACGCTGTGGCAACCTCTCCCGGACGGGCAGGTGATCACGATTCCGGCTGGCTCGACCAACGTGCCGGTGGCCAGCGTTGAAGGTTTCGTCGTAGGCCAGAAGATTGCTCTCGGCCATGGCGCTACCTACCCCTCCGTCGCAAGAGATCTGGAGCAGTACGAGGTGGCCACGGTCACCGCAGTCGGCAAGCCGGGCACGCAGGCCTACCTGGCTGCAGACGCGCCGGCCGGAGCAGCAAACATTCAAGTGACGGACCTTTCCGGCATCTCGGTGGGCGACAAGATCAGGCTGGACATCGACAGTGTTGGCCATGGGATCGAGACCGTGACGGTCGCGCATGTCGGCACGAAAGCAAGCCAGACAAATGTAGCGGCCGATGTCCATGCCGGCGCAACCCATATCAAAGTCCGCAGTGCGCACGGCTTTGCCGTTGGAGACAAGATCACGGTCGGAACGCCGGCGAACCAGGAGGCCGTGACCGTTACGGCTGTTAGCGCCCATGGCCCAAACGGCGCTGGCATCGACTTCAAGCCGGCCCTCGCGAACGCCCACATCGGCGATGAGTGGGTGGTGTCACCGGGCACGGGGCTCGACCTGGCTGCCCCGCTCAAGTTCAACCACGCGGCCAACCTTCCCTTCAGCGACCGGGGCACGGGGATCAGCTTTGAGCCGGCGGCCGCCTTCGCCCACTCGAGCAACGAGCCGGTCCTGGCGCTCGGCACCGGCATCAGGCTCTCCAGCCCGCTGGCCAGCAACCACGCCGTCAACGACGCCGTGAGCGACGCCGCGGTCACCACCGCGGGCTACCAGGAAACGCCGGCGCCCGACCTCTGGTTTGGCGGGCCGGAGCTGACCACCAGCGCGCCCCTCTTCGGGCACACCATCACCGTCAAGGAGGGCAGCCTGGTGTTGCGGGATGCCTCGGGGCTGGTTGTTGACAGCCTCAACTACGGCGGCCTCGTCGATCCATGGGCGGCCAAGGGCTACCAGGCCAAAGCCGGACTGGACCAGAGCGGCTGCCGCGTGGCCGTGCCCGGCTCGGCCGAGGGCTTTGGGCCGGAAGCCGCGGCCCGGGCCACCAATTCCAGCGCGGGACGCTTCCCGGACGGCGCGGACACCGACAGCAACTGCACCGATTTCCTTCAGCAGTCCGCAACCACCCTGCGAACTGCATCGGCCGCCGGCGCAACCAATATCAAAGTCGCCAACGTGGAAGGCTTTGCGGCGGGCCAGACAATCGTGATCGATACGCGGGCAAACCAGGAGACAGCGGTGATCGCAACGGTGGGCACTGCAGGCGCCACTACGCAGGGTGCCGCGACCAGTGCCGGCGCCACCGTGATCGCCGTGTCGGACGTGATCGGCTTCAGCGAAGGCCAGACCATCACCATTGACAGCGGCGCGAACGCCGAAACTGCGGTCATCGCCTCCATCAACTGGTGGGGTGGCGCAACAATCACTGTGGCCGCACCGCTCAGCCACGCGCACGCCGCCGGTGCAAAGGTCTCCGGCTCCGGCATTACCCTGACCACTGCATTAACCAGGGCGCACTTCAGCGGGTCTCAGGTCAGTGACAACCTTCCCACGCCCGGTGCACCCAACCGGTATTACAGGAAATCTCATTGAGAGTGCAGGGACTACTGGCTCGACGACAGTGATTCCAGGTACCCCGACAAGACAGAAAGTCCAGGGCGAATCCGCCCTACTGATCGGCCAACTTTTGCATCTGCTGTCGACCGGACCGCTTATACTGCTGCTGATTGCTTCGGGAGACCACGAATGCCGACTGTCACTCCGTCCCCTGCGGACCAGCCGCTTTACGACCTCGTCAACGGACCTGCTCCGGCGACAATCGCGGACGTGATCACGCGCATGCAGGCCATCGACGCGCTGCTGCCGGTGAATGACGGCCTCAAGTGGTTCAACCGGCTCTATCTCATGGTGACGCAGCAGGTGGATTTGCATCCGCCCGGCGGCGCGTGGCAGAGTCCGGTTTGGCTCACCCACCTCGATGTTGTTTTCGCCAGCCTTTACTTCGGTGCTGTCGCTGGTTTCCTTGGCGGAGGCTCCGTGCCCTCGGCATGGAGCCTCCTGTTTGAGGCGCGCTACCGCGCTGGCATCGATCGCATCCAGTTCGCTCTCGCAGGCATGAACGCCCACATCAACCACGACCTCGCGCTGGCTCTATTGGCCACCGACAGCGAGTTGAACGTGGTTCCTACACCAGGCGGTCCTGAGTTCGCCGACTATCAATCCGTAAATGGCCTGCTCAACACCGTTATGCCCTCGACACTCACCATGCTAGCCAACGATACGCTCGGCGTGCTAGCAGAGGACACCGGCAAAATCGGCCGTCTGCTCGCTTTTTGGGACATCTGCGCCGCCCGCGGCCTCGCCTGGGATTTCTCCAACCACCTGCGCAGTCTCGCCGGGCTCACTCGTGACGCCGCCCTCAGCGCACAAGACACACTCACCGGTGCCCTTGGCCGCGCCATCCTCGCCGCCGCTTGAAGGCGGGGGATTGCAGGCAACACAACTGGAACATCACGACCGAGTCGTCAGACGAAGATGGACGGATGGGCGTATCCGAGGACTATAGCGAAACCAGAGTGGCTGTGCCTGGAGGCATGCCGCCGAGTTGCGTCTTCCCCAAGAAGAAGCAACCTCGAATACCCTCAACTGGGGTATAACTACTCTGGTTTCGCTCTAATCGTTGTCATCCCTAAGGCATGCTCAATGACCGCGCCCCTCGCGACGCCGGTCATTCGCTATGGAGAATGATCCTTGTTTCTGGTTCTGGTCTCTGACCGCTTGTTCTTGTACCAGCTGTGGGTGCCCCAGGTCTCGATTTTGAGACCTGGGATATCACGCACTTAACGTACGAAATTATGCGGTCAGAGACCTAGATTCCTCTGTGCCTCTGTCACAGATTTCTTACAACTCGCGCAGGGAAGCGGCGACAGGACGCAGCGCCGCGCGCACGGCGGGCAACAAGCCGCCTAGAACGCCCATGGCCAGCGCGAAAATCACTCCCATCACGAGCAAGTTGAAAGTGATCTTGAACGCGAAGGCTATGTTCGAGAAGGTCGAGA
>CAYVMS010000281.1:0-3959 GCA_964452615.1 uncultured Occallatibacter sp.
AGCTGAGCCGCAAGCAGGACTGGTGCTTCCGCTACGGCGGCGACGAGTTCGTGATCCTGATGCCGGAGACGAACTCCGATGACGCGCTGGCGCAATGCGCCAAGCTGCATCGCGCACTGATGGATACTGAGTTCCAGATGAAGAGCGGGAAGAATCTCTTCGTGAGCGCCAGCATGGGCGTGGCGACCGCTCCCAACGATGCCACCACCGTTCATGCGCTGATCGGGACGGCGGATATGCGCATGTATGCGGTGAAGGTGCGCGGGCGTGGAGCGGTGAGGGGCGAGTAGGAATAGCTTTTGAGCCTGTTTGCGTCTCTGCCTTTCAAGACAGCACCCCGGCCTAATGAGCGAGGTTCGGCACACTCACCCTTGTTCGTCTTCACCCGGCGGCTTTTCGGTGATCTGGTCGCCGGCGAGGCGCTCCAACTGATTGCGCCAGTCCAGTGACTCTACAAAGCTCTTTGACTCGCGCCAGTTAGGCTCGACGATGACGTGCAGTTCGAGGTAAACCCGCGTGCCGAGCAGCGACTCGATCTGGCGGCGTGCGCCGGTGCCGATCTCCTTCAGCTTGGAGCCTCCTTTGCCAATCAAAATCGCTTTTTGCCCGTCGCGTTCACAATAAATAGCCGCCGCAATGCGCGTGAGTGGCAACCGCGCCGGGACTGCGCCTTTTTTCCTTGGCACAAATGGCGCAGGTTCTTCGAAGCGCTCAATCACGACGGCAGAGGCGTAGGGAACCTCTTCGCCTGTCTCGACAAGAATGCTCTCGCGGATCAGCTCGGCGACCATGAAGCGCTGCGGCTGGTCGGTGTACTGGTCTTTGGGGTAATAGCGCTCGCCGGTGGGCAGGGTCTCGATGATCTTGCGGGTCAGCAGATCCAGTCCGTCGCGCTTGCGGGCGCTGATGGGGATGACCTGAGCGAAGCCGAAGTGGCGAGTGAGGGTGTCGATCAGCGGCAGCAGTTGGTCTTTGGGTACCAGGTCGATCTTGGTCAGCAACAGGAAGACCGGGCAGTCGAGCTTGCGGATAAGCCCAAAGAGGAACTCGTCTTCGCTGGCCCAGTTGGTGCGTTCGTGCTTGGGGGCAGCGGTAGGGCTGGAGGACTCCCAGATCCCAGAATCGGGACCTGGGGCACCCAGTTCATTCGCGGGACTCGCCGTGGCCGGCTTCGCAGCTTCTTCCAACTGCACGCGGCGGGTGGCGTCCATCAAAACCAGCACCAGATCGCGGGTTTCCAGAGCTTCGTAGACCTCCTGCAACATGCGGCGGTCGAGATGCGAGCCGGGCTTGTGAACTCCGGGGGTATCGACGAAGACGATCTGCGCCGCCGGGTGCACGCCCTTGTGCGCCGGAACCTCGACCACTCCGGCAATACGGTTGCGGGTGGTCTGCGGCTTGGCGGAGACGATGGCGACTTTTTCGCCGGTAAGGGCGTTAAGCAGCGTACTTTTGCCGGCATTGGGCCGGCCGAGAATGGCGACGAATCCTGATTTCAAAGAGGGTATAGCTCCTGACTGAGTCTACGGCATTTTGGATCGGTGGAACGCTCATGTGGTTGGTGTTGGGGCAGCCTGAATGGGCGGGAAGACGCGCAGGCGCTCAACGAGCCTGTCGGTGGAGGCAACAACCTCCATCTTCATGCCTGCGGATTCGAGCGCGACGACCTCGCCGGGAAGCGGGATGCGGCCCTCGATCTCGCTGACAAGGCCGCCGAGCGTAGTGGCTTCATAGCCGTTGCCCAGACCGCCAAGTTCATCCGACTCGCCGAAGAGGTCCGGCAATTGATCGACGGGAAAGTTGCCAGGAACGACCCAGACGCCGCCCGGCTCGCGCTGCGGCTCCAAGATGGGCGTCTCCTCCTCGTGCTCGTCTTTGATATTCCCGACGATCTGCTCTAGCAAATCTTCAATCGTGACCAGGCCGCTGACGCCGCCATATTCATCGATCACGATGCGCATGTGTTGCTTTTCGCGCTGCATCTCGCGCAGCAACTCGTAGCCTCGCTTGGTCTCGGGGACAAAGACCGCCTCGTGCTCGATGCTGGAGACGGTGCGCGTACGGGCCTCTTCATCGGAGATTTGAAGCAAGTCGTGAGCGAAAGCGATGCCTGTAATGTTGTCGATGGAGCCGGAGAAAACCGGGACGCGGGAGAAGTTGTGCTCGCGCAGTTGCTCGAGGAACTTTTCGAGGGTAATCTCTCCTGGCACGGCGAAGAGCTCCGGCCGCGGAGTCATCACCTCGCGCACCAGCTTGTCGCCGAATTCGACGGCGGAGCGAACCAGGTCGCGGTCGCTCTCCTCCAGGATGCCCTCTTCTTCGCCGGCTTCAAGCAGGGCCTCGACATCGGCCTCGCTCTCCTCTTCGTCGCTGACCGGTTCTTCTGCAAGTGAAGCCACTGAGAAAAAGAAGCGGACGAAGACAGTGATAGGCGTCATCAGCCAGAGCAGCAGACGGATGGGCCAGACCAGCCGCGCAGCCCAGCGGCCCTCAGTGCGGTTGAAGAGCATTGTGGGCAAGAGTTGGTTGCAGAAGACCACGACCAGCACAACGGCTAGAACAGCTTGCGCGATCTCGGCGGCGCTGGGGCGGGTGAGGCCACCGCGATCAAAGAGAACGGCGCCGAATTCGAGGGCGATAAGGCCAAGCGCAAGTTGCTGCAAGACCGCGGCGGAGAGGCCGGCGTGCTCGCGGCTCAGGCCAAGTTGAGGCTCGACGAGTTCTTCCCAGGCGTCGAGATTTTCCTCGATCTCGCGAGTCAGAATCTTGCCGAATTCGGCGTACACGCGGCTGATGTAAGAGGCCAGCGTCTCGACCGCGGCGAGGAAGACGATGAAGAGGAGGATGGGAAGGGTCATGGCTTTTGACCCCGGCGGGGTTGGGTTCGTGGTTTCCCAGGTCTCAAAATCGGGACCTGGGGCACCCGGCCTTTATCGGAGGGAGCAGGGGTCTTCCGGCCCCTGAGGGTCGGCTTGCTATCAATACGGGCTTTAGCCCCAGAGGCATGCTCTTCGCGTGTCTGCGCCGCAACCCTCTCAATCAGGCCTTGCGTCAGGTTGAGCTTGGCGCGAAGTTGGCGCTCACGACGAGCCATTTTGCCGGTGTCGGCTTCGTGATCGTAGCCAGCGAGGTGGAGCAGGCCGTGAAGGATGAGAACCTTGATCTCGGTCGCGAGGGGATGGCCTTGCTCGACGGCCTGCTTGCGCGCAGTGGGCACAGAGATGGCCAGGTCGCCGGCTATATCTTCTGCTCCAAGCCCTTCGGCAGGAAAGGAAAGCACATCGGTCGCTTTGTCCATGCCGCGAAACTGGCGGTTGAGCTTGCGAATGGCTGCGCCGGTGGTGAGCAGGACGGTCACTTCACCTTTGAGGCGAACGGCTGCCTGCGCCAAGCCAAGAAAGCGGGCAAGCGCACGGGCAGACGGCAGGCGTAGATTTTTTTTGGAAGTAGAAGAGCTTGAGGCAGCGGTCTTCTTCGTCGAGGATTCTATCGGCGCGGGGTCGGGGTCCATGTCTGGGTCGAGAAGGATCATCGTAGCCGGGGCCATTTGCGTGCGCGGTCCCGTTTCATTCATTCTACGCGGGTTCGAAGTATCCCACCCGAGCCGCAATGACAAAGATGCGGCTCGGGTGGGCACCGAGTTTCAATATTGCATTAATCTACTGCGGCTTCGCCGGATGCAGCGGCTGCGCCTGCGCGCGCTCTTCGTGGCCCTGCGGTCCGACTTCAATAGCCTCGCCCAATGCCAGCGGCAGCTCCTGCTGCTGTGGCTTGACCGACTCATAGGCGCGGACAATCCTCTGAACGAGCGCGTGGCGGACCACGTCGACATCTTCGAAGTGGCAGAAGTGAATGCCCTCGACACCGTTGAGAATATTGATCGCGTCGAGCAGGCCAGACTTGCGCGGATTGGGCAGGTCGATCTGCGTGATGTCGCCCGTGATAACAGCCTTGGAGTT
>CAYVMS010000282.1:0-3956 GCA_964452615.1 uncultured Occallatibacter sp.
CCTCTTGCCGTATACTCGCTCTTTACGATGCCCATCGAGACCGAGATCAAATTTCGCGTGGACGACGTTGCCGGGCTGACCCAGCGGCTTGAGGGTGCTGGCTTCACTCTGCAAACGCCGCGGGCCTTCGAGAGCAATGTCCTCTATGACACGCCTGATCGCTCGATGCGCGCCCGCACTGAGATTCTGCGCATTCGTGGCTATGCCGGGTGTTGGACTGTGACCCACAAACGGCTCCCCGATGTAGGCCCCGGCGAGGACACGCACAAGCACCGCGTCGAGACCGAGACTGAGGTGGGGGACGGCGAGGCGCTGGCTCAGGTCTTTCTGTCGCTCGGCCTTGTTCCCGCCTTCCGCTACGAAAAGTGGCGCGCCGAGTGGACCGACGGCGAGGGCCATTGCGTGGTGGACGAGACCCCCATCGGCAACTACGCCGAGCTTGAGGGCTCCGCCGAGTGGATCGACCGAGCAGCCGCCCGACTGGGCGTCGGTCAGGACCAGTACATCATCCTCAGCTACGGTCGCCTCTTTGATCAATGGCGCGAGCAGCACCACTCCGCCATTGAGGACCTGACCTTTGATGCGGTGAAGACAGCTTCTAGCTATTAGCTGCTGGCTGAACTTACCAGGCGACAGGGATGCTCGACACGTCAATATTCAAGCTAAAAGCTAGAAGCCGCTCTTCGTCATTCCCACAGTAATCAGATTCTGAAAATCGATTAATGAAGGCCTACCCGCCGCCGATGACCCAAGTGAGCCATTTAAGAAGCTCAGAGGTTTCCAATGAACAAGATCGATTTCCACTTTCATTCTAAGGGGTTGAGTCGTGCAGGTGTGCGGCTGATTCAAGTGGCCGCTATGGCGCTGGCGGTGGCCCTGGCCATCCCGGCTGGCGCCGCCGATACCCGCGCCGTCAAAACGCGATCCGCTCCAATCTACCCCGAGATCGCCAAGCGCATGAAGATCTTCGGCGATGTCCGGCTTGAACTCACCGTGGACCCGGCGGGCAATGTGACCGACGTAAAGAAAGTCAGCGGGAACACTTTGCTCTCATCCGCCGCCGAGGATGCCGTTCGTAAATGGAAATACGAGCCCGGCCCCAGCATCTCGACGGTGGAAGTGACGCTCAATTTCTCTCTCAATTAGAGTGTTTTTGCTTTTACTGTAGACCCCCGTGCCCCATCCATTCCGCGTTTTACTGCGGAATGGGTGGGATACCAACAAAAGTCCGGTCTACACTATTTGCAAAAATGCCTTAGCGGTGAGAGCCGCGCTCGTCCGGGATTCGCTCTCCGGCGGCTGGACTTGCTCATCGCGAGGACCACGTGTTTTGTCGTACGGAAGCACCGCCAGGGTTCCGCCTCTCTCTGGTTGAACCCCGGCGGCGAAGCAGGCAAATGGAAGCAGCAGATACTATGCAGGTCCTCGACCCGATCTCCGATTCCACTGGCGCTTTCGTGCTCTCCATTGCGGTCATTGATCCTGACGATCAGTGCCGCAAGGAGGTAGCAGCAGCGCTGACTGGGTTTCAGGGCACAACGGTCCGGGAGTATTCCTCTTTTCCAGCCGACCTGGACGATCTGCCCCAGATGTTGGAGAAGCGTTACGACGTCGTGCTCGTCGGCATCGACAGCGACTCTGAATACGCATGCGACATTGTGGAGAGCATCTGCTCACACAACTCCACCGCCGTGATGGTCTATTCAGCGCAGACTCAATTGGAACTGGCGATTCGATTCATGCGCGCGGGCGCACGCGAATTCCTCACCGTGCCGCTGCTCCGCGCTGATATGGTGGGAGCCTTGGCGCGGGCTTCGATCCGCCGGTCGGCGGGTTGCCACGGCAAGCGGGGAGGCAGACGGCTCTTCGCATTTCTCGGCTCCAAAGGCGGCTGCGGAGTTACCACCATCGCGTCAAACTTTGCCGTCGCGCTGGCTCAGGAGTCAGGCCAGCGGACACTGTTGATCGACCTGGGGCGCCCTCTTGGAGATGCGGCAATCAACCTCGGGATGGTCAGCGAATACTCGACCGCCAACGCTCTGCAGGACGTAAGCCGGCTGGATGCGAACTTCCTGCGCTCGCTGGTGGCCAAGCATAGCTCGGGGTTATCTGTGCTGGCGGCCCCAGGTGAGTTTACACCCGTCCAGCCTGCCAATGACGCCATTGACAAGCTGCTGACCGTGGCGCGGCAGTGCTACGACTATGTGGTCGTCGACATTGGCTCGAGAATTGACCTGATGGGGACGGCACTCTTTGAAGAAACCTCGAGCCTCTACCTGATTACCCAGGTTGGCGTCTCAGAGTTGCGCAACGCGAATCGCCTGATCACCCAGTTCTTCAGCGCGCGCAGCCGCAAACTCCAGATCGTGCTCAATCGGTATACGCCTCAGGCCCTGCTCTTCGATGAAAAACAGATTGCCAAGGCGCTGACCCGGCCCGCTCAGTGGAAGATTCCCGACGACTATGCCAACGCACGGCGCACCCAGAACACAGCAAAGCCCGTCGCGCTTCAGGATTCGCCCATCTCGAAGGTCATTCGCCAGATGGCCAGGACAGCCTGCGGCCTGCCCGCCAACCCGGAGAAGAAGGGCTTCTCGCTCTTTCGCTGGGCCTCTGCCAAGCCGGTGCGCGAAGTGGCCGAAGCCGCGGACTGATAGCTTCGGAGCTTAGCGATTCAGGTGCGAAGCTGCGGTCACCAGCGACGGCTCTTTGTCTTTGGAGTTTAGGAAGCTGATGCGCAGGCGCGTTCGAGTGGCCTTGGCAAATCTTTCCAGCGTGCGGGTCGACGGCAGCACCTTTCCGCTTTCGAGTCGCGCAACGACTGCTTGAGTCGTTCCCATCGCCTGGGCGACCTGCTCCTGCGTCATATCCGCATCGCCCCGCGCCTTGATCAGCGCCGATGCAAGGGCGAACTCACCTTCCAGCGCATCATAGGCCGCGGCATACTTCGGGTCTTTCTTCCACTGCGCAAAGCTCTCTTCAACAGGAATGAATCTCGGCTTCATTGAACCTCCTTGGCCTTCTTCAGGGCTTGAACGATCTCCTGCCGCGGCGTCTTCTGCGTCTTCTTGACAAATACATGCACGATCACGATGCGCATCCCCGATGCTGTAACGTAGACCGCTCGGGCGATGCCGCTCCTGCCCTTTAAGCGCATCTCCCACAGCGACCCCTCCAGATGCTTCAGGTACGGCTCGCGTATTCGCTCCAAGCCGTGTGCCTGAATCAACTCCACAATGCGCTGAAAGCTCGCTCGCAGATCGGGAGGAAGGGCGTCGAGCGTTTCCTTGATCTCTTCGTTCAAAAAGGCCAACAGCCCATCGCATTCGATTATTATACCATTTTTGCAATGTTCTACAAGGGCTTATAGTTTTCTATCTTTTCTGAAACAATTGAAGGATGGCTGCCTCCGAAGTCAGCTCCGGCAACGTCTTCTCGGACCTCGGACTGCCCTACGCCGTTCAACTCAAAATCAAGTCGGGATTGGTTATCGAGATCGCCCGCGCAGTGCGTCGCCTCGGCTTGACGTAGGCGGAAGCTGGCCGCCGGATGGGGGTATCGCAGGCCAAGGTATCCGGCCTTCTGCGTGGAGATTTTTCAAACCTGTCGGAACGCAAATTGATGGAGTGCCTGAACAGCCTCGGCTACGACATCGAAATCAGGTTGACTCCGGCTACGGATTCCGTAGGACACCGGACTCTGGCCGTTGCTTGATTGCAAACCCGAGATATCCCGATGAGGCCGCTATCTACTTTCCGCCCCATGGCACTTCTTGTACTTCTTTCCGCTGCCGCAGGGGCAGGGGTCGTTGCGGCCTACTTTTTCCCCTGTCCGGCGCTGTGAAGGCTGGCTGGCGTCTCCGCCTGAGCGGCTCGCAGCTTCCAATTCACGCTGCTTCTTGCGCTGGAACTCCTTCTCCAGCGCGTCGATGGTCGTCGAGGGCTGGCGCGTGGAGA
>CAYVMS010000283.1:0-3906 GCA_964452615.1 uncultured Occallatibacter sp.
TTAGCTATTAGCTGTTAGCTGATGTGTGGCACGGTGAGTTTGTTCACTGATCGTGCTGTGAACAAGCTAAGGGCTAACAGCTAAAGGCTGTTTTAAGGGCTGCAGTGGAACGCAAGGGTGAATGTGCCCCGGCGGGACTCGCAAGCCAACTGAAGGATTGATTGAATGTCGCGAATTGGAAAAAAACTCATCCCGCTGCCTGCCGGCGTCAAGTATAAGGTCGAGGGCAACACGGTTTTGGTCGAGGGGCCCAAAGGCAAAGTCTCGGCGCTGATCGCGCCTGGCATTACCTTGGAAACCAAGGACGGCGTGCTGCACGTCAACCGCGAGAACGACAAGCAGGCCGCCATGCATGGGCTAACCCGCTCCCTGGTTGCCAACGCAGTTCACGGCGTTACGACGGGCTGGAAGCGCGAGTTGGATATCGTGGGCATCGGCTATCGCGCGGAGTTGAAGGGCAAAAATACGGTGGTCTTCACCCTCGGCTATTCGCATCAGATCGAGGTTCCGCTGCCGACAGGCATTGAAGTGGCGATCGACCCCAAACAGTTGCACCTGACCGTTTCCGGCATCGACCGGCAGAAGGTAGGCCAGGTGGCTGCCGATATGCGTTCGCTGCGCAAGCCCGACCCATACAAGAACAAGGGCGTCCGGTACTCCGACGAGAAGCTGAAGAAGAAGGCCGGCAAGACGGGCGCGAAGTAAGAAAAGCAGGGAATAGGGAACAGGGATCAGGGAAGAGCAGAAGCTAAACCCACCAATTTCCTAGCCCCTCTAACATCAACCGAACGGGGCCGCAGGGCGGCTCCGCTGATAGGAACGAGAGAAACCATGATCACGCAGACCAAGAGAAACGCAATTCGCCAGCGCATTCACGAGCGTATCCGCCGCAAGCTAGCCGGCACCGGTGAGCGCCCGCGGCTGAACGTCTATCGCTCGCTCAACCACATCTACGCGCAGGTGATCGACGACCAGAAGGGCGAGACGCTGGTTTCGGCCTCGACGCTGGCCCTGAAGCTGAAGACCGGCGGCAATGTGGCGGCGGCGAAAGAGATCGGCAAGGCAGTGGCCGAGAAGGCTGTTGCGCAGGGCATCAAGAAGGTGGTCTTCGATCGCGGCGGCTACCTCTATCACGGGCGCATCAAGGCGTTGGCCGACGCGGCCCGCGAGGCAGGGCTGGAGTTCTAAGAGCAGCTTTTAGCTTTTAGCTATTAGCTTGTTCGCAGTAAGTCGAAGTGCTCGACACCGGGTAAGAAAAGGCTAAGAGCTAATAGCTAAAGGCTAAAGGCTCACAAAGAGACGAGAGAGCAATGACGATGTTAAAGAAGAAACTCGATGCCAACCAGTACAACCTGAAGGATCAGGTAGTCGCTATCAATCGCGTGACCAAGGTGGTCAAGGGCGGCAAGAATATGTCCTTCGCCGCGCTGGTTGTGGTCGGCGACGCCCTTGCGGGCGTTGTGGGCCATGGTTCCGGCAAGGCCAAAGAGGTTCCCCAGGCGATTCGCAAGGGAATCGAAGCGGCCAAGAAGAACCTGGTTCGCGTCAACCTGACCGAGACCTCGATTCCGCATCTGGTCCTGGGCCGCTACGGCGCTGGACAAGTTCTGCTGAAGCCGGCTCCGGAAGGCACGGGCGTGATCGCCGGCGGTGCAGTACGCGCGGTGATGACTTCGGCCGGAGTGCAGAATGTACTGACCAAGAGCCTGGGTTCGCCCAACCCGCACAACGTCGTCAAGGCTACCTTCGACGCCTTGATACAGTTGCGCGACAAGGGTGAAGTGGCCAATATGCGCGGCAAGTCCGTGGAGGAGCTCTAAGCCATGGCTGAAACCAAAATGATTCGCATTGAATACTACCGCTCAAAGAACTCGACGCCCTTCAAGCACCGGTTGGTGGTCAAGGGGCTCGGCTTCACACGGCTCAATCAGATTGTCGAGCGTGTGGACAACGAATCGGTGCGGGGCATGGTCAAGGCCATTCCGCATCTGGTTCGCATCCTGGAAAACTAGTGAAGCGAGTGAAGAAGTGAAAAAGTGAAGTGAAACCGCCCACCGCGGCCGTCTTTTTTCACTCGTTCACTCTTTCACTTGTTCACGCTTCACCAACGCGAGTCGGCAGGATTGCACAGTCTGTCCGGCGCTACAGCGAGGGAATCATGGCACCAAGAAATCTATCGAATCTACGCGCGCCCAGGAAAGCAAACACCGGGCGCAAGCGTGTCGGTCGCGGTATGGGATCCGGCATGGGCAAGACTTCAACCCGCGGCCACAAGGGTCAGGGTTCGCGCTCCGGTTCGCATCTGATGCGCGGTTTTGAAGGCGGCCAGATGCCGCTCCACCGTCGCTTGCCCAAGCGCGGCTTCACCAACATCTTCCGCACCGAATACACCGTGGTGAATCTGGACCGGCTTGTTGAGCAGACCGAGGGCAAGACCATCACTGAGATCGGCCTGGATGACTACAAGAAGCTTGGCCTGTCCTCGAGCAAGAATGCGCTGATCAAGATTCTCGGCTCCGGCGAGTTGACCACGGCGCTCACCATCCACGCCCACAAGTTTTCCAAGTCCGCTGTCGAGAAGATCGAAAAAGCTGGCGGCAAAGCTGTGGTGCTGGGCGGGGATACAGTTCCCCCAGTGGGTAAGTTGAAGGCAAAGGGCGCGACACCGAAGGCCTAGCGCGAATATGATCGTGAGTGACAGAGATTCGAGGGCCGACCAAAGCCCTGAATAAAGCGGATAAACAAAAATGGCTGAAATGTTTGAGAAGTTCGCCAATATCTTCCGGATTCCGGACCTGCGCAAGCGGGTACTCTTCATGCTCGGCATTCTGGCTGTCTACCGCTTGGGTGCGTTTATTCCCACGCCCGGCGTTGACGCCGCTGCTCTGGGACGGATGTTCGATTCGCAGGGCGGTTCGGCTCTGGGCCTGATGAACCTCTTTGGCGGCGGCAACCTTCGCAAGATGACGGTCTTCGCCCTGGGCATCATGCCCTACATCACGGCCTCGATCATCTTCCAGTTGCTCACCGTGGTTTATGAGCCGCTGGCGCGCATTCAAAAAGAAGGCGAGCTGGGCCGGCGCAAGATTACGCAATGGACCCGTTATATGACGGTGATTCTGGCGGCGGTGCAGTCGGTCGGCATCGCGTTCATGTTGCAAAGGGGCGGCATGGTGCTACAGCCGGGTGTCCCGTTCATCCTGATGACGGTGCTCACGCTGACCACAGGCACGGCCTTCATTATGTGGCTGGGTGAACAGATTACCGAGCGCGGCATCGGCAACGGCATGAGCCTGTTGATTTTTACAGGCATTATCGCCGGACTGCCCCGCGGCGTGATCGACCTGGTTCAGAAGGTTCAGACCAACCAGTGGGGCTCGTTCACCATCATCGCGATCCTTCTGCTGGTGGCGGGCATGGCGGCTGTCGTCGGCTTCATCGTCTTTGTCGAACGGAGCGAGCGGCGCATTCCTATCCAGAGCGCACGGCGCATCGTTGGCCGTCGGATGATGGGCGGGCAGTCCAGTCACTTGCCGTTGAAGGTTAACTCCGGCGGCGTCATGCCGGTCATCTTCGCTGCCTCCATTCTCTCTGCCCCTCTGATGCTTCGGCAGACCGAGTTCATTCAGAACAGCCGGTTCCTGCTGCCGATCTTCGACGCGCTTACACCCGGCTATCCCTGGTACGAGACCCTGTACATCTTCGCGATTATCTTCTTCGCGTATTTCTACATCTCGATCGTGATGAAGCCGGACGACATTGCCGACAACTTCCGCAAGTCGGGATCGTTCATCCCCGGAATTCGTCCTGGCAAGAGGACCTCGGATTTCATCAACGACATCCTTACCCGGATCACGCTGGTCGGCGCCATCTATCTGATCATTATTTCGCTGGTGCCTACCTTCC
>CAYVMS010000284.1:0-3887 GCA_964452615.1 uncultured Occallatibacter sp.
ATGGACTGCTCCCGTAGGGAGCATCGAAAATAGCCCCGGATGGAGCGTAGCGGAATCCGGGGATTGCGGGCCAACAAGAACCCGCGCCCCGTCCGGGCGCTGCGAAAACCCCCAAGCAACCAATGAACCTCATCGATCAATAAGAGGTTTTCCCCCTCTTTTCAACCGACAAAACCCCTAAAAAACCCGAAGATATGTGGATAACTTCGCGTTCCACGTGGAAAACTGGGGACGAATTTCGAGCGTTATCGGACACCGAAATCAATCCCAATTGACCTTGAAATAAAAAATACCAGGCGGCTCACAATGCCGCCCCAGCGTCAGCCCTTCGCCGCTAAAGTGGAAGAAGCAACCTTGGAGATCCGCTCTCAATGCCCGTCACAACCGAAGTTCGTGTCCGCTACGCAGAAACCGACCAGATGGGAATCGTCTACTACGCCAACTACCTGGTCTGGTTTGAAATTGGCCGCGTGGAGCTGCTCCGCGCCCTCGGCTTTTCCTACAGTCTCCTCGAACGCGAACACCAGTGCATCCTGCCCGTGATCGAGTCTCGTTGCCGCTACCGCTCGCCCGCCCGCTACGACGACCAGATCCTCATCGAGACCCGGCCCGCCATGCTGCGCGGCTCGGTGATCAAGTTCGCCTATCGCATCTTGCGCAAGGCCTCCGAAGGTGAAGAGCCCACACTCCTGGCCGAGGGCGAGACCGTCCACGTCGTCTGCGACGGGGAACTGAACAAGACCGTCCTCCCGGAAAAGTACATCGCCGCCCTACGCGCCATGATGGCTAAGGAATAGATCGTTCCAGAAATCACAAGCGATGAAGACGGATACGGTCGATTCCGGTATTCTATTTGCCATGGAACTGATCTTCGAGGTTCGCGAGGCGGAAGAGGGCGGCTACATAGCGCGGGCGCTCGGCTATGCGATTTTTACCGAGGCTGAGACATGGGAGGAGTTGCGCGACAATGTGCGAGAGGCGGCGAGCTTGCACTTTGAAGATGAGTCCGAACGGCCCAAACTCATTCAATTGCATTTTGTGAAGGATGAGCTTATCGCGTTAGAGGCAGCGTGAAGCTGCCACGTGGAGTTTCTGCAGACAATCTGATCCGCGCCCTGGAGCATATCGGTTACTCCGTGATCCGGCAGAAGGGAAGCCACATCAGGCTCCTTCATCCGGGGCCTCCAGCCCATTCGATCTCCGTTCCACAGCACAACCCATTGAAGACCGGCACGCTGCACGGCATTATCGCCGAAGTGGCTCAGGCGCAGTCGGTCTCAATTCAGAGCATTGTCGAACTGCTCTAAAAAATGCACTCTTCTCAGCCAGGATGTCTGTGTGAGCGCGAATGAGCTGGGTCATGTTTTCTTGTTTGTTTCTACAAGAGAAATTCGAAAATCGGGAGTTATCAGCAAATGGCAGACCTAAAATGGCTCGACGGTTACACAGGACAAACCATTGAGGAATTGCTCGCGCTGGCTGACGAATATCGCGTCGATTCGCTGCTTGTGGCGCTGGAGCAGGCGCTGAATCAAAAGGCCGAAGAGGTCGGTGAGCACGATCTCTCCGACGAAGAGCGCATCGTCCTCGCGGTTATGGCTCTCGAACGCGAAGTGAATAACGGTGGATTTGGCCAGTTCTTCAGCAACTCATCGGGCGAGTATGTTTCGATCATTGTCGATTCTCTGCTCCGCATCGGATGCCCTGAGACCGCTAACATCACGAGTGGTGCGATCAATGCTCTCGGCACGCAGGATTTTTCTCCCGAGGCTCTCGAAGAGGCTCTCGAATCGGAAAATGAGGAACGCGACGAGCAACTGGAAGAATGCGACGGTCTTTACTCCGGCACTGGTGAGGACATCGCAGGACAGCTCTTCGAACTCGTCCGAGCCAATCAGGACGCCATTCAACTCTGAACTACACTGTTCTTCGTCAGCTCAGTGCAAGACGACCGCCAACGCAAAGCCGTCATAACCCTTGATTCCGACCGTTTGAAGAGCTGTTGCGCTGAGGCGCGGCTCAGCGGCAATACGCGCCGCGAAACGCCTGATGCCTTGAACGCGCGGATCGTCGCACTCGGGATCGATTACCTTTCCATCGCGGACAACATTGTCGGCAATGATCACCGTTCCAGGCCGCGAGAGCTTCAATGCCCAATCGAGATATTCGGAGTAGCTCTCCTTGTCGGCGTCGATGAAGATGAGATCGAAGGGCGCATCGGCTGTGCCAACCAGCTTTGGCAGGCTGTCAATCGCAAGGCCCACGCGCAGATCGACGCGATCAGCGACTCCAGCGCGGCGTAGATTTGCATGAGCAACCTCCGCGTGGTGCGGATCGAATTCCAGAGTCACGATCCGACCGCCGCTGGGAAGCGCACGAGCCAACCATATTGTCGAATAGCCGCCGAGAGTTCCGATCTCCAGCACGCGCCGCGCACCGGAGATGCGCACCAGAAGATCGAGAAACTTGCCCTGAAGCGGCGAGACGCCGATGGCCGGAAGGCCAGCCTGCTCATTGGCCGCGAGAACATCATCGAGAATCCCATCGGAGGGAGCCACCAGATCGCCGTAGTAGCGGTCCACCTCGGTCCACAACTCCTGCATCGAAACCTCCGAACAGGTCAGTTATTTGCCCCGCGCCACCACAAAATCCGGCACCCAGAGCAGGGCGCGCTTGTACTCCGAGTCGGCGATTGGAGCTAGCGCCTGGCGGCTCTGCTCGGCGTAGCGGTCGGCGACGTTCATCGCGTATTCGATCGATCCATTGCGCGTGAGAATCTGCTGGATTCGCTCGCGGCTCACATTTTCAAAGCTGCGGTCATCAAGCACTCGCTGGATGGCCTTGCGGTCGGCGGCGGTGCCGTGGTCGATGGAGTGAATCACCGATAACGTAGCTTTGCCTTCGCGCAGGTCGCTGGCCACGGGCTTGCCCAACACTTCTTCGGTAGCCGTCAGATCGAGCACATCGTCGACGATCTGGAAGGCCAGTCCAACAGCACGCCCATAGGTGGCGAGGCTTGTCTCCTGAGCCTCCGTAGCTCCGGCCAGCACAGCGCCCAGCCGCATGGAGACAGAAAACAGGCACGCGGTCTTGCGATAGATCAGATCGTAGTACTCGGCCTCTGAGACAGCTCGCCCGAGCTTCTGAATCTGCAGCAACTCACCCTCGACCATCTGCTGGGTCAGGCCAATGAGCAAGTCGAGAACGCGCAGATCCTTTTCTTCCAAGGCCACCTTGAAAGCCTGCATGTAAAGCCAGTCGCCGACCAGCACGCATTTTTCGTTTCCCCATGTCGTGTTGGCGGATGGCCGTCCGCGCCGCACATTGGCGCTGTCGATAATGTCGTCGTGGACCAGTGTCGCGGTGTGCACCATCTCGACCACAGCACCCAGCCGAATGGCGCCCTCGCCAGAGAAGTCCAGCGCGTGAGAGGCCAGCAGCAGCAGCGTCGGACGTATGCGCTTGCCGCCGCCGCTGCGCAGATATTCAGCAATCTCTGTGATCGTGCTGACGCCGGATGCTGAGTCTCGGCCCAACTCCTGTTCAATCGCTACGAGGTCGTCCCGCAGCAGATCGAAGACCTCTTTTGCCGTCGCTATCGCCAGTGTGCTCAAGTTTCTCCGGATTTCCGTGCGATTAGAACATCTCTGAAAGCCAACTCAAGGTGCTAAGAATCCTACTTCAAAAATGTGAAGCCGAAACCTAACTAACTCAGTTAGTTCGGTAGTTGGTGAACTGCAACTCCACACCGAGTTCCTTGCCGCGCAACAAGGCAATGATCGACTGTAGCTCGTCGCGGTCCTTGCTCGATATTCTCACGGTATCGCCCTGTATGCTGGCCTGCGCCTTCTTTTTCGAGTCCTTGACCAGGCGCACGATCTCCTTGG
>CAYVMS010000285.1:0-3867 GCA_964452615.1 uncultured Occallatibacter sp.
CTGAAATTCTGGATCTTCTCAAAACGGTGGCCGCACTGAGTGCAGCGATACGCATACAACGGCAAAGTTCTCACCCTTCCGGCAGGAATGACGCACTTTACCTATTGTATCGGCAGAGCGGCGAATTCTCTGCAAATCGCCGCCCTGCCACACCCGCCTATTGAAAGCCGGATCTCAATGCACGGCGATCAGGACAGATGACGAGTGGTTTTCCCACTCAAGCGCGAGCTTGCCAGTGGTGCCGCCAAGATCGGTGATGGTGTACTTCAGGTTTTCGACCATCGCGAGAGGTTTGCTCATCGTCATCTTGACCCGGCCTAGATCTTGCGCCTTGTCGTATTGAGTACCCCACTGGCCGGTTTGCTTATTGACGATCAGCACCCAGTTGTCAGGGTCTGAGACATCGACGTAGAGAGTGTAGTCACCCTTGGGGACAGCCAGGCCGCCAATGGTCAGATCTGCCTCGGTGTGTAGTTTGGTAGCCGAATTGGCTCCGGCACGCCAGACCGGATAGGTGGGGTCGTGGCCGATGAGTCCGTCCTTGCCAAAGATGTGGCCTGCACGGCCCTTGACGCCGGGGGAGCTGTAGGCGACGGTGATGGCTTTGCCGGCGATGGTCGCTGACTCGGTGGCCGGCGGGCTCTTCGGCGGGCCTTGCTGAGCAGATAAAGTGAGCGCGGCGGCGACGAGCGCGCCCGTACAAATCAATAGACGCTTCACAAGCATTTACCTCCGTGGGAGAGAATCCCTGCCGGGACCCTCAGCCCCGACGCAAAGATTGTCGCACCTGCCGGTCCTCAGAGGGAAACCGGTGCGAAAGTTCGCGGCAATCGGCAATGGGCACCGGCAAATGCCGGGGATGGTGCGATATACTCCGGTACACAGCAGAAGCATGGAGGTTTTTCAATGTATTTCAGCAGGATTTGGAAGTTGGCGGCGGCCGGTGCGCTGGCCGTGGCGATGATAGCGCCGGGGATGATGCAGGGGCAGGGCGGCGATACCGTGCTTAAGCCGGCAGAGATGCAGAAGCTGCTGCCTGCCACTGTGTTCTATCGCGGGCAATCGGCTCCCACCGAGTTGCGGAACTCGGGCGGCGTGAAACTGGCCGACGGGTTCTATGTGCTGGCGGCCCTGGTGGACACAAGCGGCTACAACACCGGCGTGCAGGCAAAGTACCAGGCATACTTCATCACCGAGGTTCCCATCAAGGTGGGCGGGCAAAACCTGGCGGCAGGCGCCTATGGCTTGGGATTCGTTGACGACAAGCTTCTGGTCACCGACCTGGGCGCACACGATGTGCTGAGCGTGGCTACAAGCGAGGAAGCTGGAATGAAGCGGCCCATGCCGCTGCAGGTGGTGGCCGACCCGGCAGGCGGCTTCCGGCTGTATGTTCAGCGCAAGTACGTGGTCTTCAACCGGTAGGCATTTCACTGATCGGGAGGAGAAATCGGGCAGTGTTGCCCCTTGTTCAGCGTAATCCGATGAGAAGAACGCGGACAATCGTCAGCGTTGTTCACAGGTTGAGCGTTATTGCTCTAGATAAATCTGGGCTCTTGCGACTAACATGGTGATTCAGGCTTTTAGCGTTCTTGGTGCAGTGGTTTTCAAAAAACGGGAGGAAACACAGATGAGTTCGCATTCTTTCAGGTCTATTTTGCAGGTTTCAGCTTTGGCATGTCTTGCACTTGTTCCAATGGGCTGCAAGAAGCCACCGGCTGTGACCCTTGCGTGCCAGGCCAACCCACCGGCCATATTCCCCGGCGACGCGGTTACAGCAACCGCGACAGTTGGATCGGTAGATCCCAACAAGAAGACCAACGTAGTGTATGACTGGTCGGGAACGGGAGTGACCGGTAGCGGCACAACGGCTACCGTCAGCACGGCCGCCCTGACTCCAGGCAGTTACACGGTGAAGGCTACAGTCAAGGAAGGCAAGAAGGGCAAGGAAGGCTTGAAACCCGGCCAGTCCGCCGAGTGCACGGCCAGCTACACGGTGAAGGAGTATGAGCCACCGACTCTTGCCTGCGCTGCCAGCCCTGTCACCATCAAACCCGGTGAGACCAGCACCGTAACGGCCACCGGTCTGAGCCCGCAGAATCGCCCGCTGACGTACACCTATTCCGCAGCCGCCGGGTCGATCAGCGGAAGCGGAACTACAGCCACCTTCTCCTCAACCGGCGCGCCCACAGGCAGCGTTGGCATCTCCTGCAACGTGGCCGACGATAAGGGCCATACGGCAAGCGCCAGCACCAGCGTGACGATTCTTGCGCCATACGTTGCTCCGGTTCCACACACACAGACGCTCTCTGCGATCAGCTTCGAGGGAGATAAGAAGCGTTCGACGCGCGTGGATAACGAAGCCAAGGCCCAGCTTGACGCAGTTGCCTTGAGCCTGCAGCAGCAGCCGGATGCAAAGGTTGTGCTGGTTGGCAATGCGACGGCGGAAGAAAAGGCTCCGCCTAAGCACCACAAGAAGCATGCCAAGATGGTTGACCCCGCAGCCCAGCGCGCCGTCAACGTCAAGGAGTACCTTGTTACGGAGAAGGGCATCGACCCCGCCCGAATTTCCGTGGCGACTGGCACTGCCGATGGGAAGACGGTGAACCCCTACCTGGTTCCCTCAGGAGCCAACTTCTCGGCCGACGTCTCTGGAACCACCCCAGTGGACGAAAGCATGGTGAAGGCAGAAGTGCGCAAGCCCCTCAACGAGCGGCATCACAAACACGCGGCCAAGATGTAATAGTCAAGAAACCACGGCCTCTTGCCCTTTGCGGGGAGGAAACGAAGCCAGCCTTTCGGGGCTGGCTTCGCTGTCTGTGAAGCGCACACGTTCGGGAATTTGCAATTGGATTTGATAAGTCCGATAACAGACTCATCCAAAGAGTCAATCTATTTCCTTAAAAACCCTTAGTACGAATGTAACGATTTCTTTCGCGCGATCACTATATAGCAAATCCATTGATAAACATGTGGGGTGTTCTATGACTTATCGCCTTCTTCAGTTGCCTCCCGATACCTATGAATTCATCCTGTGCAGAGTCGAAAGCGGGCGCTACGAGAATCCGAGCCAACTGGTACAGGCTGCTTTTCTCGCCCTCGATCGTCAGGAGAGTGAGTCCAGGAATGAGCGTGCAACAAGCAGCATTGCGGAAGAAGACGTGTTTCGTAGGTTGTGGGAGACCTCGGACCATTCACCGTTGGTCCGGCGATAGTTGCCGTTCTAAAGATGGATCCCTTCTCAGGCTAATTCTGGAATAAGCTGTAGCATCCTATCGCGGGCATCGTCGCCTTGGACTGAGCCGCCGCAGTCGGGAAGATAAACGACCATGGGTTCTCTTCTACCTCGGGGCAGCCGTGAGTCACGATTTTGCCTCCGCCTGAGACCACGATCTCAGCGTGAAAATCGACAGGGAGCGATGCCTGCATGGCGGCAAAGAGCGCCTTCTGCGCGGATGAAAAGGCTTCGCTCACATACTCGCCGAGGGGCAAGTGGATTCTCTTCCCGGTGGTTGAATCCACCATTGTGCGGCTAAAAGACGCTGCTTTCATGCGCTCGTGCAGCATCACGTACTGGTTATCGTGGATTTCGACTCGTGCTGTAAACCGCATTGGGAAGGCTCCTTTTGCACTATCTTCCCCGATCTGATCAGGTCCGTCTATGGGTTTTATGAGGTTATTGTCGGGTTTTGCCCCTTTCGGTACCAAAATCCTAACGTGACTTGTGTGGTGCCGAACCAATGCAAGGCAATTCCATCACAGCCTCACAGTTTCACAGCGAAGGAGGGGGGAGGGGGTATGCCTTACTTTTTGGCGGAAGGGTCCGACCGCCCAACCTCGGCGATCGAACCAGCTTCAAGGTAACAGGAA
>CAYVMS010000286.1:0-3867 GCA_964452615.1 uncultured Occallatibacter sp.
GGTCACAGCGCCGGTATCGGCATTGGTGTGCGACAAATTGATGAACACATTGTTCTGGCCGTTGCTATACGCCATCACGCCGCCGGAGTCGCCCACATTGGAGGAAGACAGCGCGCGAATGTTGAGAGCATCGATCGACGAACCGGTCATCGATGCGTCGCCCGTATAGATGTTGGTATTCGAATTGAAGACCTGTTGCCCGTTATAAGTCGTGGTCGAACCGATATTCGAGACCTCAGACAGGATTGACTGATACTCCTGGTTCGCAGCCATATCCTGCGAAGAGTTGAGGGTGCCGTTCGAGGCTTCGGCAGCCAGCGTAACGGCCCGGTTAAGCAGGCTTGTCACTTGCGAGAGAGCGCCATCGGCAACTTGAAGAAGACCCACGCCTTCCTCTGCGTTGGTCACCGACTGCGTCAGAGCCGTCTGGTTGGCTTGCAAGCCGTCGACCAGCGAGAGGCCGGCTGCGTCATCGGCGCCAGAGTTGATCTTCGAACCCGACGACAACTGCTGCAGCACCGTAGTCAGGCTGTTGTTGCTGTTATTCAGGTTGTTCTCCGCGTAGACGGCGGAGAGGTTATTCAAGACACCCAGGGACATGGGGTTCTCCTTCAGATGCGTGGAATTGCGGTCCGCCCCGAAGGCGCTCCCATATTTTTACCTACTCTGGGTCGCTGCTTTCGATTCGGATGCCGCCACATCTTGCCCGTTCTTCGGCCCAGACGCTGGTGGCTTTATGCACCCCCCTCTTATGTCCTCTGCGGGACACTTTTTGTTCATCTTTGCTAATCTCTTATCCTTTCCCGACACCCGCCGATGACCCCTGCTAAGGAGTTATAAGTCGATGATTGAACTTACCCGGCTGAACGGCAACCCGATGGTGCTGAACAGCGACTTGATCAAGACCGCCGAGGCATCTCCAGACACGATGCTGACTTTAATCAACGGAGAGAAGCTGATCGTGCGCGAAGATACCGCTGAGATCGTCGAACGCGTGCTCGCTTACCGTTCGCGTCTGCTTGCTTCAGTCGCCAAACGACTGCCTTCCTATGGCGAATTGCAAAGAGTCGTTTCGCTCACCAGCCTGGACATCTCCGGCCAGCCCACACTCGTAGCCACGCCCAAAGATGACTCGCAGAGCAACTGCTGAAGGACGCGTTCCGGTTTTCGCATTTGAACATCCGAGGAGCTATTCATGGATAAAGGCAGTGTTGGCGGAGTCCTGTTGGCCATCGCTGGCATCGTGGCCGGATTGCTCATCGAAGGCGGCAACCTAGGCCAGATCCTTCAACCTACTGCAGCCCTGATCGTCTTTGGAGGCACCATGGGCGCGGTGCTTCTCCAGTTCCCGCTACCTACCGTGCTGGCCGCATTCGGCAGCCTGGCGCACGTCTTTTCCGCGCCTCGCAAGCAGAGCGACCAGTTTCTCCACCTCCTGGTCACCTTCGCCAACAAAGCTCGCCGCAATGGCGTCGTCTCATTGGACAACGATCTGCAGGCCATCAAAGATCCATTTCTCAAGCAGGCCCTCATGCTGGCGGTCGACGGCACAGAGCCAAACGAGTTGCGCAAGATCATGCGTGTCAGTCTCGACTCCATTGCGGAAACCGAAGAACGTCTCCCCGCGGTCTTTGAGTCGGCCGGAGGCTTCTCGCCGACCATCGGCATTCTTGGCGCGGTGCTGGGATTGATTCAAGTGATGCAGCATCTTGACAACATTCACGAGGTGGGCCGCGGCATCGCCGTCGCCTTCGTCGCAACCATCTACGGAGTCGGCGTCGCCAATCTCTTCTTCCTGCCCTTTGCAGGCAAGATGCGCATCCGCCTGCACGACGACCAGCAAAGCCGCGAGATGATGCTCGAAGGCGTGATCTCAATTCTCGAAGGCATGAATCCGCGCATGCTGGAAGTCAAGCTATCCGGCTTCCTGAACCACGCCGAACAGAAGAAGGAGAAGGCGGCATGATGCGTGAACGCCGCAAGAGCCACATCAGCCGCGATCGCTGGCTGGTCTCCTATGCCGACTTCATCACGTTGCTCTTCGGTCTCTTTGTCGTCCTCTTCGCCTTCGCCAAGGCGGACCAGAAAAAGCAGGCGCAGGTCTCGACGGCCATCAACACGGCATTCCGCTCTCTGGGCATCTTTCCCGATGTCTCTCACCATCCGTCGATCGGCGCAACCGGCGCGTCCGGGAAAGACCCCGCGCTCATCCCAATGAACATCGTGATGGGAGAGGAAGTGCTCTCGCCTGCAAGGGTAAGAGACGATCTGGGCAACATTCGCAGCCAACTCGAACAACGGCTATCGAACCAGGTCGCCACCCACACCGTCTCCATCCAGATGGGCCGCGACGGGCTGGTGATCAGCCTGCGCGAGGCTGGATTCTTCGACTCCGGCTCGGCCACTCCAAAGCCTGAGACGTTGAACACGTTGCGCCAGGTCGCCGACTCACTTGCCCAGACGCCATACGATCTACGCATCGAGGGTCACACCGACAACATTCCCATTCACACGGCGGAGTTTGACTCCAACTGGGAGCTCTCGTCGGCCCGTGCCACGCGCATCGCCCGCCTCCTCCTCGACCTGAACGCCATCTCTCCCGAGCGCATCTCGGCTGCGGGATACGCCGAATTCCACCCCGTGACCAGCAATGACACGGCGGCTGGCCGCGCTGAAAATCGCCGTATCGATCTCGTGGTGCTACCTCGCACCAAAGTCGACTTCTCCGCGCCAGGTCTGATTCCATCCAACGGCGAGTGGCACAAGATCACCGACGCCGATCCGCCGGCGCAAAACAAGCAGACTGCGCTACCGTCGAATCCATAGATAAGCGGAGTTGGCGGAGTTAGCCGCGCTTCGCGCGTGTTAGCGGAGTTAGAAGACTTGCCGGCTAGCTGCTAACTCCGCTATCTCCGCTAGCTCGGCTACTCCACCCCCAGCACCTTCACAATCACCCTCTTTCGCCGCTGCCCGTCGAACTCGGCATAGAAGACCCGCTGCCATGTCCCCAGGTCCAGACTGCCATCGGTCACCGGTAGCGTGGTCTCGTGGTGCAGCAGCAACGACTTCAAATGCGCGTCGCCGTTGTCCTCGCCCGTCCGGTGGTGCTTGTAATCGGGCCGCGCCGGAGCTAATTCCTCCAGCCATTTGCCAATGTCTTCGATCAGCCCGCTCTCCAGGTCGTTCACATACACCGCGGCTGTGATGTGCATCGGCGAGACGAAGCACAGGCCATCCTTGACCCCGCTGCGCGCAACAATCTGTTCCACCTGGTCCGTAATATGCACCATCTCCCGCCGTTTCTTCGTATCAAAGACCAGATACTCCGTATGACTCTTCATCTCCGCCTCCGCGCCTCAGGATTTAACAACCTCGGATGCTCAACATCTGCGGGTGCCCCACCCTCGCCGCGTATTTTTTTTGCGGCTAGGGTGGGGCACCACGAACCCCAACCGGCTTCTTTCTAAAGCCAGCCCCTAATCAATTTCATCCACCAACCATTATCCTAAGTCCAGCCGTGGCCGCACCCAAACCCACTCCCGCTCAACGCCTCCGCCTCATGCACGACCAGCTCTTCAATGCCTACGGCGCGCAGCACTGGTGGCCCGCCAAGACTCCCTTTGAAGTCATTCTCGGCGCCTACCTCACGCAAAACACCGCATGGAAGGCCGTCGAACGTTCGCTAGCCAATTTGAACGCCGCCGGAGCTCTCACTGTGGCCGGCCTTCGCTCACTTCCCCTCGAAGAACTTCAGCGCCTCATCCAGCCCTCCGGCTTTCAAACCCGCAAGGCTCCAGCGCTCAAGGCATTCATCGCCATGCTCGACGAGGACTTCGGCAGTTCGCTCGACCGCCTTGCCGCCAGCCC
>CAYVMS010000287.1:0-3799 GCA_964452615.1 uncultured Occallatibacter sp.
TTGTGTTGGAATCAAAGCCCTCCTTCAGGCTCATCTTGTGTTGGAAGAGAGTTCCACTTGACAAATAGTTCAGTTTGATCAATAGTTAAGTGCGTACTTAACTTATTCCCCATTGGAGGAGAGAAGGTCATGGAACTGCAACCCGTCGTACACAGCACGTTTGCCATCGAGCGCAGCTATCCCGTCAAGCCGGAGCGCGTCTTCGCCGCCTTCGCCGACCCTGCCCAGAAACGCCGCTGGTATGCCGAAGGCGAAAACTACCACGTCGAAAGCTATGATCACGACTTCCGCGTTGGAGGCAGGGAGCATTACGCCAAGGGCGGTTTCAAAGAGGGCCATCCGCTGACGGGTCTCTCGCTCAAGAGCGAGAACGTGTATCGGGACATTGTGCCGAACCGCCGCATCATCTTCACCTCGACCATGGCTGTGGCCGACAAGTGCTTCTCGGTGTCGCTGGGTACGGTTGAGCTGCTGCCAACCGACCAGGGAACAGACCTGATCCTCACGTTTCAAAGCGCGTTTCTTGAGGGTGCCGATGGCCCAGAGATGCGAGAGGCTGGTTGGCGCGGGCTGCTGGACAAGCTGGCAAAGGTGCTTGAGAGCTAATCGAAAAGAGGCGGAGGAAGGCACGTGCCCATGAAGAGAAAGAAACCGGAGATCGGCTGCATCTTCCACGCCCTCGGCGATGCCACGCGCCGGGCCATGATGGAGAGGCTGAGCCAAGGCCCTATGTCGGTATCGCGGCTGGCGGAGCCGTTCGAGATGACTCTGGCCGCGGTCGTTCAACACTTGCAGGTATTGGAGGAGTGCGGCCTGGTGCAAACAGAGAAGGTGGGCAGGGTGCGCAGTTGCCGCATTGACCCTGCCGGGCTCGACGCGATGGAGCAATGGATTCGCGATCGCAGGTCGGTGTGGGAACGCAGATTGGACCGGTTAGGGGATCTGCTCGGCGGGGTGGATTAGATCTACCAGGGTAATTTCACTGTTCCTGTGCCGAGCTCATGGCAATCCCACCCTGGCCGCAAAAACAAAGACGCGGCGAGGTTGGGGCACACAGGGGTTCGTGGTTTCCCACATCTGGCGCGATGAGACTGCGCCAGATATGGGGCACCCGAACTCTGTTAGCGGCGAAGTTACTTGAGCGAACTCATATCGATCACGAAGCGGTACTTCACATCCTGCTTGAGCATGCGCTCGTAGGCTTCGTTGATCTTCTGGATGGGAATCACTTCGACATCGGCGGTGATGTTGTGCTGGCCGCAGTAGTCGAGCATTGACTGTGTCTCGGTCATGCCGCCGATCATTGATCCGGCTACCGAAACGCGGCGGGAGATGAGGTTAAAGATGCTGACGGCTGGCGGCTGGTCAGGCAGTCCGACAAGGCACATCGTGGCATCCTGTTTGAGCAGGGCCGTGTAGGCGTCGATCGGGTGCGGCGCGGCGGCGCAATCGAGAATGAAGTCGAAGGAGTTGGTGTGAGCTTTCATTGCCGCTCCGTCTGACGAGAGCACGACCTCATCGGCGCCGAGCCGCTCGGCGTCTTCCTTCTTTCTTAGGTTGGTAGTGAACTGCACCACGTGCGCGCCGAATGAGTGTGCGAACTTGAGCGCCATGTGGCCGAGTCCACCCAGGCCGACAATGCCCACTTTCATGCCGGGGCCAACCTTCCAATGGCGTAGCGGCGAATATGTGGTGATACCCGCGCAGAGCAACGGAGCAACTCCGGCCATGTCGAGGTTGGCGGGAACGTGATGGGCGAAGCGCTCGTCGACGACATAGTTTGAAGAGTAGCCGCCCATGGTTGTCGAGCCGTCGACACGATCCTTGGCTGCGTAGGTAAGCGTGGGGCCCTCATCGCAGTAGTTCTCTTCACTGCGCTTGCAGGGAGCGCACTGGCGGCAGGAGTCGACGATGACGCCGATGGCCGCGATGCCGCCCACTTTGAATTTGCTTACAGCGCTGCCAACGGCCGTGACGCGCCCTACGATCTCGTGGCCGGGGACGAGCGGATAGATAGACTGCCCCCACTCGTTGCGGGCCATGTGCAGGTCAGAGTGGCAGACGCCGCAGTAGAGTGTATCGACGACGATCTCGGTGGGGCCGGGCTCGCGGCGGGTGAAGCTATAGGGAGCCAGCGGCGATTGCGCATTGGGCGTGCCGTAACCTTTCGATGCGGGCATGAAGGGATTCCTTTCGGAGTGAATTCTATAACACGACGGTTGCGGGATTGCGGGCTATGGTCGTTGCGCGCAGGCGACGCGGGGAATGCCTTGAAGATCGGGGACGAACTCGATCTGCTGAAAGCCGGAGCGAGTGAGCAGCCCCATGATCGCAGGCGATTGGCCGTAGCCGATTTCAAGGAGCAGATAGCCTTCCGGAACGAGCGCATCAAAGGCAGCAGGAATCAGATTGCTATAGGCATCCAGTCCGTCTGCCCCAGCGAAGAGCGCCAGCGCGGGTTCAAAGTCGTGGACTTCCACAGAGAGAGATGCGCGGTCGGCGCTCGGCACGTAGGGAGGATTGGAGACGACGAAGTCGAATTGTTCGCCCGGAACCGGCTCGAGCAGATCGCCTTGCAGGAAGCGAACGGCGACCCCATTGCGTCTTGCGTTTTCTTCGGCAATGGCTAGCGCGGATGAAGAAATATCAGTGGCCGTAATTTGCGCTTGAGGCAGCTTTTGGGCCAGCACGACAGCGATAGATCCTGAGCCCGTGCCGACGTCAACGATGCGCGCCGCATGAAAACCGGCAGCAAACGCGATAACTTTTTCGACAAGGTGCTCGGTCTCGGGGCGCGGAATCAGCACGTCCTGCGTGACGCGAAAAGGCAGGCCATAGAACTCGGTTTCGCCGATGATGTATTGAACCGGCTCACCCTTGCCACGGCGTTCGAGCAACTCGATGTAGCGTGCGGCAGTGATTGCGGGGAGTTCTTCGTCGCGATGCGTCATGAGCCAGGCTTTGTCTTTGCCCAGCAGATGCAGCAGCAACAGCTCCGCGTCGGCGCGGGCGCGTTCAGGGTGCGGGCCGGAGTTCAAGCGCGCCGTGCCGTGGAGGACGAAGCTGCTGATCGGAGCCACGGCTTAGGCTGCCTGCGTGTCAGCTTTTAGCTGCTCGGCCTGATAGTGGGTGATAAGCGCATCGACGATGGGCTGCAGGCGGCCCTCCATCACAAGGTCCAGTTGATGCAGCGTCAGTCCGATGCGGTGGTCGGTGAGGCGGTTCTGCGGAAAGTTATAGGTGCGGATCTTTTCGCTGCGATCGCCAGTGCCTACCTGCTGCTTGCGCTCTTTGGCGAGCTCGGCATTCTGCTTATCCATTTCTTGCTCATAAAGCCGCGATCGCAGCACGCGCAATCCTTTTTCACGATTCTTGATCTGCGATTTTTCGTCCTGGCAACTAACGACAGTATTGGTCGGGATGTGGGTGATGCGCACGGCTGAATAAGTGGTGTTGACCGACTGGCCGCCGGGGCCTGAGGAGCAGAAAGTGTCGATGCGGATGTCCTTGGCCTCGATCTTTACGTCAACCTCTTCGGCCTCGGGCAGCACTGCAACGGTGATGGCCGAGGTGTGGACGCGGCCCTGCGTTTCGGTGGCCGGAACGCGCTGCACGCGATGCACTCCGCTCTCCCACTTCATCTGCGAGTAGACGCGATCTCCCTCGATGATGGCGATCACTTCCTTGTAGCCGCCGACGCCGGACTCGGACATGGAGAGCATCTCGATTTTCCACCGATGTTGCTCGGCAAAGCGCTGGTACATGCGGAAGACCTCGGCGGCAAAGAGCGAGGCCTCGT
>CAYVMS010000288.1:0-3791 GCA_964452615.1 uncultured Occallatibacter sp.
GAATCGCGCCAAAGAGGCCGCTCAGGCCGCCATGGCTTCGCCCTTGCTCGAGGCAGGAGCAATCGACGGCGCGCGCGGCATTCTCATCAACATTACCGGCTCCAGTTCGCTCAAGCTCTCTGAGGTCAACGATGCCTCATCGCTTATCCAGGCCGCCGCTCACGAAGACGCCAACATCATCTTTGGCGCAGTGCTCGACGAGAAGATGGGCGAGGACGTCAAGATCACCGTTATTGCCACCGGCTTCCGCGACCAGATGCCAGAGCGCCGCGCACGCATGTTGAGTGTGGAAGAGTCGCCGGTGCTTTCGGTGCCTCTGGCCTCCGCGCCCGTTGTTTCTGTGCCTCTGGTGGCCCCCGACAACTGGCTTCTCGAGCCTAAGCCTGCGCCGGCTCGTTTCCTTTCGCAGGACGAAGACGCTGAAGAAGCCGGCAAGAGCCCAAAAGAGTCGGCTGTGACCGAAAAGTGGAGCGAACCGGACATGATCGTCAAGCCAGCCTACTTCTCCGCCTCAGCGCCACCCGCCACCGCCGTCGAGGTTGCGGCCCAGCCAGAAAGGACTGCTACCGCCACCGAAGTGGAGGAGATGGAACTGGTGTCCGTACCTGTACGGCCCAAATTTGCCGAATTGTCAGAGGAGCCAGCCTACACTCCACTGCCCAGGGACTACGCTTCGGAGTTCATGGGTGGCGCGAGCGCTCCGGCTGGGCTAGACGAGACCCGCACCGAACAAGAGACGGCGATCTCCCCTTCGGTCGGCGAAGAAGAGCAGCGGGATCTCGATAAGCCTGCATTCCTCCGCCGGTTGAAGTTTTAGCACTGCATCAGGGGCTTTACAGGTTGCGGAAAAACTCGATACGGAGGGAGACGGGGGTTTCAACCCCTGCAAAAAGCCAGCAAAATGAGCACCGGCTTTAGCCGCGGAAGGGCTTTTTAGACTTGGATCTTCGCCGTTTTCCAGGTTGCGGAGAAACTCATTAGGAACGCTGACAAGTGTCAGGGCACGACTTGAGTCGTGCCGCAAGCGCAACAAAACAAACGATGGGTTTCAACCCCTGCGGTTTGTGTTTCGTCGAGTTTCCTCGGGAACTGGCTTTCCAGTTTTTGGGCAAATCTTCCTCGGAATGGGTCATTTTAGTCCGTAATGAGCATTTTGGCGACACAAATGCAGTGTTTTTGAGCAAGATCAACGCAGTTTTGCCAGCGGTGGGGTGTGCTAAAAGTAACTTGTTTTGGCGGCACGGTGACATCGGTCACATGCTGGGACGTAGTTGAGGGATAAGGTAGGGTCTATTACCGGCGGGAAGCGAACGCGGCCGATAGGCAAAAAGTGTGGCTTCACAAGGCACACGCACGGCACGAATTCCATGTTTGAGGGGTTGTTGACGGGATGAAGCTGTCACGCACATCGGTTTTTGGATTGGCTCTGCTCGTTCCGGGCTTTGCCGCAATGGCTGCGGCGGCACTAGACGCGCCGCACACGCTGCACCACGCAAGGTCAGTTGAATCCCATCTTGCCACTTCTCATCACACAGCCCATCACGCTGTGGCTCATGCTGGCGCATCCCGTGAAGCTGTGCCAGCCAGCCAGCCAGCACATCTCACCGCCAGAGGCAGCGCCAGAGCCCAAGCGCGCCGTGTTGCTCTCACAAGCCATCACCATCACTACTATGAGCGTTTCACCGCCAGTTCCTTTGCCAGCGCAGGCATGCTGGCCGGCGATGTGACGGCCGGCGAAGATCCAGTAGTCCGCCAAGCGGCCATCGACGCTCTCGGTGACATGAACGGCACCGCCGTAGTCATCGACCCGTCCAATGGCCGCATTCTGGCCATGGTCAACCAGAAGTTGGCTCTCTCGCCGGGCGCCGAACCCTGCTCGACGATCAAAATTACCGTTGCCATGGCCGCTCTCTCTGAGGGGCTGGTCACCCGCGACACGCCGGTCAAGCTGCCCGGCTTCCACATGAACATGACCCAGGCACTGGCCAAGAGCAACAATCTCTATTTCGAGGAACTCGGCCGGGAACTGGGTTTTGACCGCGTGCGCCACTACGCCAACCAGTTTGGCTTGGGCGAGTTGGCCGGTTATAACATTGATGGCGAGCAGTTGGGCGTCTATCCCGACCAGGAACTTCCCGCATCCGAAGGCGGCGTCGGCCGCATGTGCAGCTTCGGCCAGGGAGTCTCGCTCACCCCGCTGCAACTAGGCGCCTATGTGGCTGCCCTTGCCAATGGCGGCACTCTCTACTATCTCCAGCACCCCACCACTCCGGAAGAGTTGGTCAACTTCGCGCCCAAGGTCAAGCGCACTCTCGACATCGCCAAGTACGTTCCCGACATCGAGGACGGCATGGCAGGCGCAGTCGAATACGGCACCGCTCGCCGCCTGCGCGCCAACTTCCACGAGTTGCCTGTATTCGGCAAGACAGGAACATGCTCGGATAAGGGTACCCGTTTCGGCTGGTTCGCCTCATTCTCCGACTCTCCACAAGGCAGCCTCGTCACGGTTTTCTTCCTCGAAGGCGGACGCCCCACCTTCGGCCCCCGTGCCGCCGAGCTGACCGGCGAATTCTACAAGAACCTCTGGGACCGCAACTGGTTTGCACCCAAGGGCCAACAGGACGCAGCCTCCGTTCCAGCGCCGCCCTCAGCGGAAGCGCAGCCGTAAGCGGCGTAATTCACAAATCAACTCCAAAAGGCCGCCGTCGTGCGGCCTTTTGGAGTTCTTGCTTCATTGTGACCGCTCGATGAAGCCAATCTGCTCCCAGGATCATCGGATACATAGAGAGCAGCCCGGGCATCCACCGGCGCAAGCCGACAAACGGTGCGGAGTGCTCTGACTTCCCTCGCAAGCCAAGACTGGGCTCTGATCGATGGCGTTACCGGAACACATCTTGCTCGTCTACGGCTACCTGCTGCTCTTTGCATGGGTCTTGGTTGAACAGTTCGGGATTCCTCTGCCCGCAACGCCCGTTCTGCTCGCCGCAGGAGCCCTCACCGCCGAACACGAACTCAACTTCGCCCTCGCCCTGCTTGTCGGCCTTACCGCCTGTCTCATAGCAGACAGTGCTTGGTTCCACATCGGCCGCCGCTACGGACACCATGTACTCCGCATCCTCTGCAAACTCTCGCTTGAGCCGACAGTCTGTGTTCGCCGCACGCAAAACGCCTTTGGCCGTCGCCGCACCGTCACGCTCATGATCGCTAAGTTCGTTCCCGGCCTGGCCACGCTGGCCGCGCCTGTCGCCGGCCAGAACGGAATGAGCTACCCGCAATTTCTCCTCTACGACGGTATCGGAGCTTTAGCGTGGGTCGGCGCGCTGCTGGCCGCAGGCCGCCTCTTCGGCGACATGCTCCGGCGCGATCCCAGCCTGCTCGACTGGGCGGGCCGCTTCTCCGGTGCGCTGCTCGTCCTGGCTATTCTTGGCTTCTTTGTGGGCCGCGTCCTGCGCCGCCGCATGGTGCTCAAGAATCTCGTCGCTTCTCGCTTGGAGCCTGTGGAACTCAAGCGTCAACTCGACGCCGGCGAAAAGGTCTTCATCGTGGATCTTCGCCATCCACTTGAACTCCTGCCTGACCCCTTCACCCTGCCTGGCGCGCTGCACTTCTCGCCCGAGTCGCTAGCCACTCGTCACCTTGAAATTCCCCGCGACCGCGATATCATCCTCTTTTGTTCCTGCCCCAGCGAAGCCACCGCCGCCAAGACCGCCATGACCCTGCACAAGCTCGGCATCGAGCGCGTCCGTCCCCTGCGCGGAGGCTTCGACGAGTGGAAGCGGCTTGGCTTTCCG
>CAYVMS010000289.1:0-3759 GCA_964452615.1 uncultured Occallatibacter sp.
GGGTCCGCCTCAAACTCCCTTACCAGCGCGGCCACTGCCTCTCCGCTCCGGTTCATAAACGTCTCCGGCTTGGCTAGAACCACTTCGCGCCCTGCTATGCGGCAGCTCGCGGTTGTAGCCCGGCAACGCCGGTTTTGAACCACAACGCCCTCTTGCTCGGCGATGCGATCAATGGCCATGAATCCCGCGTTGTGCGGGGTCCACAGATACTCCAGGCCGGGATTGCCCAGCCCGACAACCAGAAACGGGCCGCGGCGCAATCCAGATTCTGTGCCCCCAGCGAGTGGTTTTGGCTCGCTGGGGCGAACGGACTGGCTTGCATCGTCCAAAGGCTACTTCTTCGCCTCTGGCTTCTTTGCTGCTCCGGCGTCCTTCTTGCCGGCTGCCGCCGCATCTTCCGGCTTGCCCTTCTTGGCAACTTCCGGCTCGCCTGTTCCGGCTGCGCCTGCCGCTGCTGTCGCTGCTGCCTCGGCCTCGGCTGCTGTCGGTGCTTCTTCGCGGATGGTGACCACATGGGCTACCGTCGCGTCCTCGGAGTTCATGTACTTGATCTTCTCAGAGTGTGGCAGGCCGCCGACGCGCAGCACGCCATGCAATTCCAGGTGGCTGACATCTACGTCGATGTGACCGGGAATGTCGGCTGGGAGGCACTCGATCTCGACCTCGCGCAACACCTGGTCGAGGATGCCGCCAGCTGTCTTGACGCCCACCGGAATCCCCAGCAGCTTGACGCGAACGCTGACGCGCAGAGTCTTGTCCAGGGCAATCCGCTTCAGGTCGATGTGGATCAGCTCGTCCTTCATAGGCTCGCGCTGCCAATCCACGATCATGGCCTTGGCGAGGGGCTGGCCCGTCACTTCGACGTCGAAGATCGTGTTGTGGCCGGTCTCGGAGAAGAGAATCCGCGAGATCTGCTTGGGGTCCACCTCGATGGCAATCGGATCGCTTCCCGAACCATAAATGACGGCAGGAATCTTGCCCGCGACGCGCACGCGGCGAGCTGCATTTTTGTTGAACTTGCCCTCACGGGCCTTGGCTACGACAACTTCTGGCATTCGGTCTCTCGTTTCTTTATCGTCGGGCACGGAAGGCAGCTTTTAGCTATTAGCCTTTAGCTGTTAGCTGAAAGCCTGCTATTACTGCTGATTTTCTCCGCTCCCTTTGTGAGAAACAGCTCCTAGCTTTTAGCTATTAGCTGCTTGTTTCGTTATGACCCGAATCAATGTTTCTGTCGATTCAGTTCGTTCCATTTGGCTCTACATAAAAGCCAACTAAGCCATTAAATCGTACAAACAAGCTATAAGCTGAAAGCTAACAGCTAATAGCTGTCTCAGTTGAACAGCGTACTCACGCTGGTCTCCATGTGAATGCTCTCGATGGCCGCGCCCAGCAGGCCGGCAATGGAGAGCACTTTGATCTTGGGCAACTTCTGCGCTGCTTCACGCAGCGGAACTGTGTTGGTCACTACCAGTTGTTCCAGGCGCGATGCGGCGATGCGTTCAACCGCCGGGCCAGAGAGCAGCGCGTGGCTCGCAGCAGCGTACACACCCGTAGCGCCGGCTCCATAAAGGGCGTCAACAGTCTTCACCAGCGTTCCGGCTGTGTCGACGATGTCGTCGAGGATCAGGCAGGTCCTGCCTTTCACGTCGCCGATTACGTGCATCACTTCAGTGACATTGATGTCGGTGCGGCGCTTGTCCACGATGGCCAGCGGTGCGCCGACTTTTTGCGCGAAGAAGCGCGCCCGCTCCACGCCGCCCGCGTCGGGTGAAACCACCGTCGGATTGGGCAGATTGAGTTCGCGGAAGTAGCTGACCAGCACCGGGCTGGCGTAGAGATGATCGACGGGAATATTGAAGAAGCCTTGAATCTGCGCTGCGTGCAAATCGACAAATAAAGCTCGATTGGCTCCGGCCGTGGTCAGCAGGTCGGCGATGAGTTTGGCGCTGATGGCTACACGGGGACGGTCTTTACGGTCCTGGCGGGCGTAGCCATAATACGGCACAACCACCGTGATCCTGGCCGCCGAGGCCCGCTTGAGCGCGTCAATCATGATCAGAAGTTCCACCAGGTGCTGATCCACCGGATAGCAGGTGGGCTGCACCACAAACACATCCACGCCGCGTACATTTTCGAGTAGTTGGAAGTAGACCTCGCCGTCGGCAAAGCGCTGGATCTTGGCCTCGCCGACCTTGACACCGATGTGCAGGGCGATCTCATCTGCGAGTTGGCGATTGGCTGTGCCTGAGAAGAGCCTGAACCGCTTATCCTCGCTCAAATTGCGGCTCCGCTTGCGCTCGGGAGCTACCACTACTTTGGCATCCTTAGCCTTGGCCGCCGCATCCGCCGCTACGACTGTAACTGCATCCTTTGCCGCGGCCTCTTTCATCGCGCCATCTTTGGACGTCTTCGGTTCGATCTCTTCGTGCTTCTCCAACGTAGCCGTCAATGCTTCCACTTCCATCTTTTTGTCGCCTCCAAGCTGGTTTGCTTTGGCTGCTTCACGACAGCGATTTGCTGTCTACTGAAAAACTGGCTGGGCGATCAGGATTCGAACCTGAACAAGTGCCTCCAAAGGGCACTGTCCTACCATTAGACGATCGCCCAAAACTCAACAGCCGAGGGTGAGTTTCTTCCCCTCAACTGAGGACTGTCAACCCGCATCCGGCAAAAGCATCTCACTCCAGTACTTGGAGCGTGGCAGAGTCCGGGTCAACAAGCTCCGAACTCCGGCCGCTTTCAGCCGCTGGCAGGCCGCTTCCGCATCTCCGCGGGTTTGGTACAACCCGAAGAGCGCCGAGCCAGACCCAGACAGCGAAGCATGGAGGACTCCCCCCGGTGTGCCCGAAGCCGCAAGAGTACGCTTGATTTCTGCAAGGGAAGGATGCTGGGGAAAGACGACGCGTTCAAAGTCGTTCTGGATCCAGCTCGTGATCCCGGTGCGGACAAGCGCGGACTCGTTCGGTCCGGCCAGGTTCCCTTCATCGAAAGGAACACCGGAGGAGCCAACTCCCTGCTGTCCTCCGGGGATTCCTCCCGCAAAGGCGCTGGCATAGGCGCGGCTCAACTTGTTTAGTTTATCCGTACTGGCCTCTTCGGTCAAACCCTCGGCGGCGCAGAGGGCGTCCCAGTCGCGAAATGCCTGCGGTGTTGAGACTCCCACCTCCGGCACAGCCACCACGCACCAGATGGGTTCAAGGTCTGGAAGAGAATGAACCTCCTGCCCGCGATCAAGCCCTAGAATCGTGCCTCCAATCAAAAACAGCGGTACATCGGAGCCGACTTGGGCGGCAATCTGCAGGCGTCTCGATTGCCAATAAAATGTGCCGATCCCCATTTCCTTCCACGGACTTAGCGCGGTCCATCCAGGATCTTGACGTTGTTTGTTCCATCCCAATTCGTGTTCCAGCCCTACAAGAGCTGCTACAGCATTCGCAGACCCGGCACCTAGCCCGCCCTGTACGGGCAGGCGCTTTTCGATGTGGATCTCGACATCTGCATATCTCCCGCCGTCCTGTAGCGCGAGTTCGACGGCCTTCCACGCAGTGTTGCGGCTGTCAGTTGGAACCCGGCTGTCGTTCGACGTCAACCGTATGGTTCTTGTCTTTTCTTTCCATGTTTTCCGAGCAGACACCGTGACCAGGTCATGTAACTCCAGCGTCTGATAGACAGTGACCAGCGCATGGAATCCATCTGGGCGAGGCGCACCGATCCCCAGGCCGAGGTTGACTTTAGCGTGCGAACGAACCGTTGTAGGCA
>CAYVMS010000290.1:0-3742 GCA_964452615.1 uncultured Occallatibacter sp.
CTAACGCCAGTCATCGTGCGTGTTCATCACACCGTCGCCCATTATGGCGTCGAAGCCCGTGTGCTTCTTGATGAAGATCTCGCTGAACTCGCGATCCTGGCGGAGCAGGATGGCCTGAAGCCGAACCAACTCCAGCAGCGCCAGGAACATGGCGATCAATGCCCGTTCTGATCGTGTATGGCTCAACAGGCGGCGCAGGGCCACGGGTTTATCGTCCATGGTGAGGCGGCGGGCGAGGAACTGAATCATCTGTCCGACTGTGACCGAGTCTTCATCGACATTGATCACCGGCCTTTTGCGGGCGCGCTCCAGGATGTCGCGGAAGATGCGCACCAGATCGTCGGTGTCGGCGGCCATCTCCGGCTCGATAGCCTCGTCGTCCTTGAACTCGCGAACTCCGGGGTTGGTCCAGGTGGCAGCCTCAAGCATCTGCTTCTGTTGCAGCATCTGGGCCGCGTTCTTGAATCGCTCGTGCTCCAACAACCGCTCGACCAACTCGCGCCTTGGGTCCTCGGCGGCGTCTTCCAGATTGGAGGCCGCGCGCGGCAGCAGCATCTTGCTCTTGATGTGAATCAGTAGCGAAGCTGTATAGATAAACTCGCCAGCCACGTCCATGTCGCTGGCCTTGAGTTGATTGACGTAGGCCAGGAACTGGGCCGTGATCTTTGCAATGGGTATGTCGTAGATGTCGATATCCTGCTTGCGGATCAGATCCAGCAGCAGATCGAGCGGCCCGTCATAGACCTGGCCTACGACGACCGAAAAAGGGGATTGCTCAGAGCTCTCGTCCCGCTTCTTCTGTTGCGCAGCCTGTTTGGCTGCGGCCTTGTCCTCCGCCGTCGGCTGGGCAATGAGCATCAGTGGAACGGCGGCAGCGGGGGTGGCTTTAGCCGCGATCTCAGCCTGCGTCGCTTCTCGAGCGGCGAGATCGATTTCGGGATTCATGGGCTGATCGGTCAAGGCTGCTTCTTCTTCCGGCTCTTCTTTCAAACTAACTCAAGATTTCAACTGTGTAACTGGCTCTGCCTTTGGCGCCTGCGGACCAAGCCGGCGCAGATACCTTCCTCTTGCCGGGGCGCCTACTTGCTCTCGTTGCCTGTCAGGCGAAAAGTAATGGTGCCCCAGAAAAGACGCGCGCGCATCTGCACGGGGAGGTGGCGCTCGTCGTCGGTGTACCAGATCCAGATGTTGCCGCGATTCTTCACCACGCCGGCGTCGGCGGTCGGTTGCACCCGGAGGGTCTTGAATATGCCGAGCGGGGTCTTGATCTCCTCGCGCCCCTCCACCTTCATCGTGACGGGCACTACATGCAAAGCGTCCACCACAGGGAGCACGAAGTTGTGCCCCAATTCGATGGGTTGAGACGAAGCGTAAAAAATCCCAGTGAGCAAGTCTGTCATGCAACCGGAAACAGGTGATTCGATGTGCTTGGTTTGTCCGGTCAAGAGGTTCTTTTCGTTCAAGATGGAACGGTTCTGGGCGTAGTCCAGGTGGAGCGTCGAACTCACCTGCCGGCGTCCCTCGACTGTCTGCTTGTTAAAGTCCTCCGTGCAACCTTGCGCCCGATTAAAGCTCGACTGGAAGCGGTCGCTGACGTGGAAGAGCAGGTTGATGGCGCCACTGGTATCGGCGCTGGCGGTGACATTCTCCCGGTCTCCCGCAGCCTCAAAGCGCAGCACAGCCGTGCCGGCAGAAAAGACACGCCAGTCTACCGAGTAGGTAAGGGTCTGCTTTTGGGGGAAGTTATAACCGGCGCGTGGCGGCGGTAGAGCCGTCTGGGCAAGGCTCAGGCAAGGCACGGCGGCCAGAGCGAAAGCGCAAAGAATGGCTGCTACAGTTGTGCGCGTCTTCACAGTCGGCTCCGGCTCCTCGATTGAATGAACTACACTGTCGCAAAGCCGCTATTGCGGCACATTCACAAATGCAGCGAGCAAAGGCCGCAGAAGGAGCAGGCTGAGGTAAAGCAGAGTGGCCCCTATAGCAGCATTGTACTCGCGGTGCCGGATGTAAAGCGAAAGGGAAAAGGAGCCTTGGACGCTTTCACTTCCGCGACTGGCTGCCGCGCTCAGCCGGGGAATCATCCGCGGCACCCTTCGGCAATAATCGTCAAAGCCGGGAAAGGTAGCGCGCAGAAACCGCTCCTCCGAGGCGATCACCGGAACGTAGATCACGGTAAAGCCAAGAGCAAGCACGAGTGCCACCGGCCAGCTCAGCAGCGCAACGGCAAAGCCTGCGGCGATCAGCGTCGAGCCGAGATAGAGCGGATTGCGAACATGCGCGTAGGGGCCGGTCACCGTCAGTTCGCGGTTCTTCTTCACATATCCGGAGGCGTAGGCGCGGAGCCAGAGGCCGGGCACCACTAGTGCCAAGCTCCAGGCAACGGCAACCGGCATAGGAGCGCGTCGCCAAAGCTCAAAGAGATAGAGCGCCGCCGAGGCAAAGCCCAGCGGCACGCGGATGCGCCTGGCGACACGCTGCCAGCGAGCGATCCAGTCCAATTGAGGCAGCTCGGGTTGTGTGGTTCCGGTCTTGCTCATTCGTCAGCTTTCGGGGCCGTCTCAGGATAAAGCAACTCGTCGGCTGCGCGCATCACGTCGTCCGGCTGAATCGTCAGCAAGCCGGTCTCCGGTGCTTCGACTCGGGCGTGGTTGCGGCGGCTTAGGGGGCTCCTCAGAACCTTGAAACGCGTCCCATAAGGCCCGTTGCGGCGGGGGTCTGTCGGTCCATAGATGCCAACTACCGGCCTTCTTAGCGCGCAGGCCAAATGCAGCGGACCGGTGTCTCCCGAAACCATCAACGCAACCCGGCGAATGATGGCGATCAGTTGGGCTACCGTACAGCTCAGCGGAATGGCCGCCCCTTCGGTTCCGCGCGCGATCACGTCCGCCAGCTTTTCTTCTCCCGGACCGGCGTTCACAAGAATGCGAAAACCCAGATCGATTAACCCCTGCGCCACGGCATCGTAGCGCTGGATCGGCCAGCGCCTCGAACCCCACCCTGCGCCGGGGTTGATCAGCACTGCCGGCTGAGTTCCACCCCGCGCTCCAAGATTCGGAGGCTGCACTTCATCCGCCCAGGCCTCGGCGGCCGGGTCTATTGGAAGCCAGGGCTCCGCCGGAGTGAGTTTGTCGCCAGCGATGGCCGAGGCCAACTCCACATCCTGCTCGATCATATGGAGTTTTTGAGTGGCTACGCGCTCTGAGAAGAGCCATCGCGCCGGCATCTCGCGCGGCTTGGCCTCGCCAATCACCCGCCGGCAGCCAGCCAGCCTCGCCACAACCGCGGAACGGATAGACCCTTGCAGATCGAGCACAGCATCGTATTTGCATGCCCGCAGCGCCGCGCGCAACGCCTTGATCTCATGGATGGTTTTGCGGCTGAATGGAGCCTTGCCCCACTCTTTGGTCGGAGCAAGGTGCAAATGGTCGACCAACGGCTGAGCAGGGTTTCGGCTGCTTTGAACGGCTCCAGCCGTGCCGCCGGGCGAGGATAATGAGGCTGGCTGCCCAAGCCACGGTGATGTATCTTCTGCTCTGAAAAGAGCTTGCCAGCGTGGCTCGACCACCCAGTCGATCACCCAATCCGGATGGGCCTGTCGAAGGGCCGTCACCGCCGGAAGGGCGTGCAGGATGTCCCCCATGGCACCGAGCCGGACTACAAGCAAGCGAAAATTGGACTGTGTCTGCAAACTCTGATTCTCTCACAGGGGCGTATCTGCTCTTGTTGCTTCTAATCCTCAAAC
>CAYVMS010000291.1:0-3667 GCA_964452615.1 uncultured Occallatibacter sp.
TTGAGCAGCTTGCCGGTGTTGGCGGCGGGGCAGTGCTCGGTGCAGCGACCGCACTCAACGCAGGAGTAGGCTTGCAGGCTGACAAGGCGCGTGAGATCCGTGCCGGCGACCAGGCCAAAGTCCTCGTCTCCCACTAGCGGCGGAATCTGGCTGAAGCCGCCGCGCGAGAGAAAGACGGTGGCCGGGCTCAGCACCAGATGCAGGTGCTTGGTATGCGGAATGATGGGCAGGAAGGTCAGCAGGGCCAGCGTATGTACCCACCAGAGAAGCCGCGCGGCGGGAGCTGAGTCGGCGACAAAGAACGATGCCAGGTAGGTGACCATCAGGACAAAGATCAGGAAGGCTATGAAGCCAGATTGGTAGGAGAGCTTCTCGCCGAGCCACTTGGGCCGGACCAGAAAGCGGCGGACGAAGAGGCCCACGATGCCAGCGGCGCAGGCCACCGCGAAGACCGCTGCGAGATCAAAGTAGAAGCGGCCAAACCAGCTCAAAGGCGAGAGGAAACCGATGCCCAGGCCGAGGGCAATATGGTTCAAGGTCACCAGGGCAAAGGCGCAGAATCCCCAGAAGACAAGGGCATGGGCGAGGCCGGGCAGCGGACGCTGGCGCATGACTTTGGCCTGAAGACCCACCTCCCAGACGAAGTCCCAGATACGCCGGCCAATGGGGGATAGGCGAAAGCTGGCGTCTTTCTTCGAGTGGAGAATCTTGTCGAGGACTGCGCCAAAGCGGCGCCAGAAGCCCGCGGCGGAGGCCACAATCAGCACGATCAGGAGCAGCTTCTCCGCGAGGGAAAAGTGCTGAGGTTCTGCCAGCGTCAGGTTCAATAGGGGCATAAGCGAACCGAACTACAGGGCTAAGATACACGATTGGCTAGGTTTCTGTCCTGACGGACGTCAATGGGAACAGAGCCTCTCTTGTTCTCAGCAGCGCACGATCTTTGGCGAGTCGATCCCCTTGGTCGCGTTGCGTGTGTCCACTACCAACTGCGACTGCTCGACGATGGCTTTGTAGTCGTAGGCCGAATGGTCGGTGACGATGACCACGGCGTCGTACTGGCCCAGATTATCGAGAGGCGTGTTGGTCATGTTCAGGTCGTAGTGGCGGCCACGGCCGACTTTGGCGAAGAAGGGATCGTTATATGCCACCTCTGCGCCCTTTTCGCGCAACAACTCGATGATCGTCAGCGAGGGTGACTCGCGCAGATCGTCGATGTCACGCTTGTAGGCCACTCCAAGCACCAGCACCTTCGATCCCTTGATCGATTTGCGTTGTTCATTGAGTGCGCCGCCGATCTGCTCGATTACAAAGTAAGGCATGTCAGTGTTGACCGCGCCAGCCAGTTCGATAAAGCGCGTGCGGAAGTCGAATTGCTTGGCCTTCCACGAGAGATAAAACGGATCGATGGGAATGCAATGGCCGCCGAGGCCAGGGCCGGGGTAAAAGGCCTGAAAGCCGAAGGGCTTGGTCCGGGCCGCGTCGATCACTTCGTGGATGTCGATGCCCATGCGCATCGTGAGTTGTTTGAGCTCGTTGACAAGCGCGATGTTGACGCAGCGGTAAATGTTTTCGAGCAGCTTGGTCATCTCGGCGACCGAGGGGCTGCTGACCGGCACAACGCGGCCAAAGATCGCGCCGTACATTGCCGAAGCCAACTCGGTGGCCGCAGGTCCGCACCCGCCAATCACCTTGGGAATGTCGTGCCGCGCTACGGTCTCGTTGCCGGGGTCTTCTCGTTCGGGAGAGAAGGCCACGTGCACGCCGGGCTCGTCGAGCGAGCGCGAGACCAGCAAGCCGGGAGCGTTGCCTGCCTCCAGCAGAGGCACAACAATCTCTTCTGTGGTACCGGGATAGGTGGTGCTTTCGAGGACGATGAGCTGGCCCTCGTGAATCCAGGGAGCGATCGACTGGACCGTCTTTATGACGTAGCTCAGGTCGGGCTCGTGATGCTCGTTGAGCGGCGTTGGCACGCAGATAATCACCGCGTCCATCCGGGCGATCTCAGAGTAATCCGCTGTGGCGCGGAAGCCGGCCTTCTGCGCCTCCTGAATTTCGCTGGGAAGGATGCGCACGATATAGGAGCCGCCGGCGTTGAGCGTCTCCACCTTGCCTGCCTCGATGTCGAAGCCTGTTACGCGGAATCGCTCGCCGCTGAAGAGCAGCGCCAGCGGCAGTCCCACATAGCCCATCCCGACAATGCCGATGAGGGCCTCTCGGGAGTCAATCTTTTGCTTGAGTCCGGCGAGCCGGCTCTCGGTTGTAGTAGCCATGTTTTCGATTGTAAGACCAGAAGCCGTGGTGGGGTACGCGTGAGTGTAAAGCGGCCACAATTCCCGAATGAATGCGTGCAGCCCGAGGTGGGAAGTCAGGTTGAAGATCTCAAGCCAGATCGCTGCCGGCCATGGCTCGTGGTTGTATGCTCTTGTTAGGAAAATTCACCGCATCTGCATCGCGTGATTCCAAGGACCGGTTCTGCATTACGGGGGGATTTTTGTCAAAGTATCTTGTAACTGGAGCGGCAGGCTTTATCGGCCGCTCGATTGCCGCGGCCTTGCTGGCTCGCGGAGAGAGCGTACGCGGCATTGACAACTTCATTACCGGCAAGCGTTCCAACCTCGTTGGCCTGGAAGCGATGGAGTTCATCGAGGGCGACCTCGCCGACCCGGCAGCTTGCGCAGGTGCCTGCGCGGGTATAGAGGTCATCTTCCACGAGGCGGCTCTGGCCTCAGTGCCGCGCTCGGTGGCCGATCCGGTGGCCACGAACGTAAATTGCGTCGACGCCACGCTGAATCTGCTGGTGGCAGCTCGTGCCGCCGGAGTGCGCCGCGTGATTTATGCCGCTTCGTCCTCGGCCTACGGTGACACGCCGACGCTGCCAAAACACGAAGAGATGCGGCCCAATCCCATCTCCCCTTATGCCGTGGCCAAGCTGGCCGGCGAGCATTACTTGAGCGCGTTTACCCGCGTCTACGGTCTGGAAACGGTTGCGCTGCGCTACTTCAATGTCTTCGGTCCTCACCAGGACCCCACCTCGCACTACTCCGGCGTACTGGCCGTCTTTTGCCGCCGCATGTTGGCCGGCGAACAGCCGACGATCTATGGCGACGGAGAGCAGAGCCGCGACTTTACCTACATCGATAACGTCGTTCACGCCAACCTGCTTGCCGCCGCAGCCCCTGCTGAAAAGGTCTCAGGCCGCATGATGAACACAGCCACCGGCAGACGCATCACTCTGAATCAGACCTTCGAGATTTTGCGGGAGTTGACCGGGTTCAAAGGCCAGCCTGCTTACGCCCCTGCACGCACCGGCGACATTCGTGACTCTTTGGCTGACATTCGCCTTGCCGGGGAACTGCTTGGTTACGCCCCCATCGTCGATTTCCGCGAAGGCCTGCGCCGTACCGTCGAGTGGTACCGCAGCGGCGGAGTGGACTGAACTCTTCCAAAAACAAATGGGGCTCGCTACGTCTTTTTTGCGTGAGAAGGTCTATTGACGGAATGATTCCTATCAAGCAAACTGACGGAGATCTCCTCCTCTGCCTTTGCTCGTTCTGAATCTCGGGAAAGCCCTGCCGGGGGGACTTTGGAACGGAGGCCCCAACCCATGCAGGATGCAAACGCCGCTCCACTCGATTCGCCCCAACCCTCCATACGCTTCAGCGCCGGT
>CAYVMS010000292.1:0-1598 GCA_964452615.1 uncultured Occallatibacter sp.
ACCGCGCGCATGCTAATTGCGGCTTTCTGGCCTGGGCCGCTGACACTCTTGCTGCCACGCTCAACGTCGGTGCCGGATGCGGTGACGGCGAGCCGTCCACTCGTGGGCGTGCGAATGCCGGCGCACCCCGTCGCACTGGAGCTGATCCGGCGGGCCGGAGTACCGGTGGCCGCGCCCAGCGCCAATCTCTTTAGCCGCACAAGCCCAACCTGCGCCGAGCACGTGCTGGCGGATATGGATGGGCGTATCGACGCGATCGTCGACGCAGGCCCAACAGAAACCGGAGTTGAATCCACAGTGCTCGACCCGGGCGCGAGTCCGATGATCATCTACCGGCCAGGAGCTGTGACCCTGGCCCATATTCGGAGTATCGCCGGGCCGGTTGAGTTTTATCGCGATGGCGGAGTGGTGAAGGCTAAACAGCCAGAGTCGCTGCCTTCGCCTGGTGTGGGGTTGCGCCACTACGCACCCAGGGCGCGGCTGGTGCTGATTGAGAGCGAGTTGTCCGATCTGGGAGAACGGTTGGCCGAGGCGGCGCTGAACTTTACCGGAGAACGTGTGGGAGTGATGCTGCCTACAGAGGTAGCCGCGCCAGCCGGGGTTACGGCGATCTTTCACTGGGGGCAATGGACAGCTCCCGAAGAGATGGCTCATGGGCTCTATGCGGGGCTGCGAGAGCTGGACGGGAAGGGCTGCACGGTGATTCTCTGCCCACTGCCACCAGCCGAGGGGATCGGCGCAGCGATCCGCGACAGACTGGGAAAAGCAGGGAATAGGGAATAGGGAACAGGGAATAGATAAGTAGAACCCGCATCTTCAGAGGTTCCGCAAAGGCCAACTCGCAGTCCATCTATTCCCTAATCCCTGTTCCCTATTCCCTGCCCTTTCCCTGTCCCGCGTCGCCCAGCTTGTACATGTACTTGATGGCAGCTTTATAGACGAGCGTCTTGCTTTTTCCGCGGACCTTGAGCACGTTGCGGTCGTACCACTCGATGCAGCCTTCGACCAGCTCTCCGTCTTCGAGGACGATGACCATTGGGGTCTGCGTCTGGATCTGCTTCTGCATATAGAAAAGCTCGGCCTGCCGCTGAGGAGGCTCTGGATCCTGACTCTGACCATAGGGGTAGGATGGCAAGTGGAAATTAGAGACTGAGGTCGACCGGATCTGGGCACGGGCGGGCGGAGCGACAGATCTTTTTTTTGCGCCCGGTACAGTGGGTTCAAGGCTCATGGGGAAGAACTCCTTCTAGGAACTAGTTGCGGTCGAGGCTGACGGCCATCGCGTCGAGCGAAAGAGAGCGGAGCAGGTTGCGGCGCATGCCTTGCTCAACCTGCACGAGGGCGTATGCGGCGGAGTCGATCCAATCGACGTTGATGCCCTGGGCCAGCCGAGCCAGTTCGGCCTCGATGTCCAGGTTGCGGATGAGCTGCGGCGTACCGGCCACGATGAGCAACAGGTCTTCGATGAGGCTGCTAAGGGCGCGGAGCAGGTTGACGGTCTTCTCCTGGCCATCGGCGCCGGCTCTGTAACTCTCAGTCGCGTGGAAGAGCGTCGAGTAATCCGGCTCTCTCAAAGCTGTGCGGAGCAGGATAAGTGC
>CAYVMS010000292.1:1698-3664 GCA_964452615.1 uncultured Occallatibacter sp.
ACCTTCAGCAGCGAATTGGCCGCCTCTTTCATGAACGCCGACGAGGTAAAAATCGTGAACGTCCGCCGCGACTCGGCCGGCGGGCGGTAGTAGGCCACGTGAATGACCTGCCGAACCTGGCCTAGCTTGATCAGCAATTGCGGCGGGTCAGGCGGCACCACCAGCAGATCCGGGTGGGTCTGGATGAGGATGCGGGTCTCGCGCTTGTCCGTGTCGCGCATATCGTCGCGAGCAGCTACTGCCTCTGCCACGAGGGTTTCAAGATCGGCGGAGAGCGCGATCCGGGTGCAGTTGGCGCAGACGCCGCAAAAGTCGGGCAATCCGTCTGATTCCGTTGGGCTAAGGCAATTGACGGCCTGAGCAAGCATCAGCGCCAGCGTGTACTTCCCCGCCCCACGCGGTCCTGCCAGGATCAGGGACTGCGGGAAGCGCTCCGCGCGTATGCTCTCGCGCAGATGGGTGACGGTCGCCGTATTACCAAGAAATTCCTGGAAGCCCATAGGTAGAGTTTAGAGTATCCCAGAATTCGCTTTGGGCTCTTTGCTCCCCACACTCGCGAAAGAAACAACCCAAGGAATGGTCTGCGCGTTGGAATTGAATTTTTCTTCTTCGTCGCGAAAAACACTTGTCAACTAAACTTGACAATAAATCAATTGTAATGTAAAGTTTAATTGTCTTTTAGTAAAGTAAACCAAACGTAATTTTAACCTGTGCAGCAAGCGAGATACGAATAATGAACCGACCTACTCAACACCGCCTCACTTTCCGCCTCCTGGTCGTTCTAACTGCCGCGATTGCAATCTTAGTACCTCTGATCCTCCATAATCCCCACCAGAACAATTGCCTGAACCTTAGCACGGACCGTTTCCCGAACCTTGACACTACCGGTGCGGTACTACTTGCGTTTATTGGTATATGCCTCCTTGCAGTCCACGGTACGTCTCTGGTAGGAGAGCGGGATGAGTTCCGGCGCACAGTTCTTATTCAGTCGATGCTCTGGAGCATTGGAGCGACATTCACGGTAACCACTATTTTGGGGGTGTTAGAGACCTTTAACAAGGTTCCTCACTTGAATGTCTTATGGGTTTGTCCGATGTTCACGGTTTTCATGGGCGTCTCAAGACTATTGGTCATGCTGAGGTACCGATGAAAAATCGCCTACGTGTGCTGCGTGCTGAGCGGGCGTGGTCGCAGGCCGATCTTGCCGGACTGCTGGAGGTTTCGCGTCAGTCGGTCAATGCCATCGAGACCGGCAAGTTCGATCCTAGTCTTCCCTTGGCCTTCAAACTGGCACGACTCTTTGAAACCACCATCGAGGCTATCTTCAGCGAAGAGAGCGGAGCTTAGTCCAATGGTCGGTCATGTCTTCGATGGCAGACCGGCTTAACATAGGATCAAGTCCCGATTCTTTGAGAATCGAAAGGGTTTCGTTCATGAGAGCACTTCGCACTATCGTTTCCGCTGCACTTGTTCTTGCCGGGATCGCCATGCTCGTAGCGCCGTCCTCTGCTGCTCCGCCTCCTCCGACAGTCATTTTTGCACCCGGGCGCTTCACCGTTGTGGACCAAGGGACGGTGGGCAAGCCCGATGTGCTGATGATTCCGGGCATGTCGAGCTCGCGCGCCGTGTGGGATGGTGAGGCGAAGCGGCTGGCTCCGAATTACCGGCTGCATCTGGTGCAGGTGAATGGCTTCGGTGGCGCGCCTGCAGGGCTCAATGCGAATGGACCGATACTGGTTCCGATCGTCGAGGAGTTGCACGCGTACATTGTGGCCAACAAAATGCACCCGGTAGTGGTCGGCCACTCGATGGGCGGGCTGATAACTCTGATGCTAGCCGCCAGGCACCCGGATGACGTGAAGAAGATCGTAATCGTGGACGCGCTGCCCTTTGCCGCCGTGTTGATGGATCCGGCGGCGACGGCCGAGAGCATGATGCCGCAAGTGGAGGCGATCAAGCAACAGAT
>CAYVMS010000293.1:0-3593 GCA_964452615.1 uncultured Occallatibacter sp.
AAGGCCCCAGCATAGTGCTCAATAAGCACGCCGAAGAAGCGTTCAACCGAGCCAAAGAGCGCGCGGTGAACCATGACCGGCTGATGGCGCTCGCCGTCCTCGCCGACATATTCAAGCTCGAAGCGGGCAGGCAGGTTGAAGTCGAATTGCACCGTGGAGAGCTGCCACAAGCGGCCCAGCACGTCGACTAACTTCACGTCGATCTTGGGGCCATAGAAGGCAGCTTCGCCGGGAAAGGTATTGAAGGGCAGACCGCGGTTGGTGAGCACGTTTTTGAGTGCGCCTTCGGCGTTGGCCCAGTCATCCGCGGTGCCAAAGAAGTCGCCCGCCTTGTTTGGGTCGCGCGTAGAGAGCTCGACTCGAAACTCCTTGAAGCCGAAGGTCTTGAGCACAGCTTCAGCGAAGTCGAGGCACGCCACGACCTCGCCCTCAATTTGTTGCGGCGTGCAGAAGATGTGGGCATCGTCTTGCGTGAAGCCGCGAACACGCAAGAGGCCGTGCATGGTGCCGGAACGCTCGTAGCGGTAGACGTTGCCGAACTCGGCGTAGCGCTGCGGGAGATCGCGATAGCTCTTCGGCGAATTCTTGTAGATCAGGATGTGGCCGGGACAGTTCATCGGCTTCAGCCGGTACTCTGCGTCGTCCAGTTCCATCGGTGGGAACATATCTTTGGAGTAAACTCCATCGTGGCCGGAGACCTTCCAAAGCTCCCGGCGCATAACGTGCGGAGTGTAGACAAGCAGATAGCCGCGCCGTACACATTCCTCGCGCATCCAGTCTTCCATCGCTTTGCGAACGGTAGCACCTCTGGGATGCCAGAAGACGAGCCCCGAGCCCGCGAGTTCCTGAATGCTGAAGAGGTCGAGTTGCTTGCCTAGCAGGCGATGATCGCGTTTGGCTGCTTCTTCGAGGCGAACAAAGTGTGCGTCCAGATCCTTCTTGCTGAAAAACGCCGTGCCGTAGATGCGCTGCAACTGCGGATTCTTCTCGTCGCCGAGCCAATATGCGCCAGCGAGATTGGTCAGCTTGATCGCCTTGACGCGGCCTGTCGAGGGCACGTGCGGCCCGCGGCAAAAGTCCACGAATTTGCCATTGCGATAGAAGCTGACCTCATCGCCGGGAACGGTAAATTTGGTCACAAAGTGGCTCTTCATGAAGTCGCCATCGCGTTCGAAGCCTGCCAATGCCTGCTCGCGTGGCTCGTATTCGCGGACGAATTTCTCATCGCGAACGATGACTTCGGCCATTTTGGCCTCGATGAGTGCTAGATCATCGGGAGTAAAAGGCTTCTCACGATAGAAATCGTAGAAAAATCCGGCGTCAGTGGCTGGACCGTGGCCCAGCTTGGTCTCGGGAAACAGTTCCAGCACAGCCGTGGCAAGCACGTGGGCGGCCGAGTGGCGCACGACCTTGAGCGCCTCGGGATCATTCTCCTTCACCAATTCGAGCCGCGTATCGGCGGTAAGCGGTGTGGCGAGGTCTACCAAACGGGGAGCAGCCGCGTCCTCGGTGGCATACATTGCTGCCTCCGATTGGGCGTCGGTGTCAGAGGTCTTCTTCGTTGCGTCGCCGACAGGCGTCAGGCGCGCTGCCACGCAAACCGCTGCGAGCCTAGGCGAGATCGAGTTGGCAATATCAAAGGGCGTCGTACCGGCGGGCACTTCGCGAATGGCTCCGTCGGGCAGGTGTATGGCAATGGTCTGCGTGCTTATGGTCATAAGAGTCCTAAAGTTTGTGCGAACGTCGAATCCGCGCTAACAATTCAGGATATACCACCTGCTCACTCGGAAACGGTGGGCTCCGTGCCTTATGGGGTGCCTTAGATCGGCTCCGCAGATAACCCTCTGTGAGCGGCTAGCGAGCATCCTGCCCCACCGCAGGTGGCTTTTCCTCGTGATACTCCATCTCGGTATTGATGGCCCAGATGTTGTCTTTTGAGGTGACGCCATTGACGATGTTCTCTACGGCGGTCATCGCGGTCAGCATGGAGTGGTCCTGATTGTTGTACTTGTGCATGCCGTTGCGGCCAACCAGGAAGAGATTCTCAAAACTGTCGGTAAACGTGCGAATCACGTCGAAGCGGTCGTAGCTGCCGAAATACGCCGGATAGGTTTTGGGCACGTGGACCACGTGGGCATCCTCGACATCCTCTGCCTTGAGGATGCCTATCTTCGCGATCTCGCCGATGGCAAACCTGGACATTTCCTCATCCGATAGCTTCCAGAGCGGGTCGGTTTCATTGCAGAAGTATTCGAGGCCCAACCAGACTTTGCCGGGCGTGGCGAGCAGCCGAGGGCTCCAGTTATTGAAGATTTGCAGGCGGCCAACTACGACGTCGGGCTCTTGAATATAGATCCAATTGTCTTTGAGCGGGCTGCCGTCTTTTTCCGTGACTGCGAGCTTCGCGGCGAGCAGGCCTACAGTGATAAAGTCGCGATACATGAGACCATCGGCGACCTCGACGACCTCGGCGGGGACCGGCGAAGAAATCGCGCGAATCAGATCGCGAACGGGCATGGTGGAAACAAAATAATCGCCGGCATAGCTGACTCGTTCGCCGGAATCATTGAGGCCTTCTACAGATACCACTTTGCTCCCATCCACTTGAATACGGTCGATGTGGATGCCGAGGCGGATTTCGCCGCCAGCGGCACGGACAAGATCTGCTGCATGTTCCCAGAGCTGGCCGGGCCCGAATTTAGGATAAAGAAACCTCTCGATCAGCGATGTCTCGGTTTCCTTTTGCGCAATGTCGCCGGACTTCTTTGAACCGAAAGTCTTCTTCAGGAAGTGCGTCACCACGCCTTTCAACGAGAGTCTCTTGATGCGCTGCGCGCCCCATTCGGCGCTGATCTCGCGGCAAGGAACGCCCCAAACCTTTTCCGTATACGACTTGAAAAAGGTGAGGTAGAGTTGCTTGCCGAAGCGATTGATGATGAAGTCCTCGAGCGACCGCTCCTCGCGCTGAGGCGATAGCGCCGAACGCATGTAACTAACACCACAACGTACGGTGCGGAGCAGTCCCATGTTCCTGAACGTTGCCGCGGTCAGGCTGATGGGATAGTCGAAGAAGCGGCGCAGGAAATAGATGCGGCTCTTGCGCTGGCGGACAAGCATAACCAAGTCATCAGTTAGAGAATCGCAAGTCGAAAGAGATGAGGGCACATCGCTCTGTTGACCCTGATATCTCAGTTCGCCGTCCTGGCCTGTAGAGGTCTCGACAGGCATTATGTCCAGCCACCAGCGCATGACGCGGTCCGACTTCGAGAAGAAGCGGTGGCCGCCAATATCCATGCGATTGCCCTTGTAGCGAACGGTCCGCGAGATGCCGCCGATCTCATGGCTGGCTTCCAGCAGAATTGGCTTGATGCCTGAGTGTTTCTGAAACTCGATTGCGGCTGTGAGTCCGGCAGGTCCCGCTCCGATGATGATCGCGGTGCCCTGTTTCATATCGCCGTCTCGCTATTCATCGATGGCTCAGGATGATCTGGCCTGTCCTAAGTATATTTTGTGGCTCTTGACGAGAAAGTGTAAGAGCCATCGTTTTACGCGGCTTTCTGAAAGGCGACGAGTTGGGTTCTTGTGGCGGCGAG
>CAYVMS010000294.1:0-3579 GCA_964452615.1 uncultured Occallatibacter sp.
GCCGGATCGTCGCTTCCGTAGCCGAGCGCAGTAATGTAGTTGGCCAGCGCATCGAGCCACACGTAGATTACATGCTTTTCGTCGCCCGGAACCGGAATTCCCCACGAGAAACTGGTGCGGCTCACCGACAGATCCTTCAGGCCTCCGCGCACAAACGAGATCACCTCGCGGCGCGTCGACTCGGGACCCATGAAGCCGGGATTTGCCTCATAAAACTCCAGCAGCTTGCGCTCAAATGCCGAGAGCTTGAAGAAGTAGTTCTCCTCGCTGACGGTTTCAGTGACACGCCCGCAATCGGGGCAAGGCGTGCCCGGAGGCCCGTCCACATACAACTCATCTGACACGCAATATTGGCCGGTATACGAACCTTTATAGATGAATCCCTTGTCGCGCAGCGTGGCAAAGAGGCGCTGCGTGCCGCGCTTGTGGCGCTCTTCTGTGGTGCGGATGAAGTCGTCGTAGCTCAGTCCAAGCCGGTCCCACAGCCCGCGAAACTCGCCCGAAATTGCCGTGGCAAACTCTATCGGTGTGCGTCCGGCCAGAGCGGCCGAGCGCTCGATCTTTTGCCCGTGCTCGTCTGTGCCGGTCAGGAACCAGGTTTCAATGCCAAGCGCACGTTTCCGCCGCGCAATCGCGTCGCAGACGATGGTTGAGTAAGCGTGGCCCAGATGCGGTCGCGCATTCACGTAGTAGATGGGCGTGGTGAGATAAAAGCGGTTTGAACTCAATGCAGAAGTCGTCATAGGGTGGGGCGTTGCGCTGATTTCGGCCCGTACGGCAGGCTGGGCTCTTTGCGCAATCCATTCTTCATCTTACGGTATTCTCCAGGGAGGATGAGTCTGGACAGTCCTATCAGTGCGTACAGCAGGGATGGCCCCATCGCGCATGGCTGTTAGAATAGCCCTTGAAAATCAAGGATTTTTGAGGCATACAGACGTGGTTTTGGAATTGCAAAAAAGGCTTGGCGATCATCTTCGCGCGCTCCTGGCGGCAAAGTACAACCTTCAGCTTGAGAACATTCCTCTGGAAATTCCGCCCGATCTGAAGTTCGGCGAGCTGGCTACGCCCATCGCCTTTGAACTGGCCCGCAAGCTGCGCAAGGCACCCAAGATCATCGCGCAGGAGATTGTCGCTGCGCTGGGACATGTCGATGGCTTTGCCTCGTTCGACGTGGCTGGCGCGGGCTACATTAATGCGCGCCTTGATCGCGCTGCCGGAGTGCGTCTTGTGGTTGGAGTGGCAGACTCCCCGGTCCCCAAAGGCGAGGGAGCGGGGGCACCCATACACTCTCTCGTTGAACACACCAGCATCAACCCTAACAAGGCCGCGCACGTCGGCCATCTGCGCAACGCCATTCTCGGCGACACCTTCGTGCGCCTTCTCCGCGCTGCCGGACAAAAGGTCGACGTGCAAAACTACATCGACAACACCGGCGTGCAGGTTGCTGATGTGGTCGTCGGCTTTCTGCATCTGGAAGGGAAGTCCCTCGCCGAGGTGCGCCTGCTGCTCGAGGATCTGAAACATAAGGAGCAGCGCATCGATTACTACTGCTGGGATCTCTACGCGAAAACTTCGCAGTGGTACACCAGCGGATCCGATCAGGAAAATGAAGCGCGCAAAAAGCTGCGCTACGCCACGCTGCATGAGATCGAGCACGGCGGCAATGAGACCGCAGAAGTTGCCGAACTGATCTCGACTGCTGTCCTGCGCCGTCATCTTGAAACCATGCTGCGCCTCGACATTGAATACGACTTTCTGCCTCGCGAGAGCGAGATCCTGCACCTCAAGTTCTGGGAAGCGGCATTCGATCAACTGAAACAAACCGGCGTGCTTTACTTTGAGACTGAAGGCAAAAACAAAGGCTGCTGGGTGATGACGCGACCCGGTGCCGATGTTACCGAAGGCGAGACCAATGAAGATGCCAAGGTGATTGTTCGCTCGAATGGGACAGTAACTTATGTCGGCAAAGATATTGCGTATCACTTATGGAAGTTTGGCCTGCTGGGTAAGGACTTCGGCTACAAGCAATTCTTTACCTACCCCGATCACGAGTGCTGGATCTCGGCTGAGCAGGGCGACGAGCCGCACCCGCATTTTGGCGGGGCTCAGGCGATCTATAACGTGATCGACGCGCGCCAGAGCGACCCGCAGTCCAATGTGATTCAGGCTCTGCGCGGCATGGGATACACCGATCAAGCCAGTCGCTACACGCACTTCAGCTATGAGATGGTCGCTCTGACGCCGCGCTGCGCGGAGGAGTTAGGCTACGCCGTGTCTCTGGAGGATAGAGCGCGGCCTTACATCGAAGTCAGCGGCCGTAAAGGTTTTGGCGTGAAAGCCGACGACCTGATAGACAAGCTCATCGCAGCTACCAGCGCAGAGGTCAACGCGCGTCAGACAGTCAGCGACGAGGCCGAGCGCCAGAAGATTGCCGAAGAGATCGCCATCGGCGCGCTGCGCTATTTCATGCTCAAGTACACGCGCAACTCAGTTATCGCCTTCGATTTTAAAGATGCGCTGAGCTTTGAGGGCGAAACCGGCCCCTACATTCAATACGCTCAGGTCCGCGCGCGCAATATCTTCCGCAAGGCGGAGACGACGCCGGAGGCAGTGTTAGCGGAGTTTGCCGGGTTAACGGAGTTAGACACCTATCTTCAAGACGAAGATATCTGGTCGCTCTGGCTGCGAGCTGCTCGGCGCACGCTGGTGCTGGAGCAGTGTATCAGCACCTCGGAGCCGGCCTATCTCGCCAAGCATGCCTTCCAGTTAGCTCAGGAGTTTACCAACTTCTACCACAAGCACCACATCCTCAGCGAAGAGGATCCCGCGCGCAAAAGCTTTCTGTTGGCGACAGCCGCTGTCGCGCTGCGAGAGTTGGTGCTGGCGCTAAGTTGGTTGGGTATCGAAAGCCCAGAGGCGATGTGAAAGCTGTTCACCGCAACTACTACGCACGGAAGGAATAATGGGTGTGATTCGGAGTGCATTCTAACGGGGGAGGACTTTCCACGCGTCCTCGTGTTGAAGCGCCAAACTCCATCCGATGCCTGTTAAAGGGTAATCATCAGATCGATTGAGACGTCTAAGCTCCTCATGTATGTGAAGATGAGTCACTTTCTGCGTCATTATAAAGAATTGGTTCTCTTCATCCGTCGGAACGAATGCCAATATGTAATAGAGATTATCTCTGACGGGTTTGCGTTTGATTATCCATGGATTTTTTTGGTAGAGACCTTTCACATCCACGAGAAACATTTCTTTCCGAATAGGGCTTACGACCATCAGGTCAGCTAGTGGTGTTCTATTTCCCATCGTGAATGAAACTTCATAACCGCGCTTACATAACTCGGATGCCACAGCGAACTGCGCTGCCCATTGCGTCCGGTGTCCGCTTCGCTTTTCCTTTTTCTGATTCTGTAGCATCTTGCGTAGACCTCAAGACATTGGTTCGCGTGGAGCGGAGTAAGACGAAAGACAACCGCAGGTCCTTCGACTCCGCTACGCTCGGGATGACAGCCTTTGTGGGTTCGTGGTCTCCCACCCTAGCCGCAAAAACAAAGACGCGGCGAGGGTGGGGCACCC
>CAYVMS010000295.1:0-3555 GCA_964452615.1 uncultured Occallatibacter sp.
ACCCCAATATGCTGCTCCAGAGGCAGCTGTCCTACCATTGAACGAGTGGGCAACTTTTATACGACGGCTTGTCCTACAAGCCTTGCTGGTTAGCGAAGACGTTTTGCGCCGAGCACAATACCAACTTCTTCATCATAAGGGGATTCTTGCGCCTTGGTCAAACTCCACGGAGCCGAATACTCTCGGGAGGATCTAAGCGCCGCGAATCAAGAGCGATTTACTTCATTCCTCACATCGATGGGTGAAACGATCCCTGCAATCAATCGAACGCCTAGCTCGTACAATTACTCCTCGCGCAGAACCTCCAAAGGCCGAAGGCCGAGAATCCGGTAGCTTGCGATCCAGCCTGTGGCTGTGGCAAGCAGAGCCGTTCCCAGCAGCGCGATCAACGTGGCCCACCACTCGATGTGGAAGCCGACATCGAGCTTCCGCAGCAAGACCCGTGTCAGCACATTTGCAAAGACTACTCCAACCGAGCCCGCCAACAAGCCGAGGACACTGAACTCCACGCTGAAGGTACGGACGATCCGCATCCGGGTAGCGCCCAGTGTCTTCAGCACCACTGCCTCGCGCATTCGGCGGAATCGCGTGCTGGCAATGCTCGAAGCGAGAATCATCAGCCCGGCAAAAATCGAGAACCCCGCCAGAAACCGCACCACAAAGGTAATCTGGTCGACTACGCTCTCGATCCGTTGCAGCACATCGGCGAGGTTGATCACCGTCACTGTGGGGTAGGCCGCAAAGAGTGCCCGTTCCATCGCCCCGATCTGCTTGGGATCGACGTGCGCGCCTCCGTACCAGGTTGCCGGCTCATCTTTGAGCAACTCGGACGGCAGGACAAACGCGACTTGAGTTCCGAGGTGCTGCCCGTCTGCGCGATAGACCACGGCAATCTTGAGCGCGTGCACGGTCCCACCGACCTCCAACTCCACTGCGGAACCGACACCGAGGTGCAGCCGCTGAGCGACTCCTTCACCGACTGCCAACTCAGTCGTGCTCCCAGCAGCCCACCACTTTCCTTGAATGATCTTGTCGCCCGCCACCGGCGAATCGGCCCAGCTGAGCCTGGCATTTTCGAGCATTCGCAGCGGGAAATGTTCGCCCTTGAGCTGATCCAGAGATTTACCGTTGAGAGAGACGAATCGCCCTGTCACAACAGGCATGAGATCCAGGGTCTTTCCGCTTGCCTGGCTCACTCCCGGCTGGTGCGCAAAGAACTGCCTGACGCCTGCGACCTCGTCTGTGGTGATGTCGATCAGGAAGATGTTGGGCAGCTTCGGCGAGGCCGTCTCACGCAGATCGCGCAAGAGCGCCGCCTGCATCAGATAGACGGCGAGAATCAGCATCACGCCAGTGCCCAGCGCAGCCAGCACTGCCGCGGACTGATTGCCCGGCCGGTAGAGATTAGCCAGCCCGTGGCGCAGAAAGGACGGCAGCCTGAGGCGCACGCGATTGAGCAGGAAACGCAAAGTCCAGAGCGCCACCGCAGCCAGCAGCAGCAGCACGATGAGAGCGATGGTGAAGATCACTGTGAACCACGTCCCTACCTTCGCCGAGTCCGAGAGCGCCCAGGCGATTCCGCCCAGCGCCAGGACCACAACTGCCGAGAGCCCGAGTTGAAGACGCCGCGCCCACCAGCGGGCAAGCCATCCGCTGAAGCCATCTGGACCCTGCTCCACAAGCCGACGCAACACTAGCACCGGCCGCACTGCGCGCACGTCCAGCAGTGGCGGCAAGCAGAAGAGCAGCGTAGTCAGCAGACCCGTTCCCAGCCCGGCGGCGACCGAGGCCCATGGAAAACCGAGTTGCGTATGAACCGGCAGCAGGTGGCCGAAGACAGCCGGCAGCGTGGCCATTACCCCGACGCCAGCAGCTACACCCACAAGGCCGCCGGCTAGTCCCAGAGCCAGCGTTTGCAGCAGAAATATCCTCAGCAGATCGCCGGAGCCCGCACCGACCGCCTTCAGGATGGCCAGCATGTCCATGCGCTGCGCCAAGTGGGCGTGCATTGCCATGGCCACGCCAATCGCTCCCAGCACCATGGCGACCAGGCAGATCAGGCTCAAAATTGCGGTCGCGTTATCGAGCCCCTGGGTCAGCGCCGGGCTGCCTTCGCGAAAGTCCATTACCTGCGCGTCGGGAAGAGCCGCCTCGATCTGCTTGCGTAGCGCGGCAAGATCGGCTTGTTGCTTGGATTGCACTGGCAGCTTGATCAGAAGCCGTTCGCCGGCCCTGCTACCGGGCGCAATAAGCCCCGTCCGCGCCAATGCGGCCTGCGAGATCAGCACGCGCGGACCGAGCCCCGTTCCCGCCGTGATACGGTCTGGCTCCTGCTTGAGCACCGCGGCAATTCTGAATTCCCTGCCCCCCAGCCGCAACGACTGCCCCACCTGCGCGTTCAGTCGGATCAGGAACTCCTCGGCCACTACCGCTGAGTCCCCTTCTAATGCCTGCTTCAGGCTCATCGCCGGATCGAGCACGGCTTTGCCATAGTAGGGATACTCGCCGGGGTCCACTGCCTTGAGCGAGACCAGCAGAGGCACCGGATCAGGCGGGACGGATGCCATGGATACGGTCTCCGTGACCCAAGTGGTCCGAAGCCTATCCACCTTAGCTATGGCGGAGATCTTGTCCATCTCATCGGTTGCCGGCTCGCGAAAAATCCGCGCACTGAGGTCGCCGGCCATGAGCGATCGTGCTTCTGTCGCGAGCGTCCGCCGAAAGCTGTCGCTGAACCCGCGCACGCCCACGAGAGCCGCCACTCCCACGGCGACCGAGAGAACAACGAAGCCAAACTTTCCCGGCGCTGAACGCAAATCGCGCCAGCCAATCGCCGCAGCCCTCTTCCAACTCAGCGCGCGCTTAGCCATTCTGCGCCTGCTCCGCGACAGCGACTTCAAAAGGCAGCGAATCTTCCACAATCATTCCATCTTTGAGAACGATCTTGCGGTCGGCTCGGCTGGCGACCTCTGGGTCGTGCGTCACCAGGACCAGCGTAGTGCCCGCCTTTCTATTGCGGTCGAGCAGCAGGTCAAGCACAAGCCGCCCGTTGGCCGAGTCCAGATTGCCCGTTGGCTCGTCGGCCATCACAATCGGCGGTTCGACGACAAAAGCCCTGGCCAGCGCCACGCGCTGTTGCTCGCCGCCTGAGAGTTGCACCGGGTAGTGGTCCATGCGCTCCGCAAGGCCAACCTCATCCAGCAGACGCCGTGCCTGTTCGATGCCGCTGCCCGCTAGGTTCAACTCGTAAGGCAAAAGAACATTTTCGAGAGCCGTGAGCGTTTGAATCAGTTGGTAAGACTGGAAGACAAAACCGATCTTCGCGCCGCGCACAGCAGCCAACTCCGCCTCGGCGAGGTTGTGAATCGGCACTCCATCGAGCCAGATCTCGCCGGAGCTGGGCGTGTCGAGCCCCGCCAGCAGACCGAGCAGAGTACTCTTTCCACTGCCGCTTGCGCCGACGATGGCCACAAATTGACCGGCCGGAATGGTCAGTGTGATTCCCTTCAGAATCTCCACGCGCCGCGCGCCATTCTGAATCCACTTCTTCGCGTC
>CAYVMS010000296.1:0-3475 GCA_964452615.1 uncultured Occallatibacter sp.
CCGCCGAAACGTAACCTATCGTTACGCCTCAGTTCGCAAGATACAAGGGTGGGATACCGCGAACCCTGAAGTGCGAAATCACGAGGTCAGAGACCTAGAGTATTTTTTGCTTTTACTATAGACCCCTCGTGCCCCATCCATTCCGCGTTTTTCTACGGAACGGGTGGGATACCAACTAAAGTCCGGTCTACACTATTTGCAAAAATGCCTTAACCAGAAGCACAGCCTCTTTCCTTGACATGGGTCTACCTTTCTCTCGTGATTCTATGGCCACTTTTCGGATCAGCGTGCAAAAGCTAAAAGCTGACAGCTAAGAGCTAAAAGCTGCATCAGTCTCCCGGCGCCTCTTCCAACTCAGCCCCCAGCCTATGCAGCTTCATCACCTTCCATTGCAGCCGGTCAAAGAAAAGATAGACCACCGGCGTCGTGAAGAGTGTCAGCATCTGCGAGACAATCAGTCCGCCGACGATGGTGATGCCCAGCGGCTTGCGCAGCTCCGAACCCACGCCCATACCGATAGCCAGAGGCAATCCGCCAAAGAGCGCCGCCATGGTCGTCATCATGATCGGTCTGAAGCGCAATAGACACGCCTGATAAATCGCCTCGACAGGCGGCAACCCCTGGTCGCGCTCGGCTTGCAGGGCAAAGTCGATCATCATGATGGCGTTCTTCTTCACGATCCCGATCAGCAGGATGATGCCGATCAGCGCGATGATCGTCAGGCTGGTTCCAGTCAGCATCAAAGCGAGAATCGCACCCACCCCCGCAGGGGGAAGAGTAGAGAGAATCGTGAGCGGGTGTATCAGGCTCTCATACAAAATGCCGAGCACAATGTAGACCGCAACCAACGCAGCCAGGATCAGCCACTTCTCGTTACTGAGCGAGTTCTGGAAGGCCTGTGTGGTCCCCTGGAAAGACGGGTGAACCGACGGAGGCATATTCATCTGCGCCTGGACTTGTTCCAGCGCTGTAACGGCGTCTCCCAGCGCATAATTGGGCGCTAGGTTAAAGCTCAGCGTCACCGCGGGATACTGGCCCTGGTGATTGACCTGCAGCGGGGTCCGCTGCTGTTCAAAATGCGCGATAGTCGATAGCGGAACCATTGCGCCCGTCGAGGACTTGATGAAGATACCGTTCAGCGCGTCGGGGCTTTGTTGGTAGATCGGATCGACCTCCATCACCACGAAGTATTGATTGAGCGCGGTATACATCGTTGAGACCTCGCGCTGGCCAAATGCATCGTAGAGCACGCTGTCAATAGCGGCGGCCGAGATTCCCATCCGTGAGGCGGCGTCGCGGTCGATCACCAGGTTGGCCGCCAGACCCTGGTTCTGCTGGTCGGTTGATACGTCGCGCAACTCCGGCATCTTCCGCATCTGACTCAGCAGTTTTGGCGCCCATGTGTTCAACTCGCTCAGGTTTTCATCCGAGAGTGTGTACTGGAACTGCGCCGCGCCGCCGCGCCCGCCGATCACAATGTCCTGCTGGCTCTGCAGATAGAGAATAGCGCCGGGAACGCTAGTCAGCCTTGCGCGCAGCCGGTTGACCACTGCATCGGCAGTGACGCGCCCAGGCCGCAGGTTGAGATCCTTGAGCGCGATGAACATGAAGCCCACATTATTGCTGCCGCCGCCAGGTCCTGCTCCGCCCGCAAAGGCGGTGACGGACTTGACTGCCGGGTCTTGAATAACCATCTGCGCCAGCTCGCGCTGTTTGTCGCGCATTGCCGGAAAACTGATATCCTGCGCGGCCATGGTTCGCCCGGTGAGGCGTCCGGTGTCCTGCTGCGGAAAGAAGTCCTTGGGCACAATCTTGAAGAGGAAGATATTGAGCGCCATCGTGCAGATCACCACGCACAAGACCAGCCACTGGTGCCGCAGCACCACACTCAGACCCCTGGCATATTCGTTGTGCAGCCATTCAAAGGCCCGTTCGCTCGCGCGATAGATTGGCCCGTGCCGGCTCTCGTCCTTCGATTTGAGAAACCGTGCGCAGAGCATCGGCGTGGTAGTGAGCGAGACCAGCAGCGAAACCGCGATGGCCACGCTCAACGTCACTGCAAACTCGCGGAAGAGCTTGCCCACAATGCCGCCCATCAGCAAGATCGGAATGAAGACGGCGATCAACGACAAGCTCATTGAGAGCACAGTGAAGCCAATCTCCCTTGAGCCTTTCATCGCGGCCTCAAATGGTGTGTCTCCCATTTCGAGATAGCGGGTAATGTTCTCGATCACCACGATTGCGTCATCGACAACAAATCCCGTAGCAATCGTCAGCGCCATCAGCGAGAGATTGTCGATGGTGTAGCCCACCAGGAACATCACGCCAAAGGTGCCCACCAGCGACAGTGGCACGGCGATCGACGGAATGATGGTGGCCCACACTTCGCGCAAGAAAAGGAAAACGACCAGCACCACCAGGACCACGCTGATCATCAGCGAAATCTCGACGTCGCGCACGCTGGATCGAATCGTAGTCGTGCGGTCCACAGCCACGTCAATTTTGATGGTCGGCGGGATGGCCGCCTGCAGCCGGGGCATCTCGGCCATCACCGCGTCCACAGTGGAGATGACATTCGCTCCGGGAATCTTGAAGATCACGATCAGGATCGCATCTTTAAGCTGGCCCGACGCGCCCTTGTCAGGATTGATGCCCGATACGCCCGCCGTGTGGAGGTCGGCTACGCTGTTTGCGACCTTGCCGATGTCGGTGATGCGCACCGGCGCTCCGGTCTGCTTGTTATAGCCGGCGATGATCGGTGCGTAGTCGCTGGCTCTGAATATCTGATCGTTGTCGCTGATCTGCCAGCGATGGTCGGGGTCTTGAAACGCGCCTTTGGGCCGGTTGGCGTTGGCGCCCGCGAGAGCTGTGCGAACCGCCTCCAGACCGACGCCGTTCGCGCCCAACTCCATCGGGTTCAACTCGACGCGCACTGCCGGGCTGGAGCTGCCGCCGACAAAGACCTGGCCCACGCCCTGAATCTGCGAGATCTTCTGCGACAAGATCGAGTCTGCCATGTCGTAGATCTGCGGTTTGGTCACCACGTCGGAGGTGAGCGTGAGAATCAGAATCGGCGCCTCAGCCGGATTGGCTTTGCGATAGCTTGGATTCTGCGGAAGGTAAGAGGGCAGTTGGCTGCGAGCTGCATTGATCGAGGCTTGCACGTCGCGAGCCGCGGCGTCGATGTTGCGATTGATGTCGAATTGCAAAGTAACCGAGGCCGCGCCCAGCGAGCTCGACGAGGTCATCTGGTTGACGCCTGCGATGCGTCCGAACTGCCGCTCCAGCGGAGTGGCGACCGCCGAGGCCATCGTCTCAGGGCTCGCGCCGGGCAGTCCCGCACCCACGCCGATTACCGGGAAATCGACATTAGGCAGCGATGCAACGGGCAGCACCGAGTACCCCACCGACCCGGCCAGCAACAAAGCCAGGCTGAGCAGCGAAGTGGCTACCGGGCGCTGAATGAATGGTGCGG
>CAYVMS010000297.1:0-3455 GCA_964452615.1 uncultured Occallatibacter sp.
GCTGCTTGGTATGTTACTGTATTCGGTTGATTCAGAACTGTTTATATGGCGGAGAGACAGGGATTCGAACCCTGGGTACCCTTTCGAGTACACACGCTTTCCAAGCGTGCGCCTTAAACCACTCGGCCATCTCTCCACTTTGGGTGCCGTCTAATTGAATTTAACACACCAGTCGCGCCTTACCGCACCTCGCCGACAGTGCTCTGTGTGCGCCCGTCTGCAATCCTCGTCACGCCGCAGTTTGAGCCTCGCAGCTATGCAACTGCCGTCGAACCTCACGGCCCGCGTACGCGGGCGACCCTGCTATTCGAACTCTACGACCACCTGATTCACCTTCACGGAGTCGCCCTTTGCCACACGCACGCTCTTTACCTTTCCTGCCGCGTGCGCAGTTACGTTCGTCTCCATCTTCATCGCTTCAAGCACCATGATAGGATCGTTCGCCTGAATCGCCTGGCCCGGCTCGACATTCACCTTGATGACGATGCCCGTAACAGGACTGCGACACAGTTTCGCCTCTTCAGCGGTCTCCGCAGCCGCCGGTGACTGACTTTGCGAGGCGGCAGCCTTCACCGGCTGAGCCGTAACCGGAACCGGCAGAGATTGCCCATAATTCTGCTGACGCGGCATTGCGTCATCTTCCAAGACTTCGACTTCAGCCTCGTACGTCTTTCCGTCAATTGAAATCTGAAGCTTCAAGTTACCGGGTTCCTTCCTTGAAAAATCTCTTGGGCCTAGCCCCTCGACCGCGGGTTGTGGGAGCCGTGAACGAGTACCCGCCCATGCTGCGACCACGAACTCAGAGCTTCACGAGGCGCACCCAGCTTCTTTGCCGACCGGATGCGGACCTTCTTGCCGAGAAATGCAGTTACAGCGGCGGCAATCACCACCAGCATCTCAGGCGTCGCTTCCTCATCTGGCTCCGCTGCCTGCTGAGTGTCAGCCGCTGGAGCTTCAGCCTGAGCAACCGGCGTAGTAGCCGCTAGCTTTTCCCGACTCTTGCCTAGCTCAGCCACCTTGGCTTCCAAAGCCTTCAGCGTGCCGGTCAACTCATCTAGCCTGCTCTCGGTTGCTTGCTGCCGCGCAGAAACAGCTTGGCGCAGCATCACCCACAAGCCGGCAAAGCTCAACACGCAGCCCACTCCAACCAGCACCGCAATCACGATAAAATCCGCAGAACTCAATTCCACGCGCGGCTCCTCACTACAGCGGAATCAATCCGTGTTTCTTTCCGGGACGCATCTCCCGTTTGGTGTGCAACGATTCAAGAGCGTCGACAAGATACTTCCTCGTCTCCGACGGCTCGATAATGTCGTCCACCAACCGCCTGCCCGCCGCGATATAAGGATTGGAGAACGTCTCGCGATAATCGTCCACCAGTTCTTTGCGTCGCGCTGCCTTATCCTCGGCTGCATCGATCTCGCGCCTGAAGACGATCTCAGCCGCGCCCTCTGCTCCCATCACCGCGATCTCCGCCGATGGCCAGGCAATCACGCGGTCTGCGCCCAGATCCTTGCAGCACATCGCGATATACGCGCCGCCGTAGGCCTTGCGCAGCACCACCGTAATTTTCGGAACGGTCGCGGATGAATAGGCAAACAGCAGCTTCGCGCCATGGCGAATAATCCCGCCGCGCTCCTGCTCGACACCGGGAAGGAAGCCCGGTACATCCACAAACGTAATCAGCGGAATGTTGAATGCATTGCAGAAACGCACAAACCGCGCCGACTTGTCGGAAGCATTAATGTCCAGCACTCCGGCCAGGCAATTCGGCTGGCTGGCGATGATGCCTACAGGCCGCCCCTTTAGTCGCCCGAAGCCGATCACAATATTCGCGGCAAACTCCGGTTGAATCTCAAGAAAATCCTGATAGTCCACGACGCGCTTGATCACATTCCGTACGTCGTAGACGGCTTTATTGTCGACCGGCACAATCCCGTTCAACTCAGGATCGGACTCGATCGGCAGATCGAAAGCCATGCGCGGCGGGTCTTCAAGATTATTGGATGGCATGAAGCTGAGCAACCGCCGACAAAGTTGCGTCGCATCCTCATCATCCCGCGCGATAAGGTGCACTACGCCCGAACTCATCTGCGCATGCGGACCACCCAACTCCTCATCGCTTACAACCTCGCCGGTAACCTGTTTGATCACCTTAGGCCCGGTGATGAACATCCGCGCCTGTGCTGTCTGAATCACGAAGTCAGTCAGCGCCGGGCTATAAACCGCGCCGCCCGCGCACGGCCCGCAAATCAGCGAAATCTGCGGCACCACGCCCGAAAGCATCACGTTGTTGTAGAAAACGCGACCATAACCAGCCAGGCTGTCGATGCCCTCTTGCACGCGCGCGCCGCCGGAGTCGTTCATAAACACAAACGGGCTGCCCGTCTTCAGCGAGAGCTTCATCATATCGACACATTTGTCGTTGTGGGCTTCGCCCGCTGACCCGCCACCGACTGTGAAATCCTGGCTTGCCAAGTGCACCAGCCGCCCATCGATCTGCGCGCATCCTGTAACTACTCCGTCGGCGGGCATCTCTTTTCCAGCCATACCAAAGTAAGTCGAGCGATGCTGCGCAAACAGCCCGATCTCCTGGAAGCTGCCGGCATCCACCAGCCTTGCTACGCGCTCTCGCGCTGTCAGCTTGCCGCTTGCATGTTGCTTCTCGATGCGTTCCTTGCCGCCGCCCTCTTCCAACTGCGCGCGCTTCGCGCTTAAGTCGGAAACCTTTTCGGCCATCGTCTTCTTCAGACTCTCCGCCTGCTTAGCCATCCTTGCTCCTGGACCCCTCGACATCAATCTCTATTATTTCTGTGGAGCCACGGTCACCCGGTGCTCTTTACCATTCAGCGTAATCACATAACTCACTTTGGCTTTTAGTTGATCTCCGCCATTAGCTGCGGGCTCAGCCTTCGATGCCGGCGCCTGTGCAGGCTCAACCTTCACCGGGCTTTTTCCCAGATTCTTCGGCCCTTGACTCCGGCTCTCAAAGAACTTCGGTGCAACCTGCGGGAACATGGCATACGTCAGCACATCCTCATCGCTGCCATTTGCACCCTTCAGCGCGTTCGCAGCCGTGCTCAGGCTCTCCCACTCCGGCTTTTGCAGGTCAGCCGGGCGAACCGTAATCGCCGGCTTCTTCGCATGCGCCTCGGCCTGCTTCAGCACCTCGGGATCTTTGGGGCCAATCGTCGCGCCGTAATAGCCGAGCATCAGGTCGGCAAACTCGCCCGTCAGCACCTTGTACTTGCCCATCAGCACATTGAAGACCGCCTGCGAACCGACAATCTGGCTCGTCGGCGTCACCAACGGCGGATAGCCTGCGTCCTTGCGAACCCGCGGCACCTCAGCCAGCACTTCCTGAAGCCGGTCGCCTGCGCCCTGGCCCTTCAGTTGGCTCTCCATATTCGAGATCATGCCGCCCGGAATCTGGCTCTTGAAGATCTCCGTATCCA
>CAYVMS010000298.1:0-3449 GCA_964452615.1 uncultured Occallatibacter sp.
TTGAGCAAGCTCCACAGCAAAAACTGCAAAATCGTCACTAGCCTTCAGCCTCTTCCTGTTCCAAGCCTGTCATCCTGAGCGAGCAAAGCGTGTCGAAGGATCTGCGTTGTTCTTTGCTCACCATTCCACAATCTCAATCCTCGCTCCTCACAACACCTTCAACCCGCCATATCGCGCCTGATGCGATTTCAATTCCTTAAGCGCTGGGCTGTTTTCGCCCAACGTACCAGAGGTGAACAATCCATCGTGAGCAGGAGCGATCATTTCTCTCCCGTCCATAGCAGCAGTTATCGACGCCACCGGAACAAAGCCCGGCTCGGTCGGCACATCGCTTCCGCCAAAAAGATTGATACGTTCCAAGTTATAACTCGGAACCAGCCGCGCAATTTCGTCTAATACCGCCAGCGGATCGAAGGGGCTCAGCTTCGGCTCCAATCCATTCGCCGCCAGCCACACCGCATGACGATCCGCCTCGCCTGCCTGCACGCCGCGCGATTGCCCGAGGTCTGCCGTAACGCCGCTCGCGCCAAACGGGACCAGCGTCTTGACGTCCACGCCCATCGCGCCAGCCAGGCGCACAAGAATCTCGAAGTCTGGTTTCACTCCGGCGCGGTCCGCGGCCTTCTTTACCAGTTGCACATCGCCGTAAGTGTTCGTCACCGTGCCTGACTTTTCGTAGAGGCTAGCCGCAGGCAGCACTACATCGGCCAGCGACGCGGTTTTGGTGAGGAAGATGTCCTGAACAATCAAGAAGACATTCTTGATCGTCGCCGGGTCTATCTCCAGCTTTGCTACGGGATCGGAGCCAACCACCAGTAGTGCGCCGATCTCCCGCTTGGCCGCTGCATCGAAGATCTCTTTGAGCGATTTGCCTGGAGTTGCGGGCAGGCCGGGGTATTCAGCCTCAAACGCGCCCGGCGCTGAAACGGGCAGATAGCCCGGAAGCAGATCCGGCAGCAGACCCATATCCGCTGCGCCGCGTGAGTTTGCATATCCGCCGAGAGTTGCAAAGCGCACATTGGGCCGCTTCAACCCCCACGCGACCAGTTCCGATAGCTGTGCGCCACTGAACTCCGCACCGAAGACCACCAGCAGCGACTCCTCGGCAAGCACCGCTTCGCGGAATGCCGGGCCGTTGATCACCGCATCGCTACCACCCAGGTAAGCAGCCAGCGCAGAGTAGGCATCGACCGGCAACCGCAGCGTTGCCTTGGCCTGCCGCTCTAACTTGATGGACTTCGTGTTGGCAACGTAGAGCCTGCCGCGATTGAGTCGCACATTGGTGCGCAGATTCCACGCCAGCAGAGGGTGCTCCACCGTTGGATCGCCGCCAATCAGAAGGACGGCAGGTGCTGTCGCCATTTCGCGCAAACTGGCGGCTTTGTCCTTATTTCCGGCCAGAGCCCGCGCAAAAGCCGCATAGTCCGCGGTCCGCTCGTGGTCGATGTTGTTGGTCTTGAGCACAGTCCGGGCGAACTTCTGCAGCAGATAATTCTCTTCGTTGGTGCTCTGGTTGGAGCCGATGACGCCAATCGCCGTGCCGCCCCGGGTGTCGCGCATCTCTTTGAAGATGCCCGCAGCAAGCCGTAGTGCACGATCCCAGGTGGCCGGTTCCAGCTTGCCTTCGGTGTTGCGCACCAGCGGCTTAGTCAGCCGCTCGGCGCTATCGACAAAATCAAAACCAAAACGCCCTTTGGCACAGAGAAAGTCGCCGTTGATGCCGCTCTTGTCGCGATTGTCGGCACGCACGATTTCTGAACCTTCATTCGTCTGCCGCACGCCAAGCGTTACCTTGCAGCCGTCAGCGCAGTGAGTACAAGTAGTGGCCACGTGGTTCATCTCCCACGGCCGCGTCTTGTAGCGATAGCTTCCCGAGGTCAGCGCACCCACCGGGCAAACGTCGATGCACATGCCGCACTGCTCGCAGTCGAGATGATCGCCTCCATTGGGCGCAATCGTTGAGTGAACGCCGCGGCCCTGCACTCCAAGCGCCCACACGTCCATGCCCTCGCCGCACATGCGGATGCAGCGGTAGCAGAGAATGCAACGCGGCCTGTCGAAGAAGACGGCGGGCGACCACTGCTGTTCTTCTCTATGTTGTTTCGCTTCGGCGTAGAGGCTCTCGCCCGCGCCGTACTTGAAGGTCATGTCCTGCAACTCGCACTCGCCGCCCGCATCGCAGACCGGGCAATCGAGCGGATGATTGCCCAACAATAATTCGATAGTCGCCTTGCGCGCCTGCGCAATCTCATCGGACTCAGTGATGAAGACCTGTCCCTCGGCGACGGTAGTGGTGCAGGCCGTTTGCAGCTTGGGCACTTTCTCCTGGCGCACGACGCACATGCGGCAGGCGGCCTGCAGGCTCAGTCCAGGGTAGTAGCAGAAGGCTGGAATTTCGATGCCCGCCTTGCGGCAAGCGTCGATCAGTAGCGTCCCCGCGGGAGCCGTCAGCTTCTTTCCATCGACGATGAAGTTTACGTCTGCCATTTTCTCCTATGCTGCCTGCGACGATTCTATGTAAGAAGGGGACTGAGGAAGCGAAACTGAAAGCCACTCCACAAAATACTGTTTTGCCGAGTGATCGGGATCAAACTCATCAAAATTGACGCTCGTCGCGACTGCATCCGGCATGGGTTCCCCGGCCTTGGCGGTCTCTGTAAGATATAGCTCAACCGCCTCGCGCATACTTACACGCGTGTCTTCGAGACCATCACCGAACGAGCCGCATCCAGGCAAGTCTGGCGAGAACGCACTCCAGTTGTTCGCGCTCTTTTCGTAATCCACGAGATATTCGCGTGTCACTTCAGACCTGCTTTCTACTCTGCTTAAAAGTTCCAATTAGTGAAATTGTCCACAAGATTGTGATCAGCCAATACATGACAGCCAAAGCTAGATGATCGAAGTTGGAAGGATACCGGCCATGGATCGCCCGAATTGTGTAAACTGTGGCACACAAGCAAAAAAGGACTACAGTGAGGATTCTGATCTTCAAAAGTACTGGGCCACTCCAGCGATCTCGAACTACTTGCAACACTTTTCCATGCCGCATTGGCAGCGTAGTATTCTGTCCGGTTGATTCGCTCATCGACTTTGCTCCTTTGAAGCCATCAGCCTGCATTCTTCATTTACGATTGAAACTCGCACCCGTCGCCCTTACACCACTGCCAAATCCACATGTTTCGCAAATGGGCAAGGCTTGCCGTTCAAATGCTCCTCGAACTCTTTGCGGAACTTCTTCACAAATCCCAGTGTAGGCATCGCCGCAGCATCGCCTAGCGGACAGAAAGTCCGCCCCATCATGTTCTCGGCGAGATACTGCATGTTATCGATGTCCTTGGCCTCACCAAAGCCGGCATGAAAGCGAGTCAGAGACTTCTTCAGCCAATCCGTCCCCTCGCGGCAGGGAATGCACCAGCCGCAGCTTTCGTGCTGATAAAAGCTGATCGTCC
>CAYVMS010000299.1:0-3405 GCA_964452615.1 uncultured Occallatibacter sp.
TGGCAGGGCGCCAAACGTTCTCGGTGATCCCATCGCCCGTGGATGGTGCTCGAGCCGTCCCATTCGCACCTTCGAAGACGCCGTTATCTTCGTACTTGATGTGGAAAGATGTCTTAACCAGTTGGGCTCGCTTGATCGCATGATGCTCGCCCGGATCGTTCTCCAGGAGTACACGCAGGCCGAGGCGGCCAGCATGTTGGGGATGGCTGTCCGCACAATCTCCTACAAATTCCCCAAAGCCCTCGACAACCTGACGGAAAAGCTTCTGGCCTCCGGCTTACTCGTCCTGCCGCACTAATTGAGCATTCTTAAGGATGCTACACAGTCTGGGTGCCCCACCCTCGCCGCGTCTCTTTTCTTGCGGCCAGGGTGGGATACCTCGATCTCCTCGCTGGGAACAGTCAAAGTCCTCTGACTCATACCTCAGGACGTTCTGTGCCGGCAGATATGGGATATTAGGCATCAAGACTGTATACGGTTCCCTCCAACTGAGCCACAGGCGCGCTAAAATCAACTCTCGATTGGAGGCGCGATTTCATGCGCTATGAAACACGTCCAGCCGCATTGCTGGCATTTCTGGTCTCAGCCGTACTGGCTGCACAGCAGCCTACTCCCAAGCCCACAACCGCCTCTGAAGCTCCCAACCGCGACACCAGTTACATTGACGCTCAGGGAACGGCGCACGTGACGCGTGTCATTCCCATCCCAACCACTATCAGCGCCGAGGCGCAACAGTTGCTGCGCCGCGCCGAGCCTGACCAGGCCGCTGCTGAACCGCTCACCCAGCGCCGCAGTCGAACCGACGCCTGGGCGTTGACGGCCCCTGCTGCCTGGAGCAAGCTCTGCCCCAACCGGCTCGTCGAAGATAAAATCGCCGGCGTTCCCGTACGCATCGTCACCCCCGAAGCCATGCCCGAGTCCAACCGCGACAAAGTGCTGCTCGACCTGCACGGCGGCGGCTTCGACTCCGACTCAGGCTCCTATACCGAATCGATTCCCATCGCCGGCTACTCCAGGATCAAGGTCGTTGCCGTGCTCTACCGCCTCGCTCCTGAACATCCTTTTCCCGCCGCCGTGGATGACTCGGTCGCAGTCTACAAAGAGCTGCTGAAGACCTACAAGCCCGAGCACATCGTCATCTACGGAACCTCTGCCGGAGCGATCCTCACTGCCGAAGTGGCCGCGAGGCTCAAGCAACTGGGCCTCCCGCAACCGGCAGCCCTCGGCATCTTTAGCGGCATGGGCGACTTTGCCCGCGAAGGCGACTCCATCGCCCTCTACGCTCTGCGCGGCTTTGCCGGACCCCTTAACCCGCCAAGCTCTGCACCGCACGATCCGGCCTACGTAACCATTACGGACCCCAAAGATCCGGTTCTCTCGCCCATTTACTCCGACCTTCACGGCCTGCCGCCCACGCTCTTCGTCACCAGCGGCCGCGACCTGCTGCTCAGCGGTACAGTCAATTTGCACCGCGCCTATCTGAACGCCGGAGTCGATGCGCGCCTGATCGTCTACGATGCGCTGCCTCATGGCTTTTGGTACGACCCCAAGCTGCCCGAGGCGATCGAAGCCAACAAGCTGATGGCGGAGTTTTTCGTGAAGCAATTGGGCAAGTGAGTCTATTACCTTACAGATCCACAGCGTACGACTTGACCGTGCCCATGTGTATGTAGAAGATTGCATAAGAGATCGGTGCGATTTTGTGCTGATCGCTTATTTGCGTTTAACGATTTTGGAAGAGTGATGATGGCTGTGCATCGGTATCGTGCTGCCACCCATTATCGAGTGGCTCGAGCGCAGAAAGAGATAGAGGTTTCAGAGTGCGAATGAAGTTCGAGATATTCCTCATTGCTCTGGTCTGTTCGTGTGCCCATGCGGCCCCACCATCGGATCTAACGTCGCCATCTGTACCTGCCTCGCTGGCCCAGACAGCTCCACCCTATCAGATCTACGGCGGCTACTCCTGGCTCTCCAACTCCTTTAACGGAGCCCCCGGAGCGCGCCAGCCCTTAAACGGCTGGAATGCCGGCATCGCCTTTGCGCCGTGGCATCATCTCCGCTTCAAGCTCGACTACTCCATGTTCAGGGGAACCAATCTCGGCACGCCTCAGCACGCCTACCTCATCCTTGGAGGCGGGCAATACGAAGCTGCCTTTCATCGCGAACGATTCTTTGCAGAGGCCCTCGTCGGCGAGGCCGGCCTCAATAACACCTGGTACGGCGTCAATTCTGACGGCTACAAGAGCGGCGATACGGGCGGCAAGGCATCCCTTGCCGAATTTCTCGGCGGCGGCATCGACACTCCAATCGGCCCCAACACCTCGTTTCGCGTCGAGGGCGGCGTCCAGCACTCCAACTTCAACCCCATCGAGCCGGACACAGCTCCCTACCACGTGAACGGCCTGCCCAACTACTTTGGCCGCCTTTCTGCCGGGATAGTCTGGACTCCGCGCTTCGTATCCGCAACCCGGCCTGCAACCCCGGCCGCTCCCGTCGAAAGCGAGCTCATCTTCGAGAGCCTGAATTCCTTCGGCCATTTCAAGATCTTCGCTGACACATGGTGGAGCTATCTCTCTGCTGGCGGTGTCGAATACGACCGGCATTCATGGGGCAGGATGCTGTGGGCACGGAGGGATTACACTGCCGAAATTCTGCCTATTCTAATTCTCCGCCAGCCCAGCAAGACCGACGTCTGGGGAGACCCTTTGTCCACATCCCACGAAACCGTGCCCGGCATCAATATCTCTCCCATTGGCATGCGCCTCATCTGGCGCGACGGCACGCGTTTCAAGCCCTACTACGTCATCAAGGGAGGCATGAGCGTTTTTACTCAAAAAGCTTTCTCCCAAGACGCGGCGTATGAAAATTTCAGCATCCAGCAGAGCGTCGGCGCGCAGTTCCGCCTGACCGGTCGCTGGGACTTTCGCACCGGCTTTGAAGTCTTCCACACCTCCAATGGATTCGTAGTGCCCAGCAATCCAGGCCTCGACGAAATGTCCTGGACTGTCGGCCTCTCTCACCACTTCGGCGGTTCCGCGGGTAGCAAGTAGACAGATCCTAATCTGTCCCGTCTTTGCGATAGGTCTTCCCTGGTTTGACTGGCCTCGAGCCTGGCTTTGCACTTCGGATTTGGGTATCGGTCAGCGGCATCGTGAGGCAACTCTTTTTGCGATTGGCGAGTTGCCCCAAATGTTGCCCCAATTTAGTGTCGGCTGTCGACGGACGAGGGCGAACGCCTCCAAACCAATGTGCCAACAAAACAAAGGATTTAACTGGATTTTTGGACGGTGCAGGAGGGGTGTGAACGAAGTAGTGGTGGCCAGAGACGCTACAAAATAGTCGTTCAAATCCAGTGTTTAAGGGAGTAATTCGAATGCTATAAGGAAAAGTTGCCCCATTACACCG
>CAYVMS010000300.1:0-3382 GCA_964452615.1 uncultured Occallatibacter sp.
GGCATCAGCTTGCCCGGGACGTTTGAGGAGCCTAAAGCGCCGGTGTATGTGGATGGGAAGCTCTATACGACGCTGCGCGGGGAGACGATTGTGGCGGAGTTCAAGCAGATTCTCGACAACTATGTTGAGGGCCACTACGGGCAAGGTGCCAAGAGCTCGGAACTTGTGGGGGCGCGGTAAAATCCGCTAGGAAGCAAGGAACGGATTCACAATGGTCAGCTTGTCAATTTTCTGTCCGTGCTGCATATCTTCGGTGTAGACCGTTGAGCATCCAGCCCGCGTTGCGGCTGCCAGGATGAGCGAATCGTAGATGCTGTAGCCATATCGGACAGAGATTTCTACAGCCGAGCGGTGGATCTCTTCTGTTAGGGGGATCGGGTTTGGACAGAGGATCAAAGCCTTGTCCCGAGCGATGCGAACATCATCCCAACTCATCCTGAGCTTCCCGCGCGCGACCGATACCAACTCGTTGAGTACCTGGACACTGACGACGCCGCCTACCAGGAGCAAGGCCTCAGCCGTTTCTGTGCGGTGGCCTGATTCGCTGAAAAAATACAAGAGAACATTGGTGTCGAAAAAGCATTTGGCGCTCATGAGACCTTTTCAAGACCCTCCGGGTAGCTGCCGCGCTCATGAGCCTCTTCGCGATTGAATTTGAAGCCTGCGGGCAATGGCCTGCGCAGCTTGCGAATCGCCTCGATCGCTTCTTGACGGCTGCGGTTACGGACAATCTCAAAGGAAGACTCTCCGGTCACTTTGATCTGAGCCTCATCGTTGGGCGAGATCCCCAGCTTTGCAACCACATCGGCGGGAATGCGGACCGCAATGCTGTTTCCCCATTTTGCGAATCTCATGGCGCTCCTCCGGATAGACGTATCCATTGTATATCATTTATTAACAGATAGGGTAGTTCAACTCATCTGAAAGGTCCAACGGGCGTAGAATCGATTGCCATGAAAACTACCGCTTTTTTTTGCTTCTTTTGGCTTCCGGGCTGATTGCACAGACGCAGGCGAATCCCGCTAAACGCCATCCCTCCGCGATCAAGATATCGTCAGGAGTAGCTGAGAAGCTTCTCGCACATAAAGCGGACATCATCTGTCCGCGCATTGCGATGCCGGCTCATGTCATAGGCACCGTTGTGGTGGCGCTTACAATCGATGAGAACGGGGATGTTCTTCGTCCCAAGGTTATCTCTGGCCCTGCAATGCTACAGAAAAGAGTCGTCGACGCTGTTCGGAAGTACAGATACAAGCCCTACCTATTAAACGGTAAAGCAGTTAATGCGGAAACGACAGTTTGGATCACTTTGGACTCCAACGCCGACTGTCATTTCGATTGAAAAACTTGTTGGGCTCTTGTCCCCTTCCTTCGTGAAGTGCTTCCCTTCCCGACGGATTCGCGGTAGGATTGCGGCAATCTTCTTTGGAGGCTTGCTTTGTTACTGCGGCGATTGGGGTGGGTTGTGCTTTTTGCGGCAGTTGCGCCTGAGCTGGCTTTCGCTAGCAAGCCTAAGCCGTGCTTGACGGCGGATGAAGCCACAAAGCTCGTCAACAAAGATGTCTGCGTAACGGCGCATGTTTACGACGTGGTCGAGTTGCCCGATGGGACGCGCTTCCTGGACGTTTGCACGCCGGAGACGACGGACGATCAGTGCCGCTTCACCATCGTGAGCCTCTATGAGGATCGCGAAGATGTGGGCGAGCTGACCAAATACCGCGACATGAATGTGCAGGTGCGGGGGATTGTGCGGCCGATGCACGGACGCGCGGGATTGGTGGTGAGCCATGCTCGGCAGTTCTATGGCGGGCCGCCCAAGTTCAAGCCGAACCCGAAGCTGGCGCGGGGCTTCAGCGCCGACCAGAGCCGGCCTCCGATTAATGACCCCAATCTACGTTCGCAAGGGGGAAGGCGCGCATTCATGAACACTCGGGATACCGAGATGCTTCCAGGCAAGTAGGAGTTTTTCGATTCCCGAGTCCCAGAGGCGGGACATGGGCACCCATTTTCATTTCGCTTATGCTGCCTCTTCTAGCAGCGGTGCGAAGCGTGCGCCTGTGCTCAGAATGATGCAGGAGACTACCAGGGAAATTAGGGTGGCTCCGAGGCCGAGGCGCAGGCTGCCTGCGCGGTCGGAGAGGTAGCCGATAATCTGCGGCGAAAAGGTATCTCCGAAGCAATGAATGATGAACAGATTGCAGGCGATGGCTGTGGCGCGGATCGGTCCGTTGACCGAGTTCACGATGGCGGCGTTGAGCGGGCCGGTGTTGAGAAAGAGGAAGAATTCGGCGGCAAAGAGTGCGGGAACGACCCAGGCAACAGGGCCGAAGAAGACCAGCACGCCACAGGGCAGAGTGAAGGCGACGCTCCAGAATGAGAGCAGGTAGAGCGCGCGGTGATTGGTGCGCAGCCAGCTCTGGGCAATCCAGCCGCCGATGAGGGTTCCGGCGATGCCATCGATGACAGTGATGGCGCCGACAACCTGGCTGGAGCCGCCAACTGAAAGTCCCGCAGAGCGGCGCAGGAATTCAGGAACCCAGGCCGAGATGCCGCCCATGGCGAAGGTGAGCGCGGCCAAGCCGAAGGTGGCGGTGAGATAGGCGGGGTTGGTAAAGAGTCCCCAGAAGGTACTGCGGTTGAGGGTGGGCCGGATGTGATCGCTTGCGCCGCGCTCGGGTTCGCATCCCCATAGGCCGTAGAAAGCGGCGATGACGAGGCCGGGGATGGCGCAGATAAAGAAGGGCGCACGCCAGCCCCAGAGGGGGCCGAGTTGTCCTCCAGCCAGATAACCGAGCGCCGCACCGACGGGAATAGCCAAATAAAAGACGGAGAGGATGCGGTTGCGGTCGCGTTCTGGATAAAAGTCGGCCAGCACGGCTGGGGCGAAAATGCCAAAGGTAGCCTCGCCGACGCCGACCAGTGCATGGCGGATGTAGAGCGTCGTGTAGTCGTGGACCCAGGCGGTGGCCAGCGTGGCTACGCTCCAGAGCACCGCTCCGGCGATGATGAGCGGCTTGCGCGGAAAGCGGTCGCCGAGCCAGCCGGTGAGCGGCGCGGTCAACATGTAGAAGATGAATAGCGCGGTGGTGAGGGCTCCCATCTGCTGGTCGGTCGAGTGAAATTCGTGCTGGATCAGTGAGACTTCGCCGGGAAGGATGTAGCGATCGATATAGTTAAGCACGTTGAGTGCGATGAGCAGCAGAAGCGTCCCCTGGGCGGGGGTGATGTAAGGGCGTGGGCTGGAGGTGGTTGCCAAGGCAGGTCAACTTCGCGCTTCATCACGAATACCACACTGGGCCGGAGAGAGCCTAGGTTCTGCTGATGGTACGTGGTTTCCCACCCTTGTATCTTGCGAACTGAGGCGTAACGATAGGTTACGTTT
>CAYVMS010000301.1:0-3367 GCA_964452615.1 uncultured Occallatibacter sp.
CGGGCGCTAGAGCAGCCCTCCCCCAGAACTGCCCACGGTGCGAATTTATGTCTTCTTTAGACGAAAAGCAAGCAATCTTGAGTAACGGATTTCAGTAACGCTCGGACGGCAAATCGAATGATACAAACGTAACTTTTCAACTTCGGATTCCACAAAAAGGATGCCGAAAAGTTGTACCAGCGACTCGCAGAAAAGAGACTAAAGTCTGGCCGGGAAGCCCTGCGTTCCTTTGGTCATCCATCAAACTTAAACAGCACGAACCACCTCGCTGGATTCGCAAGCTCCAACTGTTTCAAGGCGGCAGACCTTGAGCTCGGCCTCCATCTGTCCCAACAGCGCATCACGGATTACTGTTGTCGCCTCGTCAAGCCTCTCTTCGCTTTCGACGATCAGCAAGACCGAGGGTCCTGCGCCACTAAGAGCGGCTCCTAGAATTCCGTGTTCTCCGGCCAGTGGCAGCAACAGAGGCAGCGCCGGACAGATGGGCGCTCGAAATGGCTGGTGAATCTGGTCCTTCATGGCGACGCGCAGCAGGTCCGCCCTTGCCTGCGCAAAGGCCATCCCCAGCAGGGCCGCGGACTGAATGTTACCCACCACGTCTTCGCGAGCGTAGCAATCGGGCAGCATGGCGCGTGCCTTACTGGTCGCCAGAGGCACCGCCGGAAGAGCCACAACAGCCCGCCACTCGGCTGGCGGCTCAACCCGCGCCACGTGGACTGTCCGCCCCTCGCAGGCCGCTGCTACAAAGCCGCCCAGCCAGCAGGCCGCGACATTGTCAGGATGCCCTTCAAGTGCGGCGGCTTCTTCCAAGATCCGTTCCGAGCTCCACTCCAACCTGCCAAAATGCACGGCTAACGCAATCGCCGCCAACCGTCCCGCCGCAGACGAGCCACATCCCATCCCCAACGGAATCTCGTTGTTCATGCGAACCGTTAGAGGAACAACCGTCCGCCCATTGCTCTCCAGTAGCCCCTTGTAGATCTCCAGCACAAGGTTGTCTTCAAGCCGTGCAATCTGCTCGCTGTTGCGGCCCGTCGCGGCAATCGAGAACTCCGCCGCCACCTCGGCCTCAATCTCAAGATAGAAATCCAGAGCCACCGCCGCCGCGTCAAAAGCGGAGCCGAGATTGGCGCTGCTGGCAGGCAGCCGCAGCCGAAGACCGCCAGATTGCATCATCCCGTCTTCGCTCATCTCACGCTTTCCTTCAGCGCGGCCAGCACAGCCGCCGGCGTAGCATCGACAGCGATCGCGTTGCGCTGCAAGCTGGCGATCTCCTTCTCCAGGCCAGCCGCCTCATCTTCCTTCAGCAGTGTTCCCTTGTGGAAATCGATCGTGTAGTCGGCATCCTTGAGCGTATGGCCGGTCAGCACAAGCACCACCGTCTCGCCCGAACCAATCTTGCCGTCCTTGCGCAGCTTCTTCAGCCCTGCCAGCGTCACCGCCGAGGCCGGCTCGCAGCCCAGTCCCTCAGATCCAATCTCCGCCTTGGCAACGGCGATCTCCGCCTCCGTCACATCCAGGCACCAGCCCCCAGTCTCTTGAATCGCCCGTGCAGCCTTGCGCCATGACGCCGGGTTCCCGATGCGAATGGCCGTGGCTCTCGTATGCGCCTCGACCGGCTCAATCGATGTACCGCCATGTTCGGCCATGCTCTTTACCAGCGGATTGGCCCCCGCCGCCTGGATCACGCTGATCCGCGGCATCCGAGCCGTTAGCCCCAACTCGTGCAACTCGCGAAAGCCCTTGCCCAGCGCCGAGCTGTTTCCCAGGTTGCCGCCCGGAACGATCAGGTGATCGGGCACATTCCAGTCGAAAGCCTCGGCAATTTCGAATGCAGGCGTCTTCTGCCCTTCCAGCCGATACGGATTCACCGAGTTCAAAAGATAGATTGGCGCTTCCTTCACGATCTGCGTCAGCAGCGTCAGGCAGGCGTCAAAGTCGGCCTTCAACTGGCAGGTCAGCGCGCCGTAGTCCATTGCCTGCGACAGTTTGCCCCAGGCGATCTTCCCATCGGGAATAATCACCAGGCTGCGCAACCCTGCCCGCGCGGCATAGGCCGCCATCGCTGCTGAAGTATTTCCCGTCGAAGCGCACGCCACCCACTCGAAGCCGCGCTCCTTCGCAACGCTCAACGCCGCGGTCATCCCCGTGTCTTTGAACGACCCCGTCGGATTCATTCCCTGATGCTTGGCAAAAAGCTGGTCGATGCCCAATGCTTTTGCGGCTCGCGGCAAGTGGTAAAGCGGCGTATTGCCCTCGCGCAGCGTCACCGCATTGCCAAAACTGTCCAGAATCGGAAGCAGCTCACGGAAGCGCCAAACGCCGGAGTGGTCCAGCCCCTCAGACGAGCAGCGCCGCTCCCGCCACAGCCACTTCAGCGCACCGGGATTCGGCCGGTCCTGACTGGCCTGACCCTGCTTGGGCCGGTCCGAGCCCCCGCTCAATCCCCAGCCGGGGTACTCCACTTCAAACAGGTCGCCGCACTCCACGCAACGGAAATCCGGCTGAGCCTCAGCCCCAGAGATCCGCGCCCCACATCCAAAACAACGCAACTGATGCAAATTGTCGTTCATATCTACTGATAGGTTACCAGCCAGCGCCAGTTTTTGCGCTGTGTGCCGCCCCACAACTCCTTGGACTGCGATACAGCCTGAACGCCTCGGTTTAGTCACCGTGCCAACTTGCCAACTCGCCGCTTCCGCGAAGCAAAGCTAACTCGCTAAACCCAGTTCCAGACAGATGAGATCAGCCCTGTCGCATTTCATAACACATGCCGTCAGTACTGATCGGTTTTCAATATGATGGCAAAACACATGCGAAATGTTTGCTGTTCATCTTAGACGCACATCATTCCGTGTTCGTGGAACCGTAGTTTGTGGGTTGCGGAGCTGTGCCACGAATCTGCTCGATGAACAGCGGCACTTCTTTCTCTATCAGGTCCGCGCGCGTGAGCTGAACAAGATGCCCGCTGCCTTTGGCAATGATTCTGCGGCTATGCGTGGAGAGCTTCTGAAGGTCTTCCTGCAACTGGTTGAAGATCTTCATCACATCAGCAGTCTGTTGTGGAGAGAGCGGGAGATGCCTCGTTGTCGTGTCTTCCGAAAAGATCAGAATCGGAAGCACACCGTAGGGTCCGGTGTGAATTGTTTCGTGACCAGACTGGATGGCGCTGCCCATCTCTGCCGCCAAAGCATCGAACTGCATATGGCAAAAATTTTCCGCCTCCAATCTCGCGGCCTGCCCGGCAAATCCCGACGGGATGCGTGAGCACTGCCCCATCAGTCGTGGGAAACCTGCTATGTAGAAAGCTCTTGGGAGCAGCATCATTATCCATTGGGGTGGCAGCTTCGAGTTCAAAGCTTTTATG
>CAYVMS010000302.1:0-3367 GCA_964452615.1 uncultured Occallatibacter sp.
GAAAATCCAAACCTTCCCCACCGAAAATGCTTGACGTGCAAGAGAGAATCTTTCCACAGAAAGAAACGGAAAGGATGGGGCACGGTACTGTTTTAGCTGTGACACGGTAAAGAGAGGGTCTCACGCTATTCGTTGGCGGTGGAGGCTATCTCGTGCAGCCAGCCGGGGGCTTTTAGTAGCTCGCGGGGGCGGGAGCCGTCGGCGGCGCCTACCAGGCCGTCGCGCTCCATCAGGTCGATGAGATGCGCTGCGCGGCCATAACCGATCCGCAAGCGGCGCTGGAGGAGCGAGGTCGAGGCCTTGCCGAATTCAAAGACGAGTTGCACCGCATCGTTAAAGAGCGGATCGTTTTCGTCGGGGTCGGAGTTGGAGCCATCAACCTGGGCGCGATCATCCTTAGGCGATTCGAGGAAGCCCTCGACGTACTCGGCCTGGCCTTGGGCCTTCCAGAATTCGACGAGGGCGGCGGTCTCCTTTTCGCTGACATAAGGTGCATGAAGGCGCATCAGGCGGCTCGTGCCCGGCGGCAGGAAAAGCATGTCGCCACGGCCCAGCAGAGCCTCGGCACCGTTGGTGTCAAGGATGGTGCGCGAGTCGACTTTGGTGGCCAGGCGGAAGCTGATACGCGTGGGAATATTGGCCTTGATCAGACCGGTAATTACATCGACACTGGGCCGCTGCGTGGCGAGGATGAGATGAATGCCGACGGCGCGGGCCATCTGCGCGAGGCGTGTGATCGACTCTTCGACGTTGGCGCGGTCAAGCATCATCAGGTCGGCCAGTTCGTCGATGATGATGACGATGCAAGGCAGCGGCTGCTCGTCCTCGCCGTCATCAAAGAGCGAGGGCATGACACCCTCAAAGAGCTTGTTGTACTGGTCAATGTTGCGAACGCTACGGCTGGCCAACAGCTTGAGGCGGCGCTCCATCTCACGGACGGCATTCCTGAGCGCATTTGCTGCGAGTTTAGGTTCGGTGATGATCGGCGTGAAGAGATGCGGCACGCCCTCGTACATGCCCAGCTCGACGCGCTTGGGATCGACGAGGATGAGGCGTACCTGCGCGGGAGTGGTGCGATAGAGCAGGCTCATAATCATCGCGTTGATGGCCACTGACTTGCCCGAGCCCGTGGAGCCGGCGATGAGCACGTGGGGCATTCCAGAGAGATCGGCGGTGATGAAGCGACCGTTGATGTCTTTGCCCATGGCGATGGTCAGCCGCGATTTGGCTTTATTGAAGACCTCAGACTCAATGCAGTCGCGCAGGTTGATGGTTTCGCGGCGATGGTTGGGAACCTGGATGCCGACGGTATTTTTGCCGGGCATGCGCTCGATGAGAATACTCTCGGCGCGCATGGCGAGGCAGAGATCGTCGGCGAGGCCGGTGACGCGCGAATATTTGACGCCAGCTTCAGGCTTGAACTCGTATGTGGTAACCATCGGTCCGGGGTTGATCTGGACGACATCTCCGCGGACATCGAACTCACCGCATTTTTCCTTCAAGACACGGGCTTCGTCGCGCAGTTCGTCTTCGCGGACGGCTTGCGGGCCATCGCCTTCGTTGAGAAGAGTGCTGGGCGGCAGCTTGAAGCCGCTCACATGCTTGGGCGCCACAGTCGCCGTGTGAACCTCGGCGTCGGCGCGCAGGTGAATGGCAATCTCTTCGCTCTGCGGTGCGGCTGGGGCAAGGGGAACAATTGCGGCCTGAGCCGTGGCCGGCTCGAACCGAGATGCGACCGTGCGCGACTCGATGGGTTCGAAGCGCGCGGGTTGAGGCCGTGCGGGTTCAGCTTTGGCCTGGACTGGACTCGGCGTCACCGGAATCTGCTCGACCGGCGCTGGCGGGGGCTCTCCAGGGGCGCGTTCCCAGATGCTGGGCTTGGGGGCCGGAGTTGCGGTCTGGTCCTGAGCTGATGGAATTGCGCGCTGAAAAGCCGGAATGTCTTGCGGGTCGATCTGGGCTTTGCCCTTGCGACGGAAGAGACGGGCAAAGAAACCGCGACTATCTTCGTCTGCGGTCTCGGCCAAGTCTTCGTCCGGCATGTCGTCAGGAATGAGCCGAGGAGAGACTAGCTGCGGGCCTGATTCTTTCGGGCTCTTCTGCATGCGCAGGGCTTCTTGCTCGGCGAGTCGCGCTTCTTTGCGTTCAGCGCGCTCTTCGCGCCAGTTGCGCCAGCGATCATGCAGGTTGATGGCCTGAAGCCAGCGGTCTCCGACGCCCTCTTTGATAACCCAGAAGCTGATCGACGAGGCAAACCAGAGTCCCGCGCCAGCCAGCACTCCCGCAACGAGCCATGCGCCCTGAATATTGAGATAGGTAACGAGCAGCCCTGCCATGAGTTTGCCGATCAGGCCCTCCACCGGCACGGCGTGCAGCCAGTGCCAGTTCCAGGGCAACAGGCCAAAGCAGGCAGGAAGGAAGGCAAGCGCAAGCAGGGTTCCCATCCAGCGCAGCCAAGCAGTTCCGCCCGGACGCGAACGCATCCAGGTCCAACCCAGGCCGCCAAGCCAGAGTGGAAGGAAGAAGGCGGTCAAGCCGAAAATTTGGAGCAGTTGATCGCTGAGCCAGGCGCCGAAGAGTCCAACCCAATTGCGGACGGCATGGGGCCCGGCAGCGCCAGAGGCGGTGTTCCACGATGGGTCGGTGGGATGGTAGGTGGCGAGCGCGAGGAAGCCGAGCAGTGCGGTAAGCAACAGCACCAGCCCGAGAAGAATATTCAAAGGGCGGCTGCGCGTCGGCGCGAGAACGATACGAATGGGCTTCATGGCGTGGGCGCTCCGTCTCCTTGGCCGCTCCGGAACCTGCCGCGAGCGAACTGAAAGAGCGGACGAAGACTCCCAGAGCAGTCTCTATTATCTCTGCGCGGGGGGCGAAATTTGGGCAAAAGATGGTGGGAGGAACCTTGGTGTGGACCCCCGGGCCCGGGGACATTTTCGAGAGTTATGCCGTCAGTCCCAGATGCGCCGGACGCCAAACTGGTCGAGTTTGGCGTCCGGGCTGAGAACGGGAATATCCATCCCAAGAGCCTGAGCGGCAATGATGCGGTCAAAGGGATCCCGATGGTCTGCGGTGAGCCTGCCAGCGCGAAGGGCCGAGGCTGCGTCAATTGAGAGCAGAGAATAGCCGGCTTCATCCATGTCTTCGAGAAAATTCCGCTCCAGCTCAATCGCTGCAGGCAATCTGCCACACCGCACTTTGGTAGCAATCTCCCAGGCGGAGGCGGCAGAGACGAAAACGGTGTTAGAACTGTCCGCGATGCGCTGCCGCGATCGCCTGCTGAGTTGGGCCGGTGAATAGATCGTCCAGATCAAGGTGCAGGTGTCCAGCAGCAGCTTCACTCGCCGCCCCCGTCCCACAGATCGAGTTC
>CAYVMS010000303.1:0-3326 GCA_964452615.1 uncultured Occallatibacter sp.
CCTCGCGACACCCGGAAGTCTTCGAATTCCCGTGATCCAAAACCGCCATGAAAAGTGCTAGAATCACCTCGCGCGGGCTAATCGACGCGCGCCCGCAACTTCCCCGCAATCCCCAAAATGGAGGACAACTATGAGTGAGCTAACTTCGTTTTCTCCGCACATTGTAGTCAGCAATGCCGCCGCGGCCATCGACTTCTACAAGTCAGCCTTTGGAGCCGAAGAAAACGCACGCCACCTCGCGCCCAACAGCGGTAAAGTAATGCACGCCAGCCTGAAGATCGCCGGCGTTAACCTGATGCTCAACGACGACTTCTCCGCCGAGATGGGCGGAAAGCCGGAAACTGCCGAAGCGCTGGGTGGAAGTCCAGTGGTCTTCCATCTCCAGACGGAAAACGCCGATGCTGCATGGGCCAAGGCCATCTCCGCCGGAGCCAAAGTCAAGATGCCATTGAAAGACCAGTTCTGGGGCGACCGCTATGGAGTGCTGCGCGACCCCTTCGGCCTCTACTGGTCCATAGGTCAGACCATCGCCAAACCTACCCAAGCCGAGGTGGAAGAAGCCGCAAAGGCCGTCTTCGCGCATTGAAAGAGCCTTAACCGGCATAGCGAATTCTGGGTGCCCCACCCTCGCCGCGCCTTTGTTTTTGCGGCTAGGGTGGGATACCACGAACCAACTGCGCTCAACGAGCGGCCCGCGGCAACCCTCCCACCGCATCCATAACAATCCCCGGCGTCAGCACCTCAGGCAGCATCGTCGGCTGGCTCTGACCCGGTGCATAAAGCGCGTAAGCCGGAACGCCGCTGCGCCCCAAAGCCGTCAAAGCCTGTGTAATGCCTTCATCATGGCGAGTCCAGTCGGCGCGCAGCAGCGCAACATTGGCAGCTTGAAAGGCCTGCTTCACCTCCGGCTGATTCAGCGCCATCCGCTCATTCACCTGGCAGCTCAAGCACCAACTCGCAGTGAAGTCCACAAGCACTGGCCGCCCTTGCGCTTCATAGCGGTTGACCGCCTCAGCTGACCACGGCTCCCACTGGCTCTGAGTTTCCGTTTGCGACATCGTCTCCGAAGAAATCACCAGTTCTCTCGACGCAAATACCGTTACACCAACAACCGCCAGCAATATCAGCCCAGCCACCGCCGCGGACCAGCGCCGAGCCGGCCAGAGCCCCAAAAACCATCCAGCAATCGCCAGCAGCAAAAAGCTAGCTAGCAAGGCCGCCAGCACACTCGCTCCATAGGCCTGTGCCAGCACCCAAGCCAGCCAGATCACCGTCGCGAAGATGGGCACAGCGACAGCTTGCCGCAGCACCTCCATCCATGCGCCGGGCTTGGGCAACAGGCGTGTCCACGCCGGTTGCAGCGTCAGTGCCACATAAGGCGCAGCCAGCCCCAGCGCCAGCGCCGTAAAAACAGCAAAGGTCACCGCGACCGATTGCGCCAGCGCATAGCCGATCGCCGCCCCCATGAAAGGCGCAGTACAAGGCGTAGCCACCACCACCGCCAGCACGCCGGTAAAGAAGCTGCCGGTGTAGCCCCGCTTCTCCGCCAGCGAACCACCCGCCGAGGTCAACGTCAACCCAATCTCAAACTGCCCAGCCAGCGAAAGCCCGAGAAAAAACAGCAGCCCTGCCATCAACGCCAAAAAGACCGGCGACTGAAACTGAAATCCCCAGCCCAGCGTCGCCCCCGTCGCTCTCAACCCCAGCAGCACGCCCACCAGCACCCAGAACGAAACCACAATCCCCGCAGCATAAACCAGCCCATGCGCCCGCATCCTGCCTCGCTCTTCGTTGCCGGAGTTAACCAGCGCCAGCCCCTTCAAAAACAGCACTGGAAAGACGCAAGGCATAAGATTCAGCAGCAATCCGCCGATGAAAGCCAGACTTGAGATGCGAAGCAGCTTGAGCAATGTCGTCGAATGAGCTTGTTCCGGAATTCCGGTGCTATAGGAAGAATGCGCCCCCGTCGAGGCAATATCAGGCGCAGACGTGGTTGGCGCATGGTAGGCCGGGGCCTTAGCCCCGGTATCAGCAGCATTTCCATCAGCGGGGGCTTTAGCCCCTGAGGCAGCATCTCCCACGCCTTGAACGCCAGCCGCACTTCGAGGCGCAGCCGCTCCCGGCGGCAAAGCCACAATCTCATAGTTCCGCCCGCCAGAAAGCTCCAGAACTCCTCTCAGTTGCAAAGGGTTAGCGGTAATACTCGCATCCTTCTTCAAATCGAGAATCAGTCCTGTAGCCGTAGGAGTCAGCTTCTGCGGCGCAGGATTGTCAACAGTGTCTTGATCTTCAGGGAAAAACGTGGCCGCCGTCTCCCGTCTACCGGTTTCAACGGATAGCCGGAAGCCTTCATTCGTGGGTTTGAAAACTGCGATTCTGCCTGCAGGCAGTGCATCAGGCAGCAGAACGGCCAGTCGCTTCCAAATCTCGACGCCAGGCCCATCATCTGCTTCCACCGCAGGGGCCTTTGCGAGAATCTTCTGCGTGATCTCCAGATCCGCTTTGTCCGGAATGCAACTTGATCGGCAAACCAGCCAATCGACTTTGGCGTGCAGCACAGCGATTCCCGGCTTCACCGACTTCGCAAGCTCCAACCTGAATGGGTAGAGGACTTCGTTGTCATAGCCGTAGTCCATCAGCGGTCCGAGCGGCAGACGCTTCGGCGCAGTGAACTGCAATGGCCCTGCCGTCACCCCCTCGGGCAATGTCCAATGAATATTCGGCGGCAGACCAGCATCGCCTGGGTTCTTCCAATAAACATGCCAGCCCGGTTCCAGCTTGAAGTAGAGACCGCCGTGATCGCCTCCGCCCGGATAAACATTAGCTTTGCGAAACACCAGCTCAACATGCACATGCGCCGCATCCACTGAGCTAGACGCCGCCCACGCAACCATACCCGCAGCCAGCAGCGGCAGCATCGCAACAATCCATCGGAAGCTACGCGTGGCAGTTAACGTAAAGGCTCCTCAATAGTTGGACTCAGTCTACCGGACAGCCGTCGCTAAAGGTGCGGAAGCACGAGCATACTATTCCCTGGTCCCTAAGCCCTAGTCCATGTCTTTACACATCCAGATCGTCGTCCGCCGAGGCAGCCACAGCCGTGCCCCGCCGCTTGGCCAACAGAAATCCCCGCAAAAACGGCTCCAGATAGCCATCCAGCACCTTGTCCACATCGCCCACTTCGACCTTGGTGCGATGATCCTTGGCCATGCGATAGGGCTGCAACACATACGAGCGAATCTGCGAGCCGAAGTTAATCTCGAGCTTGGAGTCCTCAACCTTGCGCGATACAGCCCGCTTTTTTTCCAGCTCATACTCATACAGCC
>CAYVMS010000304.1:0-3296 GCA_964452615.1 uncultured Occallatibacter sp.
TCCGGCTTGGTGACCTCACCATGCGACCAGCTGCGGATCTTCTCCGGCGATGCCAGCATGATGCGGATTGCGTCAAAGTCGGTAATCGGGCTCGAAAGTTCAAAGGGATTTGAGCGGAACAAGGCGACCCTCCTTGGCGGGCCTCATCGGCGCCTGCCTTGGCTTTTCCCGGGATTCCTGATGGGTCCTTCCTTCCCGGGAAGCGGTGTTTGCCGCTTTCAAGAAAGACCCTGAAAAATCATCTCTGCCAGATGGGTGCCCCAGGTCTCGATTTTGAGACCTGGGATACCTCGAACGTTAGTCGGCGACCGCCGCCACTTCAGGTGCGGGCAACTTCTTAATGAGGTCCGCGCGCTTGATCAGCTCCACGTCCAGACAGAGCGACTGCAACTCGCGGATCAAAACATTGAACGACTCAGGCACACCCGGCTCGATAGCCGCCTCGCCCTTGACGATGGCCTCGTAGATCTTGGTACGGCCATAGACGTCATCGGACTTTGCCGTCAACAGCTCTTGCAGGATGTATGCGGCGCCATAAGCTTCGAGCGCCCACACTTCCATCTCGCCGAAGCGCTGGCCGCCGAACTGCGCCTTGCCGCCCAGCGGCTGTTGCGTGATCAGCGAGTACGGCCCGATGGAACGCGCGTGAATCTTGTCGTCCACAAGGTGCGAGAGCTTGAGCATGTAGATGTAACCCACCGTCACCGGCTGCTCGAACTGCTCGCCGGTCATGCCGTCGAAGAGTGCGGTTTTGCCTGAAGATGGCAAGCCGGCCGAAGCCAGCAGCGCCTTGATCTCTTCCTCACGCGCACCGTCGAAGACCGCGGTTCCGAACCAGATGCCGCGCTTCATGCCGGCTCCGACGCGAAGCAACATTTCGTCGTCCAGTTCAAGCAACTGACGCAGAGTTGCCGTTCCGGCGAACTCTTTCTTCATCAGTTCGCGGGTATATGCCGCGTCGGTGTTGGCCTTGATGAGATCGGCAATCTTCTTGCCCAGCTCATGTGCAGCCCAGCCCAAGTGCGTCTCGAGAATCTGTCCCACGTTCATACGAGAAGGCACGCCGAGGGGATTGAGAACAATCTCGACTGGCGTTCCATCGGGCAGATACGGCATGTCCTCTTCCGGCAATATGCGCGCGATCACACCCTTATTGCCGTGACGTCCGGCCATCTTGTCGCCGACCGACAATTTGCGCTTCATGGCGACGTAGACCTTGACCAGCTTGATCACGCCCGGAGGCAGTTCGTCGCCCTTCTGGAGCTTCGCCACCTTTTCATTGGTGATCTTGCGCAGCACTTCGATCTGGCGCGAGGTCATCTCTTCGATTTCGTCGATCTGCTCGTTGACCCGCGGATCCTTGTCGTTGTAACGGATGCGCTTCAGGTTTTTCGTAGAGATGCGCTCGATCGTCTCGCGGTCCAGAATCGCCGCTTTGGTCAGCAGGCGCTTGTTGGTCCGTTCGTCGTGCAGGTCGGCAAGCACTTCTTTGCCGCCCAGGATGCCGTCCAAACGCTTCAGGCGCTCATCGGTGAGAATGCGGATCTCATCGCCGAGGTTCTTTTCGAGCTTGGCTATATACTCGCCCTCGATCTGCTTGGCGCGCTCATCCTTCTCCTGGCCCTTGCGGCTGAAGATGCGCACGTCCACTACCGTGCCCTCGATGCCCGGAGGGCAGGTCAGCGATGCATCGCGCACATCGCCGGCCTTTTCGCCGAAGATGGCCCGGAGCAGCTTTTCTTCCGGAGTGAGTTGTGTCTCGCCCTTCGGCGTGACCTTGCCCACCAAGATGTCGCCGTGCTTGATCTGTGCGCCGATGCGGATCACGCCGCTCTCGTCGAGATCCCGCAGTGCGTGTTCGCTCACGTTGGGAATGTCGCGCGTGATCTCCTCGGGTCCGAGCTTCGTGTCACGAGCCTCGATTTCAAATTCTTCAATATGTACCGAGGTGTAGTAGTCCTCGCGGACCAGTTTTTCGCTGATGAGAATCGCGTCCTCAAAGTTGTAACCGCGCCATGGCATGAAGGCTACAAGCACGTTGCGTCCCAGCGCCAGTTCGCCCTGCTCTGTGCAGGGTCCGTCGGCGATCACCTGGCCCTTGATGACGCGTTCGCCCTCGCGAACGACCGGCTTCTGATTGATGCAGGTGTTCTGGTTCGAACGCTTGAACTTGATCAGCGTGTAGATGTCGGAACCCACCTCGCGCGAAAGCTGCGTCGGATGATGCTCGCCCTCGACGCGCACGATGATGCGCTGCGAGTCGACCGAATCCACGATGCCGTTGCGCTTGGCAAGAATCACGGCGCCGGAGTCGCGCGCGGTGACGCCCTCCATGCCGGTGCCCACCAGCGGAGCCTCGGCCACCAGCAGCGGCACAGATTGCCGTTGCATGTTCGCGCCCATCAGTGCGCGGTTGGCGTCGTCGTGCTCAAGGAACGGCACCAGCGAAGCGGCCACTGAGACCAACTGCTTCGGGCTCACGTCGATGTAGTCCACGTCGCTCCGGTTGACCAGAACGAAGTTCCCCATGCGCCGCGCATTGACCAGATCCTCTGTAATCAGGCCCTCGTCGTTGAATTCGATATTGGCCTGCGCGATGGTGTGCTTGTCTTCTTCCCACGCCGAAAGGTAGAAGCTGAACGGAATAGGTTCGATAGGCCGCTTGCCCGCCTTCTTAAGTTGGGCATTGAGCCGTGCCGCCTCTTCCTTCTCGATGTGGTCGCCCACGCGCAAGCCACTCTCGCCGGCGTTGGCGATTTCGACGTAGTCCAGAATCCGCGAGTCTTTGACCTTGCGATAAGGCGACTCGATGAAGCCGTACTCGTTGATGCGCGCAAAGCAGCTAAGCGAACTGATGAGGCCGATGTTCGGGCCTTCAGGCGTTTCAATCGGGCAGATGCGGCCATAGTGCGTGGTGTGCACGTCGCGCACCTCAAAGCCCGCACGCTCGCGGCTCAAACCGCCCGGTCCAAGGGCCGAGAGACGCCGCTTGTGCGTGATCTCGGAGAGCGGATTGGTCTGATCCATGAACTGTGAGAGCTGCGACGAGCCAAAGAACTCGCGAATCGCCGCCATCACCGGCTTGGCGTTGATCAGGTCGTGCGGCATGGCCGTCGAAAGCTCCTGATAGACGCTCATCTTTTCCTTGATGGCTCGCTCCATGCGCACGAGGCCGATGCGGAACTGATTCTCCATCAGTTCGCCTACGGCGCGGACGCGGCGGTTGCCCAGGTGATCGATGTCGTCCACCATGCCGATGTTCTTGCGCAACTTGAGCAGATAGCGGATGGTCGCGT
>CAYVMS010000305.1:0-3259 GCA_964452615.1 uncultured Occallatibacter sp.
GGTGCATCGTGACTGAGGTCGACCCGATCAACGCGCTCCAGGCTGCAATGGAGGGCTTCGAGGTCACAACATGCGAAGAGACGCTCGGCCGTGGCGACATCTACGTCACCACTACGGGGAACGTGGACATCATCACGCTGGAGCACATGAAGAAGATGAAGGACCAGGCCATCGTGTGCAACATCGGACATTTCGATAACGAAATCCAGATGGACCGGTTGAACGAAGAGCCCGGCGTGACCAAGATGAACATCAAGCCGCAAGTGGATCAGTACACATTCCCCAGCGGTAACAGCATCTTTGTGCTGGCCGAGGGACGGCTGGTGAATCTGGGCTGTGCAACCGGCCATCCGAGCTTCGTGATGAGCAACAGCTTTGCCAACCAGACACTGGCGCAGATCGACCTTTGGGAAAAGAAGGACAGTTACAAGGTCGGCGTCTATGTGCTGCCCAAGAAGCTGGACGAAGAGGTTGCACGGCTGCATCTGGAAAAGATCGGCGTGAAGCTAACCACGCTGACTCCGAAGCAGGCCGACTATCTCGGTGTGCCGATCGAAGGGCCATACAAGGCGGAGAATTACAGGTATTAATGTTAGCGGTTTCCCAGGTCTCAAAAGCGAGACCTGGGGCACCCATTTTCAACGTACTAGTCAGAGAATCGGCGCATGACCGCACGACCGTATTTTTCCTTCGAGTTATTCCCCCCGCGCACGCCAGAAGGCGTGGCGAAGCTTCCGTCTATTATTGGCCAGCTTGCCGCTGTGCGGCCTGACTATTTCTCCATCACCTACGGCGCGGGCGGCTCCAATCAGGACGGCACCTACGAGACGCTTCTGGCGGTCGTGAAACACGCCGGCGCGGAGACTGCGCCGCACCTGACCTGCGTGGGCTCGACGCGCGAACACATTGCCGAGCAGCTTGAGCGATTCAAGCAGGCGGGCGCCACGCGCATCGTCGCCTTGCGCGGAGATCTACCGGCAACGGCCATGAGTCCCGCTGCACCAGGCGATTTCCACTACGCAAGCGAGCTAGTCACATTCATCCGCGAGACTCAAGGCGATGCATTCAAGATCGAGGTTGCCGCGTATCCGGAGATGCACCCGCAAGCATCCGGCCCCGGTATCGACTTCGAATATTTTCGGCGTAAGGTGGAGGCTGGCGCGGACGGTGCGCTGACTCAGCTTTTCTATAATGCCGACGCCTACTTCGACTTTATGGATCGCTGCGCCAAGGCGGGCCTCAACATTCCCGTCGTGCCGGGGATCATGCCCATCACCGGCTGCGCAAACACTTTACGCTTCTGCTCTGGCTGCGGTGCCGACCTGCCCCGCTGGGTGCGCCTGCGCCTCGAAGAACTCGAAAACGACAAGCCCGCGTTGATGGATTTTGGCCTCGACGTGGTGACGCGCCTGTGCGAGACACTGCTCAAGAACGGCGCGCCTGGCCTGCACTTCTATACAGTCAACCAAGCCGGTCCCACGTTGCGCGTGTGGAAGAATCTGGGGCTGCCGGAGCCGGTTTTGAAGATCCAGGCCTAAAGGCCCTTAAATGCAACCCTATTCAGAGGGCTGAAGCCTTCTGCTCCCTCCGGAATCTTCGATCCACAACTGTAGGATTACGCGGATTTGTTCCGCTTGTGCGGGAACATCCTGTGCCAGAGGCGCCACGGGAGACTATGCAGTAGAAATGTCTGTTTGGCTTTAAGAGCGGCATACGAGCGCTCGACATAGACATCGAACTCCGGCGGCCAACCGATGGTGGAGCGGCGCTCGGAGTAATCGCCCTCGGCCCACTTGGCCATGACCGCCTTGTAACCCACCACATGAGTGACAAAATCGAGCAGGCATTGGGGCATCTGCTCCTCGACGATCAGGTAGGCCTTCTTGATAATGATCTTCTCGCGCTCGTCGTTGAGGGGCATGAAGATGGTGGTCATCCACAGCATCCATTCCTTCATCTCACTGTCGAGAATAGGGAAGCTCTGCGTCTTGCCCTGCTTCTTGAGCAGCGAGCGGTAGGCAATGTTTCCCGCCTGCGAGGCGACATAGAGCGGTCCGTAGAACTCATTGAGTCGCCGGTTGACCAGCTCCAGCTTGTCTTTGCGGCGAGCCAGCACCTGGGCGCTCATGAATGTCGCCAGATAGCCGACAAGCGCGAGAAGAATCGTCAATCCGGCTGCGTTTTGCAGCAAGTTCGAAGAAAGAAACGTCGAGAAATCCATTGGTTAACCCTGGCAGCGAGTATAACGCGCCAGCGAGAGGTGGGCGCGCTGCTCGCCGAGGTGGCTCACAGTCCTCCGTGAAAGCGCCCGAATGCACGGGCGAGCATGAGCGACATGACCAGGATGCCCGCTCCAAGGACCAGCACATGTTGGTTCTTGCGCAGATTGAAGTTGCCGACATGGCAAATCAGAAGGTAAGCGATGGCCAGGTTGAGGAGGCCCCACAAGACATTGACCGTCGCGGAGGACAGGCCCTGCCCCGGTGGCGATGCAAAGGGGCTCTGAAAGGCATGACCCGAGATTCCGTTGCCGAGATGGGGCAGCGTATTTGCGAGGAACGCTCCCCCGAAAAAGTAAGCCAGGTAGTGATACCAGCGCATGACAAGCTCCTTTCCGACTGCAAAACAATGTTAGCAGCCCTGCTAGTGTGCTCCCAGACAGATGACGCGGGCAAGAAAGAGCGCGGCCAGAATATAGCGCAGACAGTCTTGCTTGCTCAGCTTGCCTGCAGCCAGATCGACCGTCACAGCTTCACAGATTCACAGTAAATAAGGGGGGTGGGGCTGTATCGTTCGTGTCGATTTCTCGCTCCGGGAGGTCACATTCAGGCTCTGGGAGATCGTCAAGGGTTTCAAGGAATTGCCGGACGACTGCCGAAACCGAGGTTCCGCGCCTGGCAGCCCAGACCCGCGCGATGAGATAGATTTCGTCTGGGACAGTTACGGTAATGTTCTTCATGCGTTCACTCCAATTTGATTGTGCGCCAGGAAGCGGTAATTACTTGCAAAGGAGACGAGGGCCGCAGCTCGTCGCGGACAAGGCATTCTCCGTGGCCGACTTTACAGAGGATCTGAAGAAGTTCGATGTGCCGACGCTAATCCTTCACGGCGACGACGATCAGATCGTCCCCATCAACGACTCGGCCCTGCTTTCAGCGGCGCTGGTGAAGGGATCGACGCTGAAGGTCTATCCGGGCGCGCCGCACGGAATGTGCTCGACTCTGAAGGACAAAGTGAACACGGATCTGCTGGCGTTTAT
>CAYVMS010000306.1:0-3258 GCA_964452615.1 uncultured Occallatibacter sp.
CGATGCGCAAGCAGGGAGCTATCCTGCTGGGCAACGGCGGCGACAACAGCAACAGCTCAGCGGGCACCTTCTATGAGGGCGCGATGACGGCCGCGGGGAGCTTTCCCACCGACGCCACCGACCAACTGGTGCAAGCCAACGTGGTTGCTGCCGGGTACAACGTGCCGCGGTTGAGCATCGCGCCGGCCTCGGCAGTTGCCACTCCGCCAGGAGTGCAGACTTTCACTCCGGGCTCCTCGCAGCAAACCGCGGTGACCTTCACGAATACGACGGGCTCACCCGCCGTCGGCGTCAAGTTGAAGCTGGAGGGGGCTGGCCAGCAATGGAGATCGGTTGTTGCGGGCACCAGCGAGACGTCGAAGACTTTCGCGGAGCCAGTGGCGCCGGGCGCTAGCGTGAGCGCGACCTTCGAGGTTACTGCGGGACCGGCGGCCTACAACGGCGATCTGGCCGGCAGCGCTACGTGGACGAACGCGGCCAATGGCAGCAAACTATCCGAGACAGCCGTCGAGAAGGTGCGCAACGCAAGCCCGATCCGGATCAACGAGTTCCGCATCAGCTCCGGCGCTGCCGATGCGACGGATTCCTTCATCGAGCTTTACAACGCCGGCGATGCGAGCGTGGACCTCTCCAACTGGACCCTGACCGTGCACCCGGCCCAGCAGGCCATCTTCTCTTCAGTGAAGATTCCAGCCGCGACCAAACTCGCGGCTCATGGTTTCTACCTGCTCGGCCTGTCCAACTCCGGCCTGGCGGTCGCGGCGCGTGCCGGCGATAGCAGTATTTACGTCCGGAGCACGGCCGGAATGAAGGCCGGCGATACCATCAGCATCGACACCGGCTCCGCCACTGAAACGCGCAAAATCGCAAGCCTGGGAACGGCGGCCAGCCACCATACGACGCTGTGGCAACCTCTCCCGGACGGGCAGGTGATCACGATTCCGGCTGGCTCGACCAACGTGCCGGTGGCCAGCGTTGAAGGTTTCGTCGTAGGCCAGAAGATTGCTCTCGGCCATGGCGCTACCTACCCCTCCGTCGCAAGAGATCTGGAGCAGTACGAGGTGGCCACGGTCACCGCAGTCGGCAAGCCGGGCACGCAGGCCTACCTGGCTGCAGACGCGCCGGCCGGAGCAGCAAACATTCAAGTGACGGACCTTTCCGGCATCTCGGTGGGCGACAAGATCAGGCTGGACATCGACAGTGTTGGCCATGGGATCGAGACCGTGACGGTCGCGCATGTCGGCACGAAAGCAAGCCAGACAAATGTAGCGGCCGATGTCCATGCCGGCGCAACCCATATCAAAGTCCGCAGTGCGCACGGCTTTGCCGTTGGAGACAAGATCACGGTCGGAACGCCGGCGAACCAGGAGGCCGTGACCGTTACGGCTGTTAGCGCCCATGGCCCAAACGGCGCTGGCATCGACTTCAAGCCGGCCCTCGCGAACGCCCACATCGGCGATGAGTGGGTGGTGTCACCGGGCACGGGGCTCGACCTGGCTGCCCCGCTCAAGTTCAACCACGCGGCCAACCTTCCCTTCAGCGACCGGGGCACGGGGATCAGCTTTGAGCCGGCGGCCGCCTTCGCCCACTCGAGCAACGAGCCGGTCCTGGCGCTCGGCACCGGCATCAGGCTCTCCAGCCCGCTGGCCAGCAACCACGCCGTCAACGACGCCGTGAGCGACGCCGCGGTCACCACCGCGGGCTACCAGGAAACGCCGGCGCCCGACCTCTGGTTTGGCGGGCCGGAGCTGACCACCAGCGCGCCCCTCTTCGGGCACACCATCACCGTCAAGGAGGGCAGCCTGGTGTTGCGGGATGCCTCGGGGCTGGTTGTTGACAGCCTCAACTACGGCGGCCTCGTCGATCCATGGGCGGCCAAGGGCTACCAGGCCAAAGCCGGACTGGACCAGAGCGGCTGCCGCGTGGCCGTGCCCGGCTCGGCCGAGGGCTTTGGGCCGGAAGCCGCGGCCCGGGCCACCAATTCCAGCGCGGGACGCTTCCCGGACGGCGCGGACACCGACAGCAACTGCACCGATTTCCTTCAGCAGTCCGCAACCACCCTGCGAACTGCATCGGCCGCCGGCGCAACCAATATCAAAGTCGCCAACGTGGAAGGCTTTGCGGCGGGCCAGACAATCGTGATCGATACGCGGGCAAACCAGGAGACAGCGGTGATCGCAACGGTGGGCACTGCAGGCGCCACTACGCAGGGTGCCGCGACCAGTGCCGGCGCCACCGTGATCGCCGTGTCGGACGTGATCGGCTTCAGCGAAGGCCAGACCATCACCATTGACAGCGGCGCGAACGCCGAAACTGCGGTCATCGCCTCCATCAACTGGTGGGGTGGCGCAACAATCACTGTGGCCGCACCGCTCAGCCACGCGCACGCCGCCGGTGCAAAGGTCTCCGGCTCCGGCATTACCCTGACCACTGCATTAACCAGGGCGCACTTCAGCGGGTCTCAGGTCAGTGACAACCTTCCCACGCCCGGTGCACCCAACCGGTATTACAGGAAATCTCATTGAGAGTGCAGGGACTACTGGCTCGACGACAGTGATTCCAGGTACCCCGACAAGACAGAAAGTCCAGGGCGAATCCGCCCTACTGATCGGCCAACTTTTGCATCTGCTGTCGACCGGACCGCTTATACTGCTGCTGATTGCTTCGGGAGACCACGAATGCCGACTGTCACTCCGTCCCCTGCGGACCAGCCGCTTTACGACCTCGTCAACGGACCTGCTCCGGCGACAATCGCGGACGTGATCACGCGCATGCAGGCCATCGACGCGCTGCTGCCGGTGAATGACGGCCTCAAGTGGTTCAACCGGCTCTATCTCATGGTGACGCAGCAGGTGGATTTGCATCCGCCCGGCGGCGCGTGGCAGAGTCCGGTTTGGCTCACCCACCTCGATGTTGTTTTCGCCGGCCTTTACTTCGGTGCTGTCGCTGGTTTTCTTGGCGGAACTTCCGTACCTGCGGCATGGAACGTACTGTTTGAGGCGCGCTACCGCGCCGGCATCGATCGCATCCAGTTCGCGCTCGCAGGCATGAACGCCCACATTAACCACGACCTCGCGCTGGCGTTATTGGCCACCGACAGCGAGTTGAACGTGGTTCCTGTACCAGATGGCCCTGAGTTCGCCGACTATCAATCCGTAAATGGCTTGCTCAACACCGTTATGCCCTCGGCACTCACCATGCTGGCCAACGATACGCTCGGCGTGCTAGCAGAGGACACCGGCAAAATCGGCCGTCTGC
>CAYVMS010000307.1:0-3228 GCA_964452615.1 uncultured Occallatibacter sp.
TCGAGAGGCATAGCTCTTCGTCGCGGCTCTGCAGTCAATCACTCTGTTGTTCCCCACTAATCAGTTAACCATACGAAAGCTCAACAGCCGTCTATCGGCTGTCCGCATAACTGCTCTTAAGCATGCTTCTAATCCGGGACTCTACGTTGAAACGCGCTTTCCTTTGTTCATCGTGTTGGGCCCTGGCGCCGGTTCTCAACGAGTTCATCGTCTCCACGGCATTCGGCGATGTTGATTACTCCTCAAATGTTCGCCCAGTGTTCGCCGATAGCCTGGGTACGATTTGGGTTGACGACGACAGGCCATTTTCAGATTTCGCTTGAAGTTTTCGGGCGCGGGATTGGTGCTATGGAGCCTTGACGGTTCCGGCACGGGCGAAGCAGTGGCGCGAGCGGCGCGGGTTGTGATTGAATCGGAGTGTGAGCGGCCGTGTTGAGCTATCCTTAGCAAATCGCACGGCTTGCACGGGTGCTTTGCATACGTTTCGCTTTGCAAACGTCCAATGATTGGAGAGACCGATGGCAAATTCCCTACTTCCCCCCGAAGAGCGCAATCTGACCCCGGACCAAGTGGAGGCGCTGGACAAACGGCGCGATCTGGGCCACACTCTGCTGGTGATTGCCGGGCAGTTCACGGTGATTGCCACGATTCTGCTGTTATGGGTTGGGCAGGATCTGGCCTGGTCGCCGGGTTGGGCGCATCCAATTGCATACTACTTCGCGATTGCGCTGGCGATCATCGCGGTCTGCGGAATAGCCGGCTATCTGCTGCGCCGGGGCACGCCGCGGATCGACTGAGGCGGCGAAGACTTTGGGCTGTGCGAGATGGCCGAAGCGGATCTTTCAGGGGTTAGAGCATTTTTCACGGTTGCTGTGATGTGGAGCCTCTGGTATCCCACCTTGGCCGCAAAGACAAAGACGCGGCGAAGATGGGGCACCCGGCAGAAAGCGTTCCTCCGCGGCTAAAGCCGGTTCTCATTTTTCCGGCTTTTTGCGGGGGTTGAAACCCCCGCCTCCCTCCGCATCGAGTTTTCCCGCAGCTTGGAAGGCCCGCATTTCATCTGGTTGTATTTGCGGCACGGCTCAAGTCGTGCCCTCACAAGTCTGAGGCTCCGCATGGGTATTTCCGCAGTCTGGAAAAGCTCCGCAGACTCAACCGGCAACGATGCCGGAGCCGAAGCCCTGACCGAGCAGCCGCGATCTGCCGCTCGGCTGACCGACAGTCACGGGCGCGTCATTCACGACCTGCGCGTTTCAATCACAGACCGCTGCAACTATAAATGCGTCTACTGCCGGACGGGTGAAGCCGGAGCGCAGTATCCCGAACTCACAATCGAAGAATATCTGAGGCTGATCCGGGTCTTTGTCGGACTCGGCATCACAAAGGTGCGCCTGACGGGCGGCGAGCCGCTGCTGAGGCGTGGATTGCTGGAGCTGATTGCGGAACTGGCACGGCTGCGCACGCTGAATGGCGAGCCGCTCGAACTGGCGTTGACTACAAACGGCCATCTACTGGATGGGCTGGCCGCGCCGCTCAAGGCTGCCGGGTTGCAACGGGTTACCGTGAGTATGGATGCGGTGGAGGCGGCGACCTTCGAGCGCATTACGAGAGTTCCTGGCAGCTTTGCGGCTGTCCTTGGGGGAATTCGCGCGGCAAGAGCAGCAGGCCTGGGGCCGCTGAAGATCAACTGCGTACTGCTACGCGGATTCAATGACGAGCAGATTGAGGGCTTTGCCGAGTTTGCACGCCGTGAGAGCGTGGTGGTGCGTTTTATCGAGTTCATGCCTCTGGAGGAAGGGCGGCTGTGGACGCCGGAGATCGTGGTGCCGCTCTCCGAGATTGTCGCACGCGTCGGGCGCGTGTTGCCGCTGGTCGAGTTGACGCCGCGCGAGGCCAGCGAGACGGCGCGGCGCTATACCTTTGCCGACGGAGTGGGCGAGATCGGCATCATCGCGCCGGTCAGCCAGGCATTCTGCGGGGCATGCAGCCGGGTGCGGCTCACCTCTGACGGCAAGATTCGCACCTGCCTCTTCTCCCAGGTCGAGCACGACCTGTATGGCCGTCTGCGCGCCGGAGCCAACGATGGGGAACTGGCCGCCTATGTTGTCCGTACAATTGAGGGGAAGGAAGCGCGCCATCATATTGGCGAGCCTGGGTTCCTTAAGCCCTCGCGCTCCATGGTCCACATTGGCGGCTAAGGCGACCTAACCGGGGAGTGGACGAAGCAGCATCAGCCGAGTAGATTCTTCCTAGGAGGAATTCGTCCTTCATTCGAGTTTGTGCTGAGCCTGCATAAGGCTCGAGAACCATCACCCCTCCCCCGGGAAAGCTGAAGAGCCGGCGCATTACGAACGGCGGGCGCGCCTAGGGTTTTGAATCGCGCCCGTTCGATGGCGTGTGCAAGAATGCATTAAGACTCCTCACACCAGGTTCCCGGATGACTAAAAAGACGGAAAGCCGCATCCCGATCGACGATCTTCTCGTCTTCCATCAGGTTGCGCGCTCGTTGACCTCGAGCTTCGACCTGGACACAATTTTGCGCACCATTATTGAGCATATGGAGAAGTTCATCGAGGCGGAGCTGTGGACGCTTCTGATGTTGGACGAGACGGAGCAAGAGCTCTACTACGCGATTATCGCGGGCGCAGCAGATGAATCCGCGCTGCGCGGGGTGCGCGTCAAGGTGGGCGAGGGCGTGGCAGGCTGGGTGGTGCAGCATGGCGAGACGCTGCTTGTTCCATTGGCAGAGAAGGATCCGAGGGTCCAGCAGACGCATGATGGCAGGCCACAGAACGTACGCTCGGTCATTGCGCTTCCTCTGCGCGGGCGCAAAGGAACCCATGGCGCCATTGAGATCTTCAACCCAAAGGCCGATCAGCTCACCGACTATACCATTGCCTTTCTGCACATCCTGGCCGATCACGCTGCCATCGCAATCGAAAATGCGCACGACGTGGCCCGCATTCATCAGTTGACTCTTACCGACGATTGTACCGGGCTCTACAATGTGCGCTATCTCTACGAACTGTTGGAGCGGGAGATGGAGCGATGCACCAAGAAGCGGCCGGTGAGCCTTGCGTTTATCGATCTTGACCACTTTAAAATGGTGAATGATGAACACGGCCACCTGGTGGGCAGCGAGCTGCTATCACGCACCGGTCAGCGGATCCAGGAGCTGAGCCGCAAGCAGGACTGGTGCTTCCGCTACGGCGGCGACGAGTTCGTGAT
>CAYVMS010000308.1:0-3187 GCA_964452615.1 uncultured Occallatibacter sp.
CCCGGCAGGACAAGGGTTCATGAGCACGCAGAGACGGGAAAACCGTTGGCAGCGTACAAGTTGCACGGGACGCGCAGGAGTTTTGGGGATGGCCTTCGCCGGCCCCATCGCGCGGCACGGCCGTGCAAATGCCAGCGGTGGAACGGCCCCGCCAGGAAACTCGGCAAGGTTGGCCACAATCTCTCTGCAATCGGGTTACCGTATCGTACGGCTTGTTTTGCAAGATCTTCGCCACGGCTCGCTGCCCTTCTGGGTCGGCCTCGGCGCGGAAACCGGCACACCAGCGAACCACGGATCATCCCTTCCGCACATCAGCTCCCTTTCCAGCCTCGCGCGTCTTCATCAAATCTTGCCGCAGGTTCCAGCAGGCAGACGCCGCTGGACAGAAAGGCACGATGGCAAAGGAAATTTGTATCTCCAGCACGCCCCATGAGACGCGGCTGGCAATCCTGGAAGACGATCAACTCGCGGAGATTTACTACGAACGCGAAAACGAGTACACCCTGGCAGGGTCGATTTATAACGGGCGTGTCACGCGTGTGCTGCCTGGCATGCAGTCGGCATTTGTTGACCTGGGACTTGAACGCGACGCCTTCCTTTATGTGACCGACTTCCTGGAACTCGAAGACCAGGAAGAGACCGATGAATTGGAAAAAGCAGCGGCCAGCGGCGGCAACCAGCCTCCGCGCGAGGTCCGCCACGGTGGCGCCCCCGACAATCGCGGTGGACGCCCAGCACAGAAGCCCGAGCAAAAACCTGAGCAGAAGCAGGACCGCCCCGCCCCTGGAAAACCCTTCACGGAAAAGCCCGCCAAAGGTCGCATTCTGATCGAGTCTGAACCGGAGCCCGGAGAGGTTTCCGCTCCCGAGCCGGCCTTCGCCACTGAAGCCGCCGACGACGGCCAAGAGGATTCAGGTGCGCCCGGCGCCAAGCGCTGGCGCGGACGCCGACGTCGCCGTGGTGGCCGTGGCGCGCAAGGCTCGCCCGAGGGTCAGCCGCAGAGCAGTGAAGCTCCCCCATCGGCCTACGTCGAGGAGGTTACGGAGACCGAACCGGAGGTTGCGCAAGAGACTTATGCCGCCGAAATTTCAGCGGACAGGTCTTCGTCACAAAGGCATGAAGCAGCCGAAGCCTCACCTCGTTTCGAGCGTACGCCAGCCGCCTCAGCCGTTCCGTTTGTCATGCCCGGCGAATCGCTCTCGAAGTACGGCGGCACTACGGCGGAGACCTCGCAGGAAGAGGATGCGGCTCAGCGAGCGGCAACGCCCGCCCGTCCGGCCAGTTCATTCAAGCCAGCCACGCTGATTCAATCGCCCATCGAGTGGGATGGCAGCGGCCTGCTGCCCGGCGAGTCGCTCTCAAAGCATCGTGCCCGCCCTGATGAGTCTTCAGTGGAAAAGGCTGAGCCAGCAGTGAAAGCGCAGCCCGAGTCCGCGTCCTCCGCAATCGCATCTTATGAAACGCCGGATGCTGGCAGCCCCGCTCCAGACGCCATCGAGGAGGAGGAATTCTACGAAGAGACGACCGTAGTCGATCCGGCCAATGACAACCTCGTTGAAGAAGAGATGATCGAAGAGGAAATGATCCCGTCTCTCCTTGCGGGAATGAATGAAGTCGTAGCCGATGCCGCGGCGGAATCGCCCTTGGCTGAGCCCACGCCAAAGGTTGCTGCCCCTGCCAAGGCAGACGACTACATGATCGAAACGGTGATCGAGCAGCCATCGGCCGATGAGACGGTTGCATCCCCGATGACAAGGCAGGATGAAGTGCTCCCAGGTGGAGCGCATGACGAGCCTGCCGCTCCAGAATTCGTTCCCGAGCCCGATGCAGTTGCATCGCACGACGTTGACCCCGCTCCTCCGACCGGCTTCCGGCTCTTCGGCATCGGCAAGAAGAAGCCTGAAGTGGAAGCCGCCAAGCCACCGGCGGTCGCCAAGGCCTCGACCTACGCTCCCGGCATGGGCCTTGTCGTAGAAGAGACCATTGAAGAGGAGGAGTTCGACACTCCCCGCCATCCTCACGCCGCCAAGGGTGGAGACCACGACTCGGACGACTTCGAGGAAGAAACACTGCCCAAGCATATGCGGACTGGGGACCTCGGCGAGATGCTTCAGGAGGCCCACCTCGACCACCGCATCCAGTTGAACTTCGATGAGAAGAACGGCGACGAAGAGGGCCTCGACGACGAGGACGGCGAAGAGCCGTCAGCCGAAGGCCAGCCCGCCGCCGGAGCACCAGGCCAGCAGCGCCGCGACCGCAATGCACGCGGACGCCGTGGACGCGGAGGCCCGGCAGTTGCCCCGAGCCAGGCCGGCAGAGGAGGACGCGGTCCCTCGCGCCGATCGATGCAGATGTCCGACCTGCCAATCATTAGCGACTTATTGAAATCGGGTCAGGAGATCCTGGTTCAGATCGCCAAAGAGCCCATCGCCAAGAAGGGCGCGCGCATCACCTCGCACATCGCCCTTCCCGGCCGTTTCCTGGTCTTCATGCCGACTGTGACCCATATCGGCGTCAGCCGCAAGATAGCCTCCGAAGAGGAGCGCCAGCGCCTCAAGCGCGTCCTGGTCCATGAGCGCGGCGAGGCCTCTGGCGGCTTCATCGTTCGCACCGCCGCCGAGGGAGCTTCTGAGGAAGAGTTGCGCACCGACCTGCGCATGCTGCTGAATCTCTGGGCAGAGATCAAGAAGCGCTCAGACGAATCCAAGTCTCCGGCCCTGATCTATCACGATCTCGGACTGATCGAGCGCATACTACGCGATCAGGTCAGTAGCAATTTCTCGTCGATTTGGGTCGATTCCGAGGCGGACTACGAGCGCATCGTGCGCTTCCTCAATCGCTTCTCGCCTACACTGGTTCGCCGCGTCAAGCTCTATACCAAAGAGACGCCGCTCTTCGAGCACTTCGGCATTCAGGACGAAATCTCGAAGGCGCTGCGCTCCAAGGTTTGGCTCAAGTCGGGCGGCTCCATCGTCATCAACCAGACCGAAGCTCTGGTCGCCATCGACATCAACACCGGCAAATATGTCGGCAAGTCGGCGCGCCTCGAAGACACCATCGTCAAGACAAACCTCGACGCCGTGCCAGAGATCGTTCGCCAGATTCGCCTGCGCGACCTCGGCGGCATTATCGTCATCGACTTCATCGACATGGACGACCGCAAGAACCGCTACAAGGTCATGGCCGC
>CAYVMS010000309.1:0-3182 GCA_964452615.1 uncultured Occallatibacter sp.
CCGCCATCAGTAGGTATGTTGCCCGTGGAGGCAGGATGAGCGAGTACCTGGCACTCGTTGATCAGCGTGGCCGCCACGATCTGGGCGATCATGAAGCCGGACGATAGCCCCGGATCGGGCGAGAGACAGGCCGGAAGCCCTTCGTTGATGTCCACGTTGAAAAGCCGGTCGATGCAACGCTCTGTGATGGAAGCCAAGTCAGTGAGCACTATTGCCGCGTAATCAAAGGCGTAGGCCAGCGGCGCACCGTGAAAGTTCCCTCCCGAAAGCACCGCTCCGCAGCTTAGCGTCTCGGTTTGGATTTCCGGAAACACAAGGGGGCTGGCTGTCGAGCATCACAGCTTCCATCGGCCGATATTTAGCTGCACAAAAGCTTCGGAGCCAGAGCAAGCCAGCAATAGCCTCTGCCGAAAGCCTGTCTATTTAGAGAGCTTGTCCAGATCTAGGTTGAGCAAGAGAACATTGACGCGCGGCTCCCCGAGCAGGCCCAACTGCCGCTGAGTTATGTGCTGCACAATGAGCTGGTGCAGGCTCTCTTCGCTCATGTTGCGTGCTTTGGCGACAAGCGCTACCTGATAGAAGGCCGCGTCTGGGGTAACGTCGGGATCGAGACCGGAGGCGGAGGTCGTCACCAGATCGATCGGCACGGGCTTGCCGGGGTTCTGCGCGGCAAGCTTGTCAATGTCGCCCTGAATGCGCGTTACGAGAGTCTTTGACGATTGGGCCAGATTGGAGCCGCCCGAGGCGGTGGCGTCATAGCCATTCCCGGCAGCCGAAGGCCTGGGATGGAAGTAACGGTCTGAGGTGAAGCTCTGAGCCAGCAACTCGGAGCCGATGACCTGACCGTCCTTGAGGATGAGACTGCCGCCGGCCTGATGCGGAAAGATCAGCTTGGCGATGCCGGTCACAACGAGCGGGTAGCCCAAACCGAGCAGGATTACGGTGACGAGGGTGAAGCGGATCGAGGTCATCCAAACGGAGTGGGTGGTCGATACTGCTTTTGCCGTTGCAACAGGGGCTAAGGTGGATGTGGAATGCACAGTCGATCTCCTTTGAAACTACCCTCAGGGGCTAAGCCTGATTCATTTGACTGGGTTCAAGTGCGGACTAAAGCCCATACTTGAACCCAGCCGATTGCTACGCCAGATGCAGCCAAACCAATGCTACGTCGATGGCCTTGATGCCGATAAACGGGATGACGATGCCGCCCACGCCATAGACCAGCAGGTTGTTGCGCAGCAGAATATCGGCGGCCTTGGGTTCGTACTTGACGCCCTTCAAAGCCAGCGGGATGAGCAAAACAATAATGATCGCGTTGAAGATGACCGCCGAGAGAATTGCCGACTGCGGCGAGTGAAGGAACATGATATTAAGCGCGCCCAGCACTGGGAAGACACCTGCAAACATGGCTGGGATGATGGCGAAGTATTTGGCCACATCGTTCGAGATGCTGAAGGTGGTCAGCGCGCCGCGGGTCATCAGAAGTTGTTTGCCGATTTCGACGATTTCAATCAGTTTGGTCGGGTTGGAGTCGAGATCGACCATGTTGCCAGCTTCCTTGGCCGCTTGCGTACCCGAGTTCATCGCCACTCCCACATCGGCCTGAGCCAGCGCCGGAGCGTCGTTGGTTCCGTCGCCGGTCATGGCTACGAGCTTGCCTTTAGCCTGCTCGCGCTTGATCAGGTCCATCTTGTCTTTGGGCTTGGCTTCGGCCAGAAAGTCATCGACGCCTGCTTCGCGAGCGATGACTGCGGCAGTGAGCGGGTTGTCGCCGGTAATCATGATGGTGCGAATGCCCATGGCGCGCAGGCGGGCAAGACGCTCCTTGAGGCCGCCCTTGACGATGTCCTTGAGGTGAATGGCGCCTAGAGCAGTCGAGTTCTCCGCGACGACGAGCGGTGTGCCGCCCAGACGCGCGATCTCGTCGACACTGTCGCGAACTTTCTTGGGCAGAGTGGTCCCCTGCTCTTCGAGAAAACGGGCGATCGCGTCGACTGATCCTTTGCGGATGCGAACGCCTGGTAAGTTCACGCCGCTCATGCGGGTCTGGGCTGTGAAAGGCACAAACTCGGCATGAATACCGCCAAGGTCGCGGCCTCGAAGACCGTACTTTTCCTTTGCCAACACGACAATCGACCGGCCCTCGGGGGTTTCGTCGGAAAGAGACGAGAGCTGCGCCGCGTCGGCCAGCCGCTCACGGCTCACATCCGGCGCGGGAATAAACTCAGTGGCCTGGCGATTGCCGAGGGTGATGGTCCCAGTCTTGTCGAGCAGCAAAGTGTTCACATCGCCTGCTGCTTCGACTGCACGGCCGCTCATAGCGAGTACGTTGTATTGGACCAGACGATCCATGCCGGCGATGCCGATGGCCGAGAGCAGGCCGCCGATGGTCGTGGGAATAAGGCAGACGAGGAGTGAAACCAGTACGAAGACCGTTTGCGGGGCCTTGGAGTACATGGCGAAAGGCTGCAATGTTACGACGGCCAGCAAGAAGACGATGGTGAGGCCCGAAAGCAAGATGCTGAGCGCGATTTCGTTGGGGGTCTTCTGGCGGGTTGCGCCTTCGACGAGGGCGATCATGCGATCAAGGAAGGTCTCGCCGGGGTTGGACGTGATGCGGACCTTGATCCAGTCCGAGAGAACTTTTGTTCCACCAGTGACGGCGGACCTGTCGCCGCCTGCCTCGCGAATGACGGGGGCCGATTCGCCGGTGATGGCCGACTCATCCACCGACGCAACGCCTTCGATGACCTCGCCGTCTCCAGCGATGTAATTGCCGGCCGCGACGTAGATCACATCGCCCAGCCGAAGCAGGCCGCTGGCGACCTCCTCCAGGCTATTGTCTGCAGCGTAGCGCTTGGCAACAGTTTCGCCCTTGGCTTTGCGCAGCGTGTCGGCCTGGGCCTTACCGCGGCCTTCGGCCATGGCTTCGGCAAAGTTGGCAAAGAGGACTGTGAACCACAGCCAGAGGGTGATCTGCAGGTTAAATCCAAAACCAGGCCGATGATGAACAGTGTTATCGATGAGCAGCGCCGTGGTGAGCACGGAGCCCACCTCGACGACAAACATCACCGGGTTCTTGACCATTCCTCGAGGATCGAGCTTGCGCACCGAATCCAGCAGCGCCTGGCCCATGATTTCCGTATTCCAGAGACTCTTTTTTTCAAGCATGACAGTCCGTT
>CAYVMS010000310.1:0-3166 GCA_964452615.1 uncultured Occallatibacter sp.
ATGCTGGCCTGCGCCTTCTTTTTCGAGTCCTTGACCAGGCGCACGATCTCCTTGGCCTTTTCGATGGGAATGCCCTGTTGCAGGCTGATCTTCTGGCGCACGCTCTTGCCCAGTGCCGGTTCAACTTTGCCATAGGTCATGTTCTTCAGGGAGACGCCGCGCTTGACCAGCTTCTGCCCGAGAATCTCTTTCACAGCCTCGAGGTGGTACTCACCGTCTGAGGCCAGTTGAATCTCCTTGTCGCCTTCCACCAGCGACACTTCTGAGTGGGAGTCCTTCAGGTCGAAGCGCTGGCGAATCTCTTTGAGCGCCTGGTCGATGGCGTTGCGAACCTCTTGGATCTCAACTTTGCTGACGATGTCGAACGAATTCTCTTGAGCCATTTTTCTCGTATCCTCAAACATAAGAGGGCTGCCGTGCGTAGTACCCGCGTGCAAAGCCTTTATCAGTTTCCCACGCCGGGGCCAAGGCGAAACAGCCGATTGAAGTTTTTCGTGGTTCCGGAGGCGATTTCTTGCTCGTTGATGCCCAAAACCCCTGCCAGAACCAAAGCCGTCTGCGCCACCCACGCCGGCTCATTGCGCTTGCCGCGGTTGGGCACAGGAGCGAGCCATGGCGCATCGGTCTCAACCAGCAGGCTGTCCAGGGGCAGGCGCGCGGCCACATCGCGCAGTGGTTGGGCCTTTGGATAGGTCAAATTTCCAGCAAATGAGACGAGGAAGCCCAGGTCAAGCGAGCGGGCAGCTTGTTCGAAGCCGCCTCCGAAGCAATGCATCACGCCGCCCAGGCCAGTTGGCCGCCAATGAGCCTCCAGAATCTCGAAGAGGTCGTTCCAGGCGTCGGTGGCTCCGTCTTTTGGTCGACAGTGAATGAGAATAGGCCGTTTGCGGCTGGCGGAGATTTCAAGTTGTCGAATCAACCCCTCGCGCTGAATCTCGTGTGGCGCGCCCTCGTGATAGTAGTCCAGCCCGATCTCGCCGCAAGCAATGACCTCTGGCTCAGCCAGCAGGCCGTCGAGTTTCGCGAGGACGCCATCATCGATCTCGGTCGCATTGTGCGGATAGACGCCTGCGCTTGCGTAGAGCTTTGGAATCCCGGCTCCGCTTTCAGGTCGAGTATTGAACTCGCGGCAGATTGCCAGCGCCCCATCCATCCCGGCAGCTTGCTCGCCAATGCCGATCGCGAGCACTGTGCCCACGCCAGAATCCCAGGCGCGGCGCAGCATCAGTTCGCGGTCGTCGGTGTAGCGTGGGCTGTCCAGGTGAGCGTGAGAATCGATTAGCAAAGGAGCCTCGGTGGGAAATAATTCCCAGGTCTTATTTGAGATTAGGGGATTCGCAGCGCAGGCGGATGGAGCACAGACAGATGCAGGTGCTGCTCGAAAAAGTCGAAATCGCTGTCACTGTGCAGGAGTTGGTACCCACTCTCAATGCAGAAGGTTGCGATAAGACAGTCAACCGTACTTCGGATGGTAATCCCGATTTTGCGAAGGCTGCGGTAGTTGCCGGCTGCTCGAACGGCCACTGGCCGGGTCAGGGAATCAAAGACAGGCAACGTGCGAAAGAATTGCTCGGCGTTGCGAAAACGGCTGTCGAAGCGGATCCCCTGCAGAACCTCCGTAAGCACGAGGGAGGTCAAGCCTATCGTTCCGATGTTTTTGGGCGCTCGGAGCCAACTGGTCTGCGGTGTAATCCTCTGATTCAGGAAGTCAATCCAAACCGATGAGTCGACAATGACCATCTCTAACCTGACTCGGCAATATGGGCCGCATTATGCAACAGACCTGCGGTGGAGTTGCGGCTCAGAATTCCAATCGTTATCCCAGTCGGGGAAGCGGGTGGCACGCATCTCATCGAGATTGCCCTCCCAGCCAATGCCCCAAAGCTTGCGAAGGGCTTCTGCCTGACGTTTGTGTTGCACGGTGAGTCGCAGTGCCAGTTCGACAACGGCCTTCTTCGTAGGCTGGCCGGTGAGGGCCATGGCCTTACGCATCAATCTCTCGTCGATTTCAATATTCGTTCGCATCGTTTGGAAACTCCGGCCAATTGCCCTTTTTCACCAGCGCCGCGTGCCACTCGTCCAGACGGCCATCCCGCTCGGCTGCGAGCCTGTCAATCTCCTGCTGGCGGAAGATCTCTTCGACCCTCTTCTCATGGACCTTGAGCGCAACCAGCTTGCGCAGGCATGCCTCGACCGCAGCCCGCTTGGTGGTAGCTCCGGTCGCCTTCATCGCCTGCCGCATCAGCTTATCGTCAATGTCGATATTGGTCCGCATGAGGCGTCACTCCCGATGTGTAAGGATAGCACGATTTATGTGTATGGGTGCAATTCAAACAAACTCGACAAGATTTCCGAGCGGAGACCAACTCCGCCAAATCGGGCTGCTGGCAGCCGGAGGAAGAGGTCATCGAATTCCTTTCACATGCTCCTATTTCAGCCGCGCGCCTAGCGGAGCTTCTTCCAGGAATCCAGCCAGCACCGGCGCACCGTCGGGTAGCGAGGCAGCCAGCAACATGCCGTTCGATTCGAGGCCACGCATCTTGCGCGGAGCTAGATTGGCGACGATCACGATCTTACGGCCAATCAGCTTTTCTGGCTCGTAGAATTGCGCAATGCCAGCCAGAATCTGGCGCTTTTCGTAGCCCAGATCGACCTCAAGGCGCAGCAGCTTGTCGGCTTTGGGGACGCGTTCGGCGACCAAGATCTGCGCCACACGCAGTTCGACCTTGGCGAAGTCGTCAATGGTAATGTGAGTGGGTTCGGTCTGCGCCGAAGCGGCCGGACTCGGAGCCGGTGCGGCGACGGGCTCGGTTACTGGAGGAGCGGAGATTGCAGGCGTATCTTCCAAAGAACGTCCCTCAGGGGCTGAAGCCCCGGTATTCTTTTGTGGGTTTTGCGGCACCCGTTCGGCTGCGCTCAGGGCAGGCTTTAAAGTCGTGCCCTGACGCGTTTCAGCAACTTTCGACAAGATTGGAGCAACCGGTGAAGGAATCTGTGTCGGCGTCGATGGATCAGTGCTGGCGGTTGGCTCGTTTGCGGAAACGGCCTTGCCGTCCGCGGCCTCAATGACGCTCTTATTGTTTTCTTCTTCGATCTGCTGCATCCGCGCGATTGCGTCCTTTTCAGCGCGGGGAAAGAGCGGCGCGGGCTCGCCAAATTTCGTCCC
>CAYVMS010000311.1:0-3145 GCA_964452615.1 uncultured Occallatibacter sp.
CGCTTCCATGCAGGCGGTCACCACCGGCGCTTACCGCGCGGTCGAGTTCATCAAGAAGAACATCAAGCTGGAAGGCGTGGAGAAGGCCTCGGTCACCGACAGCAAGAAGGTGGTCGAGATCTGCACGAAGTACGCCCAGAAGGGTATGTTCAATATCTTCCTGGCCGTCTTCTTCGCCACTCTCTCGTTCGCATTCATGGAGCCGTTCCTGTTTGTCGGCTACCTGTTCTCGATTGCGATCTTCGGCCTCTACCAGGCGATCTTCATGGCCAATGCCGGCGGCGCCTGGGACAACGCAAAGAAGGTTGTCGAGGTTGACCTCAAGATGAAGGGCACGCCTCTACACGATGCGACCGTAATCGGCGACACCGTTGGCGATCCGTTCAAAGATACTTCGTCGGTGGCCATGAACCCGATCATCAAGTTCACGACCCTGTTCGGATTACTGGCTGTCGAGCTGGCCGTCAAAATGACTGCGAGCAACGCGATGCTAGTTCACGTGCTGACAGTCGTATTCTTCTTGGTTTCGATGTTCTTCGTGCACAGATCGTTCTATGGCATGAGGATTGAAACCAAGGAAAGCAACTGATTTCGGTCTTTAAACCAAACCGCTCCTGACTGGCGGACGATCGAAACACCCAACCGGCCCCACGCGACAAGCGTGGGGCCGGTTGGCATTTGGGCGCTTCATCCTTCGCCAAGTGCTTTTTAGCCTCCCAAACAAAACCCCTGCGAGCGAAGAGCGAGCCTTTGGACGCACCGCAGGTGCCTTAGCAAAGTTGGTTAAAAGTCCCATACTAAACATGAGGTGTTCCCATGCCGACTCGCAATGTTAATCTGCCCGAAAAATTGGACAAATTCATTACCGCCAAGGTCGAGGCGGGAGACTATGCAAACGCAAGCGAGGTGATGCGCACCGCCTTGCGCCTTCTGGAGCGAGATGAGCGGGAGTACGAGGAGAAGATGGCCGCACTCCGGACCGCGATTGCCGAGGGAGACGCCAGCGAAGATGCCGAGGAGGGCGTTTTCGAGAGACTCTATGCCTATATTGATGAACTCGCCGCAGAAAAGGATGAAGGCGTTGCGAAAGTACAGTCTCTCTAGGCCAGGTCAATCCGACCTTCGATCCATCGTTCGATACATATTTGAGAGATGGGGCGCAGAACAGGCTCTCCGATATACCCAAGGCCTTCGAGGTTGCTTTCAGACACTTGCGGAGAACCCCAGGGCGGGCCGGGCGTGCGATGCCATCAGTCCTGGGCTCCGCAGGCATGAGCACGGCAAGGACGTTGTCTTTTACAGGCTGAAGCCGAGTGGAATCAGTATCGTGCGCGTCCTGCATCAGCAGATGATTCCAGCCAAATCCCAATTCGAGCCATAAAGCAGGGCCGCCCATTGATTGCCACAATTAACGCCGCCCGATCCAGGTAATTGCCAAGATTCTATGGCGCGCGGTAGGTGCTCGCACTGACTGCTCGGCACGGTCCATTTGTCCACATCTGCACAGTTTCGCCCCTCAACTGCACCGCTTTCGCACCTTGTCTCACGTCCCAGAGAGGACTAGCCTTGAGGTAGAGGGCGCTGTGGTTGTGGTAGCGGGATTGGCTTCAGCCCTCTCGCATAAACCGGCATTGCACCTGAGCCGATGCAGATTGGCCGCCTGAATCCCGCATTGCGCAAAGGTTCCTGGAGCTTTCCACAGGCAAGTGCCTTTGTTTTGAAAGTAGATGCGGGGAATACAAAGAAAATACTAGATGTTGTGGTTTTTTGTTGACAGGCACCACAGACAGCGGTATTTTTTCATCTGCGGCTGTTAACGGATTGTAACGAGCTCAGGTGTGAACGATTCACACCAGTCCGCTGAAAGAAGAGAACTCGCGGTACATTCCAATCCCCGTTTTCCCGTTCTTTGTTAGAGGTATCCCCTGACTTGCCCAGGCGCCATGCACCGGGGAGGGGCAGAGATTTTCCGATTTTTCGATTGAGAGGGTTCCATGAATGAGGTCCAGCATCAGAGTTCCACGACTGTCACACCGGCTTCCCACGCCCAGCAGGGGCTGATCTTTACCCGCCGCTTCTCGACCGAGGGCGTCTCCCCCTACGACGAAGTGAAATGGGAGAACCGCACCGCGATGATCGGCGACCAGAAGGGCAACGTCATCTTCGAGCAGAAGAACGTCGAAGTGCCGGTCGACTGGTCGATGACCGCGACCAATATCGTGGCCTCGAAGTATCTGCACGGGAAGCTGGGCTCGCCCGAGCGTGAAACCGGCGTCCGCCAGCTCGTGAGCCGCGTGGCCGAGACGATCCGCGACTGGGGCATGGCTGGCGGCTACTTTGCCACATTTGAGGATGCAACCATCTTTCACGACGAGCTGGCGCATATGCTGCTGACCCAGAAGGCGGCATTCAACTCGCCGGTCTGGTTCAATGTGGGCTGCGACCGCCTGGAGCCCGATGCGGAGGGCCAGAACTGGCATTGGGACCCCGCGACCGGTGGCGTGCGCTTCTCCGCCACCGGCTACCACAATCCGCAGTGCTCGGCCTGCTTCATCAACTCCGTCGAGGACTCGATGAGCGGCATCATGGACTTGGCCCGCACCGAAGCCATGCTCTTCAAATTCGGCTCGGGCACTGGGACGAATTTCAGCTCGCTGCGTTCCAGCAAGGAATCCGTCTCTGGCGGCGGCACGGCCAGCGGCCCACTCAGCTTCATGCGCGGCCTCGACGCCTTTGCCGGAGTTATCAAGTCCGGCGGCAAGACCCGTCGCGCGGCCAAGATGGCGATCCTCAATGCCGACCATCCTGACATCATCGACTTCATCGAGTGCAAGTCCAAGGAAGAACAGAAAGCCCACACGCTGATCAAGGCCGGCTATGACGGCTCGGGTCCGGATTCCGAGGCCTTCTCGTCGATCTTCTTCCAGAATGCCAACAACTCCGTCCGCGTCAGCGACGAGTTCATGCACGCCTACGAGACGGACGGCGAGGTCTCCACCTATACCGTCAGAGACCATCAGCCGGTAAAGAACTACAAAGCGCGCGAAATTATGCGCAAAATCGCCGAGGCCACTTGGCTCTGCGGCGATCCCGGCCTGCAATTCGACACCACCATCAACCGCTGGCACACCTCAAAGAACTCCGC
>CAYVMS010000312.1:0-3137 GCA_964452615.1 uncultured Occallatibacter sp.
GTCGCATGGGTCAGGGCTCGATATCAATGCGTGCTTGGCTGTACTCCTTCAGTTTATTGTGCATGGTTTTCAGGCTCACGCCCAGAATCTCGGCGGCGCGGGTCTTGTTCTGCCCGGTGGATTCGAGGGTGCGCATAATCAGCAGACGCTCCACCTCTTCCACAGTTGTGCCTACGCGTACCTGAACCACGCTTGCGTCCAGAACCTGCGCGGCAGGGCTGGGCGCTTTACCGAAGGACGGAGGCAAGTGGCCCGCATCAAGCGGTGCTCCATCGGCGCAGAGAACCACCGCGCGCTCGATCATGTTCCTTAGCTCGCGGGCATTGCCCGGCCAGTCGTAGGCCATCAGCCGGTCAAGCATCGAGGTCGCCAAGCCAGGGACACGCCTGCCATGCTTCTGATTCATTTGAAGGAGCATCGCCTCGGCCATGGGCGGCAGGTCTTCCATGTGATCGCGCAGGGGCGGCAGATGAATGTTGAAGACGTTGAGGCGATAGTAAAGGTCGGGACGAAGCTGGCCCTCGGCGACGGCTTCGTTAGGATCGCGATTTGTGGCCGCGAGCACCCGGACGTCCACCTCCTGCTCGGTGCGTGCGCCCAGGCGGCGAAGCTTGCGCTCTTCCAGAACCCGCAACAGCTTGGCCTGCGTACCGGAGGGCATTTCGCCGATCTCGTCCAGCAGCAGCGTTCCTCCGGCTGCCAACTCAAAGCAGCCAGCCCGCCTCTCGGCCGCACCGGTGAATGCGCCCTTCTCATGGCCGAAGATCTCGCTCTCGATCAGCGTTTCGGGAATGGCGGCGCAGTTGACCGCGACAAAGGGCCGCGGCTTGCGCGGGCTCAGCTCGTGCAGCGTGCGCGCCACCAACTCTTTACCGGTGCCGCTCTCGCCAGTGATGAGCACCGATACATTGGAGGGCGCAATCTGCTCGATCAGGCCGAAGATCTCTCGCATCGGCTTGGAGTTGCCGACCATCGTGCCGAGCACGCCGGTCTCGCGCAAGCGGCGGCGTGCGATTTCAAGCTCAATGGCGGTCTCGCGCTGGCGGGTGGCGTTGGCCAGGATAGTGCGCAGGCGAGTGGCATCCACCGGCTTCTGCAAGAAGTCGTATGCGCCCATCTTCATGGCGTCGACGGCCAGTTGGATCGAGCCCATGGCGGTGAGCACAATGACGGCCAGGTTGGCTCCCAATCCATCCCCGGTTAGCTTTTGCAACAGGCCGATGCCGTCCAGCCGAGGCATCTTCAGGTCGGTGACGACGATGGCCGGCTCCCAGGACTGCGCTTTCTCCCAGCCCTCGATGCCGTCGCGCGCGGTCTCGGTGCGATAGCCCCAGCCGGAGATCAGCTCGGCCAGCCCCATCAGTGCGTGGGGCTCGTCTTCGACGATCAGAACTCTCACCGCGCTCTGCATGGAATTCTCCGTTTTCACTACAACTTACCTTTCTACCACGCTGGGAGCCCGGATGAGCGTTTGGCCAGTGTCAAAGCCCGGTCCTGGGTATTGCAAAGGCTTCCGCACCAAGGATCTAGCGTTCCAACGGTCCAAGTCTGCAAGAGAATAAGCATGAAAAGGGCCAGGGCAGAACAAAGCTCTTGATCGGGATGGCTAAAACAAGGCACATCCTGTGAGCTATACCCCGGACTCATAACGGTTAATAGACGCTTGATGGTCTAATAAGCGTTTAATAAAGAGATAGACGATCTGCTTGAGATACCGCTTGGGACATCCGTTTCCGACCGCACAAGACACCTGCTCCGCGCGAAGATTGGAAAATTAGAAGTTTGCGCTGGAGCAAGCAAGGCTTAGTGTGCTTTAATCGTTCAAATATCCAAAGGTGAGCCCGGACCCTCCCCCGCCGCCGCCCACACAAAGGGTAATAAGAGGATGAAATCGATGGAGAATCTCCGTTCGCAATTAAAAGTCAGTATGCGATCTGGAATCAGTACTTTACTGTTTCTGGGTATGATGCTCGCTACTGTGGTCTTCGGGGGACGCCTAGCATCGGCCCAAACACCCGACTTTGGCCCCAACGTCACAATCATTTCTCCGTCGATGTCGGATTCTCAGATTGTGACGGCGCTTACGGCGATTGCCAACGATGTCCCATTCAACGGGGGTGCGCTGTACACTGCGAATCCGACGCAGTCGCAGTTCTCAACGAGCCGCAATGCGGTTCTGTTTATGCCGGGTTCGTACGGTCTGACGACCCCTATTGAGGCGCCTGTTGACTACTACGAGTCAATCGCCGGCCTAGGCGCAACCCCTGGCGCGGTCACGATTACGGGCTTCCTCAGCCCTGAATTTGGTGCCTGGACGATCCAAACCTCAGGCAACGGCCCTGGGGCCTCATTGGGCACATATTTCTGGCGCTCGATGGAGAATGTGACGATTGATCCACTCCAGAATTCAGCGCAAAACGCGGGTGCGAGCACGTTGCAATGGGGTGTTTCGCAGGGCGCGCCCTTGCGCCGCGTCCAGATCAATGGTTCCCTGGAACTGACAAACAGCTTCTGCGGCAGCGCCAGCGGCGGATTTACTGCCAACGTGGTTGTTACGGGCAACTTAAATCCTTGCTCGCAGCAGCAGTGGTATACCCGCAACAGCACTTTGGGAAGTGCCTCCAATGGCGTCTGGAATATGGTCTACTCAGGTGTGCAGGGCGCGCCAGCGGCTAACTACCCGACCAATAAGAATACGGTGCTTCCTACCACTCCGATCAGCCGCGAAAAGCCTTTCCTGTATGTGGATGGCAGCGGCAACTTCGATGTGTTTGTCCCGACGCCGACGACCAATTCGACCGGCACAACCTGGGCGAGCGCTTCCGGCACCAGCACATCCACCGGCAGTGAGCCGGGATACACGCTTCCGATCAGCAGCTTTTTCATCGCGCAGCCGCCTACAAGCACGGATGCTCCCAGCACGCTTGCGCAAATCAATGCAGCACTGGCCGCAGGCAAGAACTTGATTCTTACTCCGGGCATCTACAACTACAGCGGCTCGATCAACATCACCAACCCCAACACCATCGTGCTGGGACTCGGCTATGCAACCCTCATTCCGCAGACCGGATCAGCCGCGATTACGGTTGCCGATGTGGACGGCGTGCAGATTGCCGGATTGATTATTGATGCAGGCC
>CAYVMS010000313.1:0-3135 GCA_964452615.1 uncultured Occallatibacter sp.
CGGTCGAGGAAGGAACTACAGCCGCCATCCTGGGTCGGAGCGGGTCAGGAAAAACCACGCTGCTCCGTACGGTCAATCGTATGGTTCTGCCGACGAGTGGCGATATTTTGCTCCACGGCAAGAGTGTTAGCGACTTTGATCTCATCAGGCTGCGCCGCAACATGGGTTACGTGATTCAGGAGACGGGGCTTTTCCCGCACTTCACTGTCGAACGTAACGTTGGTCTCGTGTTAGAAGCGGAGGGCCGTTCCCGAAAGGATTGCGTGCGCCGCAGCCATGAACTGCTTGAAGTCGTAGGGCTGAATCCCGCCAGCTTTGCGAAGCGCTTTCCGCACCAACTCTCCGGAGGTCAGCGCCAGCGTGTCGGGCTGGCTCGCGCTTTAGCCGCCGAGCCCGAATTCCTTCTCATGGACGAGCCGCTCGGAGCGCTTGACCCGCTGACACGTGCGGAGATGCAAGATATGCTGCGGGACCTGCTAAGCCGTCTGAAGAAGACAGTTCTGCTAGTGACGCATGATCTGGATGAAGCGCTTTATCTTGCACAGCGCATCATACTCTTGAGCGAAGGCAAGCTGATCGCATGTCTCTCGCCGAAAGAGTTCATCGCATCTCGTGAGCCGCTGATTGAAGCTTATGTGCGTGCCTTTCATCGCGGGTGGCGTAGTGCGGCGCCAGAGAGCAGAGTATGAGCGGTGGCTTTCTCGCCCAACACGGTAGCGAAATTGCGGCACTAACCATCGAACACCTATGGCTCACCGGATCGGCCATGTTATTTGCCACCGCAATCGCGGTGCCCGCTGGCGTCTGGCTCACTCGTTCGCCAAGATGGGCTAAGCCGGTGATCGGGCTGACAAACATTCTGCAGACCATCCCGTCCCTTGCGATGTTCGGCTTCCTTCTGCCGTTGCCCTGGCTGGGGGAACGCGCCGCACGGATTGCGATTGTTGCGCTCTCCGCCTATGCGCTACTGCCGATCCTGCGCAATACTTACGCCGGAATCAGAGGCATCGACCGCTCTATCATTGAAGTTGCTTGCGCCATGGGACTCACCGATCGACAGCGCTTATTCAAGGTGGAACTGCCTCTCGCGGCGCCCTTCATTCTTGCAGGTCTTAGAACCGCGACCGTTACTTGCATAGGCATTGCAACGATTGCAGCGGCAGTCGGTGCGGGAGGGCTTGGCGAACTCATCTTCCGTGGCGTTGCTTCAGTTGATAATCGCCTGGTCCTTGCCGGGGCAATTCCGGCAGCCTTGCTGGCGCTCGCGGCCGACGCGGCGCTCGGCCTGCTCGAACGCTGGTTTACGGTTCCCGCTTCCTGATGCGCACACCCACCTTTATCGCCGCGGTCATTGTGTGCGCACTGCTCACATCATGCTCTCCTCCGCGGTCCGCGCACCCCGTCATCGGCGCGAAGAACTTTACTGAACAAGTGATCCTCGGCGAGCTTCTGGCGCAGGAGATTGAAGCCAAGTCCGATCTCAAAGTCGAACGGCGTTTCTATCTGGCAGGCAGCTACATTTGCCAGCAGGCATTAGTTGCGGGACGCATCGACGCGTATGTTGAATACACTGGCACGGCGCTCACCGCAATCCTCAGGCAACCTGTCGACCGCGATCCAGAATCCGTTCTACGCACAGTCCGCCGGCTCTATGCATCGCGATACGGCATCACCGTCGCCGAGCCACTTGGTTTTGAAAACACCTTCGCCATGGTGACCCGCGCCGACGATGCGCGGCGGTTGCATCTGACGACGCTGAGCCAGGCGGCGGCCTATACGCCGAAGTGGCACCTTGGTGTGGGCTACGAATTTGAGCAGCGCCCGGATGGCCTGCCTGGACTGAGCAGAGTGTATGGACTCAATTTTGCGAGTGCGCCGCGCACGATGGATCTCGGGTTGCTTTATCGCGCGCTCATCAATCACCAGGTCGACATGATCGCTGCAAATTCAACGGATGGGCAAATCCAGGCACTGGGTCTGACCGTGCTCCAGGACGACAAGCACTATTTTCCGCCCTACCAGGCTGTTCCGCTGGTGCGCGACGACGCACTGCAGCGCTGGCCTCAGATTCAAATTGCCCTTGCCGCCCTCGCTGAAAAAGTCACGGCGGAAGACGTGCGCAGCATGAACGAGGCCGTTGACGGCCAGCATCGGGATCCTACCGAGGTAGTTCGCGAATTCCGCATCCAGAAAGGACTTTAAAAAGTTCAGTGCGTGTTGCGTGTCGGTGGACGGCATACGTGTGAATGGCAGCCCTCACTTCCAGTGTCCCGCTCTTTCTGGAAGAAAGCCGATACACCAAGATTTCGCCTTGCTCTCGAAAGGACGGACCACGAGGCAAATTTAATGGATTGATCCTGCTTCAAGACAGCCATTTAACTCTGCTTACGCGAGCGTGCCGACCCCTTCGGGGCGTAACGGTTCCTCCTTCTTTAACCACGACTTCAGGTTAAGAGCGTAGATGCAAATGCAAAATACGTTTGCCGGGATGAAGCCATATTGGGACGTATGTATTCCAATGACGCAAAAAATCAAGCTGTTCACCCCCGAGACAACTAGGCCGGTCCACTTTTTTCGACCGACCAGGATCGTTGCAACTACAGTGAGAAGACAAGAAAGATAGTCCAACCGGAACATCCCCACAGCGTTCCTCCATTTCAAATGGCTACCGAAGAGAAGAAATTAACTAAATCTCTTAGGTCTTGGCGCCGCACTCTGTTGAGCAAATGGCGTGCCAAATTACGCTGGTCCGATGCGAAAATTGTTCAACAATTGGTATCAATCAGTTAGCGGCTTCGAGCCTGATTTGCGGAAAATGAGTGAATCGGAAATGAAGACATTATGATCACGATATTTCGCCAAGGCGGCTTTAGGTCGTTACGGGTCTCATAAACCGGTTGCTTCCGCATCGACGGTTGCACGACCACGATCGGCGCATAAGCATCGCAGAGGTGCTTTTGGATGCTTGTCACTGCACTTAGAAAGCTGAGGGCTGAATTGGCCCCGATTCAGCCCTTGACTGAGAATCCCGAAAGGATCCGGCACGAGGGCCTACGAGAGCCCTGGGGAGCTGAGCTTCTAGATGCCCCTCTCCCGACGGTCTCCCGTTTCTCACGGCACAGGTAGCGCGGCATG
>CAYVMS010000314.1:0-1838 GCA_964452615.1 uncultured Occallatibacter sp.
TAGATATCGACCGCCGGCACGAAGCTGGCAGCCGCTATCGGATCGTTCTCGCCATTCATGTCGCGAAAGAGCGAGTTCATACGGCTCTGCAATGCTACGACTTCCCTATACGGATCCCAACGAGTAATTGTCATGAGAGTCTACCTCCTGATGCATTTGAAATGGATTGCGGCTTTAGACATGAGTCTGAGCCACTCAGCAAATCTGATACAACTATAGCACTAATTATTCATAAAATGTGCGCGTTTTACGCTCATATTTTGTAGATCGTATATCTCTTTGTTTTTAAACAGTATGGCGAAGATTTTGCCTACGACTCCCGGGGGGAGTGAAGAAGAATAGCTCAGGACAAGCGCAGCGCATCCCTGGCAAAGCTCAGAAAAACGAAGGCCGCGCCCCGTTGGGGCGTTGCGAATCGGGCGTCAAAAACTCTCATTGACTCCTTTGCGGTCTCCGGTTCTATACTGAGCGCGTCCCGGAATAGAGAACTCAATGCCCGGACAAGGAGAGCTCTGCTCGATGCGTAAGATGCTCGCTGTTCTTTTGCTTGTTCTTCCTTTAAGCCTCAGCAAGGCCCAAACCGCCCCCGCGATGCCCGTCGAACCCACCGCTATCGGCATCGTCTACCATCTCGATCCGACCACGCAGGAGCTGAGGCCGTTGCCGGATGAGCCATGGAAAGAGCACCTCCGTCAGCAGCATCCTTTCGGTGCTACTTTCATTCGATCCGTTGAAATATCTGGAGGTCGGTCTTCGTTCCGCTTGAAAGCTACTGAAAAGGATGACTTTGTGTTCAAAACGGGAAGTCCCGAGCAAGTCGCGTTGTATCTCACCCAGCAGGTGAAGAAGAAGAGATCATTCGATTTTAAGAAAGAGGCTGGACCGGATAAGCAGCCTATCAAGGGCATACCCGTTGAGGTGTCAACCTACGGGGAGCGTTCTTATAAGCTCATCCCTTCAGCCCCGCTTGCTCCTGGCGAGTATGCGATCAATATTGCTGGTGAGGTCTACACCTTTGGCGTCGATCAATAGGCCAAAAGACGGCAAGTGGCCCGCTCATCAACCCCGAGAATCGTGATAACTCTGAAAGGTACAGAATCGATGCCTGGGCCAACTGCCTGCCCTCTAAAATAGAGCTAGATGCCGCATCTCTCCAGCCTCCTCACCAACCTCGACTGGCACTGGCTTTGGCTCATCGTGGCCTCGTTTCTGGCCGGGGTGCTGAACGCCGTAGCGGGGGGCGGCTCTTTCCTGTCTTTCCCGGCAATGATGGGGATGGGGGTTCTCCCGGTCCAGGCCAACGCTACTAATACTTTGGCTGTATGGCCGGGCCAACTCACCTCGGTCGCCGCCTACCGCGACGACATCCGCAAGAATCCGCGCCTAGCCTTACTCATGTGCTTCGCCGGCCTGATCGGCGGAACAATTGGAGCTTTTGTCCTGCTCAACACACCGCAGAGGACTTTTCTGCATCTTGTACCCTGGCTGCTGCTCGTCTCCGCCTCGATCTTCGCCGTCAGCGGTCCTGTCTCGCGATGGCTTGAGGCTCGCAAGGCCATCGTTGCCGGTCAACCCAGCACGCCCCGGCGTCTTCCAGTTCTGCTGGCAACCACATTTGTTTGCTTTTACATCGGCTACTTCGGCGCAGGAGCAGGCTTCCTGCTGATCACCGTGCTGTCGCTTTTTGGACACCAGGATCTGAACGAGATCAACGCACTCAAAGTGGCCGCGACCACCCCGGCCAACGGCATAGCCTGTGTCATCTTCGCTGTCGGGGGACAGGTCGTCTGGCGCTACTGCCTGCTCTCGATGGTGGTCTGCGCCATCGGCGGATACGC
>CAYVMS010000314.1:1938-3072 GCA_964452615.1 uncultured Occallatibacter sp.
CGCGACATTTCGCTGACCATGTTTCTGCTTTTCAGTTTTGGCTTGGCCTGCTGGTTGATTTACGGCATTGGCATCGGGTCGTTGCCCATTATTGCAGCCAACACAGTGACGCTGGCATTGGCACTGGCAATCCTCGCGCTTAAACTGCGCTACGACGGAAAGCCAAAGATCGGCGGCGAAGCCCCGACAACAGACAACTGACCCTGTTCTCCGGTCTCTGTAAACTGTATTCATGACACACGAAGGCATCCGCATCGCCCCCAAGGAGCACGAGGACCACGAAAGTGAAGAGGCCCGCACACTGTCCAAGATCGCCATTACGCCCGAGAAGGTTCGCGTTCTGCTCACCGAAGGCAAGGGCATGGAGATCGATTGGGTCGATGGTCACCACAGCACGTGGAGCTTTCCGTGGCTGCGCGAGGCCTGCCCCTGTGCCACCTGCGTCGACTTGCGCAAGGCCGATGGCCGCAAGCCGGGTCAGCCCAAACCCAAACCCACCAATGTCTTGCCCATGTTCACGCCGCCTCCCAAGCCGGCCAGTGCTCACGCCGTCGGCCGCTATGCTATTCAGTTCAACTGGCAAGACGGCCACTCCGGCGGCATCTATTCCTGGGACTACCTGCGCCGTATCTGCCAGTGCCACGAATGCACCTTTGCAGCCGAAGAGCCTACCGGCACGCCTAACTAACTCGCAGTGAGCTGCACGTGGAACTGTGCTCTCCACGGCAATTGCCTCTTTTTAGCCAGCAAGGATCCACCTACGTGGTTCCTTTTATACGGCCAATTGACCGGCTAAGCACGGTTTTTACAGGAATCGATGCATTTCTCCTCGGTTTTCCACAGGGCAGCCTGCTCTCAGCAGAAAATGAACCAGATTAGACACCTATTTTCCACGCATTTTGTTGTTGCAGCGGTGGTTTGCGTCTGCTTATCCACGTAAAGTCTTGGCATAATCGCAGCAAGAGCGGTTCCTCAGGTACTGTTCCAAAGGTTGAGTTCAGGAGGGCAAGAGTCGAAAACCCGAAATCACAGCATGAGTTTGGGTGCCGAAGCCTTGCCGGAACCACAAAGGGAGCACGGAAGAGTGACCAGCTATAGCCGCCAGGACGTATTGCGCATCCTGCAAATCAGTTC
>CAYVMS010000315.1:0-3064 GCA_964452615.1 uncultured Occallatibacter sp.
GCATTCAACACCGTCTTCACCTACGACCTCTACCAGTCCTACATTCGAAAGGGCGCCAGCGACCGGCATTACATGGCCGTGGGCCGATGGGCCACAGTTGGCGGCATACTGCTTTCGATTGCGACGGCCTACGCGGCTATCAACTTCAATAACATCATGGACACGCTGCAACTGGTCTTTTCGTTTGTGAACGCGCCGCTCTTCGCGACATTCCTGCTCGGTATGTTCTGGAAGCGCGCCACCGGCCACGGCGCATTTTCCGGGCTCATTGCGGGCACCGCCGCAGCCATGCTGCACCACGGACTCACGTTGCCCATCGAGGCACACAGCGGTATTCATGGCGGATGGATCGCCGTCCTGCACCACTATCCCAGCGACATGGCCCAGAACTTCTGGGGCGCTATCTTCGCCTTCACCACGAACTTCGTCGTCGCCGTAGTGGTGAGCCTTGCCACCCGGCCCCGCCCCGAGGCGGAACTAGTCGGCCTTGTCCACTCGCTCACACCCAAGCCTGCCCGCGCACACATCGTCTGGTGGAAGCGCCCCGAAGCCTTGGCCGTGGCCGTGTTAGTGGGTGCCATCGCCATCAACATTTTCTTTTACTAGGGAGGGCTGAGAATGATTCTCGATCTACGCATTCCGTTGGGATTGATGTTCACTCTGGTGGGTCTGATCCTCACCCTCTTCGGCCTCAAGACCAATGGCGACGCAGCCCTCTACGCCCGCTGCCTTGGCATCAATGCAAATCTCTGGTGGGGGATGGTGCTGCTAGCCTTTGGCCTGATCATGCTGCTGCTAGGCCGCCGTGGACAAAAGCGTCTGGAAGAGGAACCGCCACAGCCGTCGAAAAAGGGGAGTCAGCGGCGCGGGCATTAAGAACAGGAAGGACTGCCCCGCAGCGAATCATCCGCAATTTTGGAGTTAACGATTTCTATCCGGGCCTTGCGCGGCGCTAACTTTCGCTCTCTTCAAGCATCCGAATAAGATTGCGGCTTCCATGCACAACGCGCTCAATGCGGACAGCGTCCGGGCGTATACGAAAGAGAATTACGTAATTGCCCATGATAGCCAATCGTGCTTCCGCGCCAATCTCAGGCCGCAGCCGATAGATCTCTGGGCGCTTGGCGATTTCCTTCATTCGTGCATGAAAAAGGCGCAACATCCTTATGGCATGTCGTGGGCTGTCTTGCACAATGTAGTCGGCTATCTCTTCCAGGTCGGATAGTACAAAGGGAGATAATCGTAGGCGCATTAGCAGTCGGTCTTTTCGGCACGGCTGCGATACTTGCGTTCCAGCCGCTCAAAGACCGCATCCGCGTCAAGCCCCTCGGAATCGTCGGCGACCGCCTCCAGCCACCGCCTCCGAAGATCGGAGAGGCCTTGCTCACGCAAGTTGCGCTTGTAGGTCCAATCCCGCAGCGCTTCCCGGATAACTTCGCTGTTGGACGAGTACTCTCCAACATCAACGGCACGGCGAACTAGAGCCGCCATTTCTGCGGGAAGTGCTATGCTCAACTTCTCTACGGTAGGCATCAGGTGCACCTCAGTAGTAATACATACTACCACTTTTCAGAAACAACCACACCAAGGAGAACCAATTCTCCCATTTCACCCAAATCATGAATATCTTCCAAGCAGCCTACGAAATCCGCTCATAGGGCTGGTAGACCGGTTCCCAAACATAAGCATGAAGCCGTTCGCGCAGCGTCGCGTCGTCTACCTTTTCGGCAGTGCCGTCGGCCATGGCCTGCTTGGCTACCGCCTCAGCAACCACAAGGCTCACCTTGCGGCAGTCGGCGATGGGCGGCAGCAGTGGAGCCTCGGGGTCAGAGATCGCCGGCGAAAGGCCTGCAAGCGCCTTGGCTGAGGCCATGATCATCGCGTCGGAGACACGTGTCGACCGTGAAACCAGAATCCCCAGCGCCAGGCCGGGAAAGATGAAGGAGTTGTTGACCTGCGAGATGCGCACCTGCTTGCCGTGAACCTCAACCGGCGGGAAAGGGCTTCCCGTGCCAACGAGTACGCGGCCATCGGTCCAGCGAAACAGGTCAGCCGGCGTCGCCTCGGACTTCGATGTGGGATTTGAGAGCGGGAAGATCACCGGCCTCTCGGTGTGCCGCGCCATCTCGCGCACAATCTCTTCGGCAAACGCGCCCGTCTGCGCCGAGACGCCCACCAAGACAGTAACCCCTGCGTTGCGGGTCACGTCGAGAAGAGAAATTGAGCACAGGCCGGGTCCGGAATGAGTCAGCTTCCATCCCTCCACATCGGAGCGCTTGCGCAACATCGGCTCCTGGCCGGGGCGGATGCCGTCGCACCCTTCGATCAGCAGTCCGTAGCGATTGAAGGCATAGATGCGCTGCCGGGCCTCTGCCTCGCTCAGCCCTTCTTCCTTCATCGCGGCAATCAGCAGGTCGCTAATGCCGATGCCAGCCGATCCAGAGCCGTACATGGCAATGACCTGATCCTTGAGCGGCCGGCCTGTCGCGTGCACCGCCGCCAGGATCGTGCCCGTAGTTACGGCGGCGGTACCCTGAATGTCATCGTTGAATGTGCAGAGCCGGTCGCGATAGCGCCTCAGCAGGATAGCCGCGTTGACGCCGGCAAAGTCCTCCCATTGCAGCAGGATGTTAGGCCAGCGGCGCTCGACGGCGGTGACAAACTCCTCTATGAATGCGTCGTACTCCGCGCCGCGCACGCGCTTATGCTGCCAGCCAATGTAAATCGGATCGTTAAGCAGTGCCTCGCGGTCCGTGCCCACGTCGAGCAGGATCGGCAGGCAATGCTCCGGCGGGATGCCGCCCAGTGCGGTGTAGAGCGCCATTTTGCCGATGGGAATGCCCATGCCACCCGCGCCCTGATCGCCCAGCCCGAGAATGCGCTCGCCATCCGAGACCACGATGCAGCGTACGTCGTCGAAGCGCGGGTCGGCAAGGATCTGATCGATGTGGTCCTTTTGCGTGTAGCTGATAAAGAGCCCGCGTGGCCTGCGCCAGATCTCGCTGAAACGCTGGCAGCCCTCGCCCACCGTCGGCGTATAGACGATCGGCAGCAGTTCCTCGGT
>CAYVMS010000316.1:0-3004 GCA_964452615.1 uncultured Occallatibacter sp.
GCCATGGTTTCAAAGAGGGGCGGGGCGTTTTTTCGTCCGCAGACAGCGACGCGGATGGGCTGGAACATGGGGCCAGCTTTGAGGCCCAGCGACTTGGCGGCTTCGCGCAGTGCCTGATCGAGCGAGTCGTGATCGAAGGAGACGCTGGGCAGGATTTCCATTGCGCATTGAAGAACGCGCAGCGCCATGGCCACATCGCCACCTTTCGGCGGAATCAGTTCTGCCGGGTCGTAGGGGGCGAGCTCTTTGAGAAAAAAGAAGTCAGCGGCGGAGACAGCCTCGCCGAGGAGCTTGATGCGTTCTCGAATGAGCGGGGTGACGGCGAAAAGCTGCTCCTGCGTGGGATAGAAGCCGGCTCTCTCTAAAAACGGTTGGATGCCGTGGCTGAGTTGATCGACGGGAAGTGCGCGGATGTGTTCGGCGTTAAGCCAGACGGCTTTGGGATCGAAAGGGTCTTCTTCGGTGAAATTGACGACGGCGTTGGAGCGGTTGACGTTTTCCAAAGTGAAGGCTGCGCGGATTTCGTCGAGCGGCATGAATTCGCGGTCGTCTTTGGGCGACCAGCCAAGAAGGCAGAGGAAGTTGACGAAGGCCTGCGGCAGGAAGCCCGCGTCGCGATAAGTGGTGACGCTGACCACAGGCCCATGCTTGCGCTTGGAGAGCTTGGCGCCATCCGGCGCAACAAGCAGGGGGAGATGCGCGAATTGCGGCGGCTTGATGCCGAGAGCCTCAAAGATTAGCAGGTGTTTGAAGGTGTTGGTGAGGTGATCCTGGCCGCGGATGATGTGGCTGATGCGCAGATCGGCGTCGTCGACGCAGGAGGCCAGGTGGTAGGTAGGGAAACTGTCTGACCGCAGCAGGGCGAAGTCTTCGACTTCGTCGGCTTGTTTGGACTGCTCGCCATAGACGCTGTCAGTGAAGCTCAGGGTGCGGCCTTGGCCACGGGGAACGCGATAGCGGAGGGCGAAAGGCTCTCCGGCTGCGGCGCGGCGGTCGGACTCTTCGCGGGTGAGTTCTCTCATGCCGGGGTTGAAGAGCCAAGCTCCCTGCGCAGAGGATTGATCGCTATCCCCAGAGTGGGCCGGTGTGAAATCGCGATAGGCGAGACCTTTGGCGAAGATGGATTCTGCGCATTGACGATGCAGATCAAGGCGTTCGGATTGCTTGTACTCTTCGTCCCAGTCGAGGCCAAGCCAGCGCAGGCCCTCGAAGATTGACTGGACACTGGCCTCGGTGTTGCGCTCGACGTCGGTGTCGTCCAGACGCAGGACCATTGTTCCCTGGTTGTGGCGGGCATAGAGCCAATTGAAGATGAAGGTGCGGGCGCTGCCGACGTGGAGGAAGCCGGTGGGCGAGGGAGCAAAACGGACGCGAGGAGACATTTGAGGTGAGGGAGACGGATCTGGCATCGTGACTCTATGGTATCAATCGCGAGGCAGGCTCTGCTCCCTCTCGGTCCAAGGGTGAGAGACTACGATCCCTGACTAACCCGGCAATCAATCCCTGTTGTACAGCATGTGCAGCAATGCTTTAGCCTCAAGTCACGCCATAGGAAGAGGTATGACGAGATGAGCAATCAAACACAGACCGACCCCGCCCAGACCGAACGCGTGCTCTTGAATCTGCTCGAACTTGCGCGTCAAGCTGCGACGCAGGCCTACGCGCCCTACTCCGGTTTCCGCGTGGGCGCGGCGCTCCGGCTCACCAACGGCGAAGTCGTCGCCGGAACCAACGTGGAAAATGTGAGTTACGGACTGACGATCTGCGCCGAGCGTTCCGCTTTGGTGCGCGCCGTCTCCCAATTCGGGCCTGAGATTCGCATCAAGGCCGTCGCCGTGGCTAACCTGAACGCAGCCCCCAGTCCGCCCTGCGGAGCTTGCCGTCAGGTGCTCTCTGAGTTCATTCTGCCTGATGCGCCAGTGATCTTCCCTGCCGACGACGGCCAACGTGTAATGCCCTTCCGCGAACTGTTTCCGCTGGCGTTTGAGATGAAGGCAAAATAGAGCCGAGGCTACGCCGCAACTAAAGGCTGCATGAAGGGTCTACACTAGATAGCCGCTTTTCGGCCGCGAACCGGAATAGCAGCTCGCGGCGGCTGTTGGCCGTAAGTTTCGCTTCAGGGCGACCCTACGGGTACCACTGAGAGGAAACATGAAACCCCAAAGCTGCCTGACCCGAGCCACGGAGTGCGGACTGCACACCGAGTGGCTTTCCCGCGCGCCTTCTCTTAACTCGTCGCTTCCATCTCTTCCCCGAACTTTCACTCACCCAATGATCGCTACCGCGGGCGCGTCTACGGCGCTCCGGCGTGTGATTGCACTGGTATTTGTGCAGTTCGTGTTCACTCTCGCAGATACCACGCTCCACGCGCAGCAATCGCCCGGTCAGGGATGGCCTCCGTACTCGCAGGGCGCAGGCTATGTCGGGCAATACCCGCAAGACCAACAGTCTGGCTACCCTCAGCGATCCTATCCACAACCTTCTTATCCCGCGCCAAATCAAGCAATTCCAAACCCTATCTATGCTCAGGCCGATCCTATGCCGGACTATGGGCAGCAAGCTCAACTCGGGTTCCAGCCGCTGACCGCAAACAAACTGGAGCAGTTGCTGGCTCCCATCGCCTTGTATCCAGACACGCTTGTTGCGCAGGTACTGGCCGCGGCCACGTATCCAGCACAGGTGGTGTGCGCCGACCATTGGCTTCAGGGCCAGAGCTACGCCGCTGCTGACCAAATTGCCGCCGGAGCCGACGCGCAGGCATGGGACCCCAGCGTCAAAGCGCTCACTGCGTTTCCGCAGGTGCTCGTCCAGATGGACCACAACCTCCAGTGGACCACCGATCTCGGAAACGCCTATTACAACCAGCCCCAAGACGTGCTTCAGACCATTCAAGTTTTGCGCCAGCGTGCGGAAACTGCCGGAACCCTCCAAAATACGCCACAGGAAGCGGTGAGCTACAACCAAGGCTATATCCAGTTGGCGCCAGTTAACCCGCAGGTAGTCT
>CAYVMS010000317.1:0-2997 GCA_964452615.1 uncultured Occallatibacter sp.
AAAGGCTGCGAAGAGTTGAATGTAGGCGGAGGCCTGCTGGCGCGTGTGCAATCGGGGCGCGTGCAAACCTACTTGAGAATCCTGGCGCTGGCCGTGGCTGTGCTGGCCGTAATTCTGATTTGGAGCAGCCGGGCATGAGCGGATTTCCGATATTGACGCTGTTGACTGTGCTGCCTCTCGCTGGGGCCGCTGTTGCGCTGATCTCCGGCAAGCACGCGCGCGCCGTGGCTCTGATCACGACGCTGGCCAGTCTGGCAGTGGCTCTCGTAGTCTGGTCGCAACTGCCCGCGAATGGAAGCATCGGCATGGTCGAGCAGCACGTGTGGGCGCCGTCCCTCGGCATCGAATACCACCTCGGCGTCGATGGGCTGGGCGCGCTGATGCTCGTGCTATCGGCCATCGTCACGCTGATGTCGGTCGATGCTGCGCACCGCGTTCATCATCAGCCGGGACTCTACTTCGGCCTGGTTTTGTTGCTGGAGTCCGGCCTTTTCGGCTCTTTCACCGCGCTCAATTTCTTCCACTGGTTTCTCTTTTGGGAGCTGAGCCTTATTCCGGCCTTCTTTCTCATCAAGCTGTGGGGTGGAGCGCGGCGCGGTCCGGCGGCGACACAGTTCTTCGTCTACACGATGGCTGGTTCAGTCGCGTTGCTGGTGTCGTTTCTGGCGATCTTCGTTTCGACCGGCAGCATGGACTTTGGTCATCTGACCCTGCTTGCCTTGACCGGCGAGTTGGAACAGATGGTCACTGCGCATCTGGGGCCGGTGATGCTTTGGCTGACTATCGGCGTGCTCGCTGGTTTTGCCGTCAAGGTGCCGATGATCCCATTTCACACCTGGCTTCCAGCGGCCTATGCTGAAGCGCCCTCGCCGGTGACAATGCTGCTGACTGGCGCGATGTCGAAGATGGGCGTTTACGGCCTGCTGCGCATTGCTCTTCCGCTCTTCGGCCACCAGATTGCGCAGATGCGAACACCGCTGCTGGTGCTGGCTGTGGCAACCGTCGTAATGGGAGCCTGGGCCGCCGCCGCGCAGAAGGACCTGAAACGCGTCTTTGCTTACTCTTCGGTCAATCACCTTGGGTACTGTTTGTTGGCGATTTTTGCAATTGCAATTCCAACCGCGTCACAAACAAGCCAGGCCATGGCGCTTAACGGTGTGATCCTGCAGATGTTCAACCACGGCATCACGGCGGCGGCGCTCTTCTGGTTCGTAGCCATGATGCAACAGCGCACAGATGGCCATCGCGGCATTGACCAATTCGGCGGCCTGCGCAAGCCCGCGCCGGTGTTGGCCGGATTGATGGGTATTGCGCTCTTCTCTTCGCTCGGCCTGCCAGGACTCAACGGCTTTGTCGGTGAGTTTCTCATCTTCCGCGGAGTCTTTTCGCTGGCCTGGGTCGCCGCGACGGTCTCCGTGCTTGGATTGCTTGTAACGGCGACCGTGATTCTCACCGTGATCCAGAAGGTCTTCTGGGGACCGGTCGCGAATCACTGCGATAACTTCCCTGATCTGCACCACAACGAACGGATGGCTCTGATTCCCGTCATTGGCCTAATGTTCCTCGTTGGCCTTGTGCCTTCGCTGATCGTTGACGGCGTGAACCCCACGGTCCTAAACCTCTTGGCGCACTGGAGATTTTGATGTTAGCTTGGGCGATCTATCTCTCGTTTGCCGGAGCGCTCGCCGAAGCGCTGCTGCCGAAGGGCCGTGCCGTGCTTTCGCGCTGGCTGGCGCTGGCCGTGGCCGTGGCCGGGCTGGCTGTGGCCGGGGCTGGTTTTGCCGCGGGCATAGGGCAGGGAAGAGTGACTCTAGTCGACTTGCCGTGGGTGCCGTCGATGGGAATTCATTTCTTGCTTGCCGCCGATGGCATCAGCCGCGTGCTTGTGCTGCTGACCGGCCTGGCTGCGGTCGCCGGCGTTCTCTTCAGTTGGAATATAGAGCTGCGGACGAACGAGTTTTTTGCGTTTTTCCTTGCATTGATCGGCGGGGTCTACGGAGTTTTTCTCAGCTACGATCTTTTTCTGCTTTTTGTTTTTTATGAGATTGCCATCGTACCCAAGTATTTTCTGATCGCTATTTGGGGCTCTACGCGGCGCGAATACGCGGCCATGAAGCTGGCCATCTACTCCTTCGCTGGCTCAGCGATGGTGCTCATTGGACTGCTGGCTTCTTACTCGACGGCGGGCAGTCATTCGACTGGTTTGGTTGAGCTTGCTCATGCCGGACTTCCGGTCAGCTTTCAGATGTGGTGCTTTCCGCTGGTTTTCGTTGGCTTTGCGATTCTCGCCGGCATGTGGCCCTTCCATACCTGGGCGCCCACGGGCCACGTTGCTGCGCCGACTGCCGCTTCGATGCTGCTCGCGGGCGTTGTCATGAAGCTTGGTGCCTACGGTTGCCTGCGAGTGGGTATTGGCCTCTTTCCGCACGGCCTCGACCCTTGGGGCTTTACGCTGCTCGGCTTAGGCTCGTGGCGCGATGTGTTTGCTTTGATGGCAGTCATCGGCATTGTTTATGGAGCTCTGGTTGCGCTGGCGCAGACCGACTTCAAATTTGTTATCGGCTATTCAAGCGTCAGTCATATGGGCTTTGTGCTGCTCGGCCTGATGACGTTGAACCAGATTGGCATGACTGGTGCGGTGTTGCAGATGTTCTCGCACGGGATCATCGCGGGTTTGCTCTTCGCCATTGTTGGCCGCATCGTTTACGACCGCACGCATACGCGTCAGTTTGCGGAGTTGGAGAAGATGCATCTGGCAAAGCGGCTGCCCTTTGCCGCGTGGGCCTTTGTGATGGCAGGATATGCGTCAATGGGAGGACCATTGTTCTCTGGGTTCTGGGCCGAGGTGCAAGTGTTGATCGGCGCGTGGCAGGTGAATCCGTGGTGGGTTGGCGCGGCGGGCATCGGCATTGTGGTTGGCGTAGCTTACACGTGGCGCGCACTGCAAAAGGCATTCTTCTCGGATCTCTTGCCCAGCGCGCATGTGCTGGAAGAGGA
>CAYVMS010000318.1:0-2995 GCA_964452615.1 uncultured Occallatibacter sp.
AGGCTTCTAATCTTTTTTCTTTTCGCGTTCGAACTTCCAACCGCCAATGATTGAGGAGACTGTGCCGCGGCCTTCAATGTAATCGTGATAGAAGGCCAGGTAAATGTGGACGATGATGAACGTTACGAAGAACCACAGGAAGGTATGGTGCCAGAAACGCACGCTGAATTCGCCGCCCATCAGAGGCACGACCCAGGTGAACATTCTTGGCATCCATGAGTTGCTCATGCTGGAGTAGAGCGCAAAGCCAGTGATGGTCTGGAAAGCAAAAGCCAGAAATGTGCCGAAGTAAATGAAACCGGCGAGCGCATTGTGTCCGGTAGAGATAGGTCCATGCAGTTGGGTCTCAAGTACGTCGGCTTTGATGACGTCGATAATCTCCTGCCTCTGCGACTTCTTCAGCGGAAAGAACGCATTCCAATGGGAGTATTTGTTGCCGACGAAGCCCCAGTAGAGCCGCGCCAGGAAGTTAAAGACGTAAACGAACGCGGCGATAAAGTGGATGAAGCGCACCCAGGCGAACCAGTATTGCTGATAAGCCTCGGCCGCATAAAACGCTCGAATCGGCGCGCCAATCAGGTAGCCTGAAATGCAAAGCGCTACCAGCGCGATTGCGTTGATCCAATGATAGGCGCGCACCGGCAGTTCCCACACATAGATGCGGCGATACTCGACTGGATGCTCTGCCGGGACAACGCGGTTTGCGCCAATGTTTGGTGTACTCATGGGCATCACTCGAATGAGACCTGGTGAAGGTGCCGTCCCTGCGGATCATACAAATGCACGGCGCAGGCCAGGCACGGGTCAAAGGAATGGATGGTGCGCAGGATCTCAACCGGTTCGTCGATCTTTGCAACCGGAGTGCCGATGAGAGCCTGTTCAAAGGAGCTGCGCTGCTGTTTGGCGTCGCGCGGAGAGCCGTTCCATGTGGTCGGAACCACGAGTTGATAGTTTGCAATGGCGCCGTCGTGAATCTTGATGTAGTGAGCCAGCGCGCCGCGAGGAGCCTCAGTAAGGCCAACGCCCTCGGCATCCTTGGGCCAACTCTTTGGTTCCCAACGCTCACCATTGAATGTGGAGACTTCGTTGATCTTGACGCGGTCCATCAACTGACCGAAGTATTCCTTGAGCCACATCATTGCGAGCGCCGCATCGAGGCCACGTGCTGCGGTGCGACCCAGCGTCGAGAAGAGTGCAGCGACTGGCACGTTGAGCTTGCCGAGCGTGTCTTTCACTAACTCCTGCACATCGGTGCGGCCTGAGGCAAAGGCTACAAGCAGCCTGGCCAGCGGGCCGACTTCCATCGCCTGATCTTTCCAGCGCGGGGTCTTAAGGAATGAATACTTCTCAAAGCCTTCGAGAGATTCGAAAGGTGGCTTGGGTCCGGTGTAGTTCAGCTTTGTTTCGCCAGCCCAGGGATGGATGCCTTGGCTGTCGCCGCCTTCGTAGCTGTACCAGGAGTGGGCGATGTACTCCTTGATCTCTTGCGAGTCGGTTGCGTTGACGGGATAAACGTGGCTAAGGTCGCGTCCGAGCACCACACCGCGGGGATACTTAAATGCTTCGGGCTTGCCATAACCCTGCGTTGGGAACTCGCCATAGCTGAGGTAGTTAGTAAGTCCGCCGCCCCAACTGGCCCAGTCTTTGTAGAAGGAGGCCACGGCCAGCAGGTCGGGGATGTAAACCTGGTTGATGAACTCATCGGCCTGGCTGATCAAGCGCGAGACGAGATTGAGCCGCTCGGAATTGATGGCGGCCACTTCGTTCATGTTGATCGAGCAGGGAACTCCGCCGACGAGATAATTCGGGTGCGGATTTTTGCCGCCGAAGACAGCGTGAATCTTGACGATCTCCTTTTGCCACTCCAGTGCGTCGAGGTAGTGAGCGACGGCAATCAGGTTTACCTCGGGCGGAAGTTTGTAGGCCGGATGGCCCCAATAGCCGTTGGCGAAGATGCCCAGGCCGCTGGCGGCGAAGGCCTTGATTTTGTTCTGTACCTCAGTGAAATAGGCAGGGGTGTTTTTGTCCCACTTGGAGAAGGAACCGGCTAATTCGGCGGCTTTCTTTGGATCAGCCTTTAATGCGTTGACAATGTCGACCCAGTCGAGCGCGTGCAGATGATAGAAGTGGATCACGTGATCCTGCACGTACTGAGTAGTCATCATGATGTTGCGGATGAGTTCAGCGGTGGGCGGGATGGTAATACCCAGCGCATTTTCAACAGCGCGCACGCTGGTGAGTGCATGGACGGTGGTGCAGACGCCACAGACGCGTTCGGTGATGGCCCAGGCGTCGCGCGGATCGCGGCCTATGAGGATCTTCTCCAGGCCGCGCACCATAGTGCCTGCGCTGAATGCGTCGGTAATGACGCCGTTTTCTACCACCGCCTCAATGCGCAGGTGGCCTTCAATACGTGTGACCGGATCGACGACTACGCGTGTCATAGGCTCTTAAGACTCCTTCTGGTCTTCAGCGTGGACTTCCGCAATCACGCTCCGTTTGCGAACGTTGGTCGCGACGACATGGGCCGCAACTCCGGCCAGCGTGGCGGCTGCGACAACCGTGCCCACCGTGTCCGCTGTGCTCTCGACACCGAAGCCGGGGAATGAGGATAGATGCTGGTAGAAGGGGCCATTGTCCCAGAAGCCTTCTTCGCTGCAGCCGATGCATCCGTGGCCGGACTGAATGGGATAACTGGTGCCTTCGTTCCACTTGACTACCGAGCAGGCGTTGTAAGTGACCGGACCACGGCAGCCCATCTTATAGAGGCAGAATCCTTTGCGCGCATTCTCGTCGTCCCACGACTCGACGAAGAGGCCGGCATCGTAATTTGGGCGCCGGTAGCAGGTGTCGTGAACGCGCCGGCCATAGAACTCCTTGGGTCGGCCCTGGCTGTCGAGCGCGGGGGGCGTCCCGAGTACCAGCAGGTGCGTCACCACTCCCATCATCACATCGGCAATCGGCGGGCAGCCGGGAACGTTGATTACGGGTTTGT
>CAYVMS010000319.1:0-2990 GCA_964452615.1 uncultured Occallatibacter sp.
CTTCACGGTTGCCGAGGCGATCCGGGAGTTTGTGCGTTTCTACAATTCCTGCGTGAGGAGCGGCTACCGGGGACGGCTGGAAATAATCCACGGCTATGGATCGTCGGGGGGCGGCGGGGTGATCCGCGAGGAGCTGCGCCGGTATCTGAAGGCCCATGAGGAGATCTTTGGGGAGTATCTTCCAGGAGAGAGCCTGCGCAACCCCGGAGTAACGATTCTTTATCCCAGAGAGACGCTGGCGGCAATGCCGCCGGGGCCGGGAGCGTACACCTCCTCCATTCGACACAGGCGTCCATGATTGGGCGGCTCAGGTCTGGGCTTGGCATCGACCCTATTCAATCCGCAGGGGCTAAAGCCCAAAGTCTTTTCGGTCCTTTCGGCACGACTGAAGTCGTGCCCTGACACAGGGCGGCGAAAGTTGCGATTGAAAAGAAGAGTAAGGTAACGTCTTCCCGCCCTGCGAGTCATTCCCATTGTGCGATTTTTGAACACTGCTGTAACGGCAGAAGTCGCTGCGGATGAAGAGAATCGAACCAGCCGGGTTGTAGTCTAACTATTGTGTACATTCGTTTGACCAAGACCTCATCTCATCTCGCTCTGCTGGCCCTGGCCACGGCGCTGTCCCTCTTCGTCTGCGGCCTAGCGCAAGCTCAGACTACCCCCGAAAAAGCCACAGCGGCCTTAGGACCACCCGTGGGCGGCGGATTCTTCCCGCTGAGCGAGGTGCACCGCGGGCTCACGGGAACGGCCTGGACGGTTTTCACCGGCAGCCAACCGGAGCCGATGGAGGTGGAGATTCTGGGCGTGCTGCGCGGGGCGCGCGGACCGGGCCACGACATGATCCTGGCACAGTTGCACGGGACCAAGCCGGAGTACACAGGCGTGGTGGCCGGGATGAGCGGAAGCCCGGTCTATATTGGCAACCGGCTGCTGGGCTCGCTCTCCTACCGTATCGGGCAGTTCAGCAAAGACCCGATCGCCGGCATCACGCCTATCGAGCAGATGCTTGAGGTGCGGGACCTGCCGATGGAGGAACCAGGGAACAGGGACAAGGGACTAGGGACTAGGGAACAGGGCCAGGAAACCATACAGGCGATGGAGACGCCGCTGGTTATGAGCGGCTTTCATCCCGAGGCGGTCCGGCTCTGGCAGCAGAAGATGGCGGGGACTGGCCTGGAGATGGTTTCGGCAGGAGGAGGGAGCGGCTCCTCTGAGGAGATCGCTGACTCCGTGCCTTCGGCTGCGGCCATTGCCGGCATCGTGCCGGGCTCGGCGGTGAGCGCGCAACTGGTGCGCGGCGATGTAGAGATAGCGGCCACCTGCACGGTAACCTACATCGACCCGAAGCAGTTGCTGGCCTGCGGGCACCCCATTTTGCAGGCCGGACCGGTTTCTTTGCCGATGACTACGGCCGAGGTTGTAGCGACTTTGGCTTCGCCTCTGAATGCCTTCAAGATCATCAATACCGGCGAGACGATCGGCGCTTTCAGCGAAGACCGCGACGCTGCCATTCGCGGCATCTTTGGGGCTCGCGCGCAGATGATTCCGGTGCATATCCGGGTGCATGAAGAGGGTAAAGTCCACAAGCTGAACGTGGAGATTCTTGACCTGCCCTCGCTCACTCCGCAGGCCTTGCTAGTGACCTTGTTCGAGTCGCTGCTGCAGTCGAACGACAACACAGCGGAGACAAGCTACCACCTGACAGGCAGCGTCGACCTGGTTGGTTACCCGCCTTCGCCGATCGACCTGTGGGCTCCGGCAGGGGACTCGATGCCCGCGCCCATGGCGACCGCGCTGCTAGCCGGGGAACAGTTTGCCCGGCTTTACTCGAACGGAACGCGAGCTGGGGCTGTACGATCAATCGATTTCGATGTAGAGGCTCTTCCGCGGCATGTGGATGTGGAGTTGGAGAGCGCGCGGCTGGTTTCAAGCAGCATGGTTCATGCCGGCGACACCGTTGCCATCGAAGCGACAATTAGACCGTGGCGGCAGGCGGCGCGTAATCTTCGGATCGAAGTGAAACTGCCGGTGAGGCTCGGAGCGGGGAACCTGCGGCTTCTCGTCTCGGATGCCGGGACTCTCGACCGGACCCTGGACCAGCCGAGGCAACAAAGCCACGCCCCGGATTTAGAGACTGCTTTGGCTCATGCGCAACATCAACACCCGGCAGACCGGATCTATGTGAGCCTTCTGGTGCCGGAGACGCAGGCAGGTATGGAGGGCCAAACCCTCTCAAGTCTTCCACTTTCCATGGCGAACGCTTTGGAGCCGATGCGCGCCGCCCAGGATGCGAGCCTCAACGGGGAGTCGGCTGAGGTGGAAGCCGATGCGCCCGCCGGCGGAGTCCTGAGCGGTTTTCAGGTGCTCAACCTGCGCATTGAAGCGGGTGGCGGGTTAGACTAGGTGAGGCGGGGAGCGTTTCAAGCCAACATTCAGGACGGATGCCTCCGCGTTCGACCCGGCCTGATCGACCCACTTCAGCGAGGATTCGGGAATAATGAGCTTAATTCAAGGACTTGCAGCGCATGCGGCAGGGGCTGAACTGTTGCCTTTCAAGTATGACCCAGGCGAATTGGGCCTGCATGATGTAGAGATTGCTATCTCCCACTGCGGGGTCTGCCACAGCGACCTTCACCTGATCTCAAACGACTGGGGAATCAGCCAGTATCCGTTCATCCCGGGCCACGAAATTGTGGGCAAGGTGACGGCCGTGGGAACGGAGGTCCGGTCGCTGGAAGTCGGCCAGCGTGTCGGTCTTGGCTGGCAATCAAACTCCTGCGGGATCTGCGAGTGGTGCACGCGAGGCATGGAGAACCTTTGCCCCGCCGCCGAGGGGACCTGCGTTCACCGGCACGGCGGTTATGCTGACCTTGTTCGCGCCAATGCACGTTTTGTGATTCCGATTCCCGAGTCGCTCTCGAGCGAGACCACTGCGCCGCTGCTCTGCGGCGGCATCACGGTCTACAACCCGCTGCGCACGCATGGCGTGA
>CAYVMS010000320.1:0-2980 GCA_964452615.1 uncultured Occallatibacter sp.
CCATGCGGCCAGTTTCCCCGCCGAGGTCGTCTTTCCGGTCCCGTTGACCCCTACGAGAAAAGTCACCGTCGGGCCATCACTTGGCGCCGTTGTACTTGGCCGGTTCGCTATTGGCGCTTCCAAAATTGCCCGGATCTGCGCCTTGAGCAATTCGCGCAGCTCGTCGCCCCCCTCAATGGCCTGGAGCTTGGCCCGTTCGCGCAGCGCGGCTAGGATCACGTTAGTGGTTTCGACGCCCAGATCGCTGGTCAGCAGTACTGTTTCTAGGCTATTCAGGGCATCTTCGTCGACAGTGCGGGTGAGCGCAACGATGGATTCGATCTTGGTGGAGAGCGACTCGCGGGTACGCGAGACAGCCTGCTTCATGCGGCTGAAAAAGCCGGATTTTGGTGTCTCCACCAGCTCGGATTCAGGCTCGGTAGAAGGCGTTTCAGCCGGTTTATCTTTTTTGCCGCCAAAGAATTTGAGCATAAGAGAGTCCCAGCTTTGAGTTTAGAGCATTGGCGTCACTGCGCGAGGTCAAGGACGAGGGGCGGTGCGCGGGCGTAAATTCTGCTTGCATTTTGTCGGCAAGTCAGTCAAAAATCTCGAAACGGACCTTGCGGAAGTCCGGCCAGGTTTGCCGGAGCGGGGAGAAAAGGAGAACCATGAGCACGGTGAGAGTCCTCGTGGGAACGCGCAAAGGCGCATTTATCCTGACCTCGGACGGCAAGCGGCAGGATTGGAAGGTTGAAGGGCCGCACTTTGCGGGCTGGGAGATCTATCACTTGAAGGGGTCGCCGGTTGATCCCAACCGCATCTACGCATCGCAGACCAGCGGGTGGTTTGGGCAGTTGCTGCAATGCTCGACCGACGGCGGCAAGACTTGGGAACAGCCGGGCGTCAAGCCCGACGAAGCGCCACAGTCCTGGCCACCGGCCAAGAGCAACCGGTTCTCGTATGATGTTTCGTCCGAGACTGGTAAGCCGCTGACTACGCATCAGTGGTACGACGGCACGCAGCATCCGTGGGAGTTCAAGCGCGTGTGGCATCTGGAGCCTTCGCTCACCGATGCGGAGACGGTCTATGCAGGCGTCGAGGACGCGGCGCTCTTCCGCTCGACCGACGGCGGCAAGAACTGGCATGAGCTGGCCGGTCTGCGTGGTCACGGCACCGGCCCAGCCTGGCAGCCCGGAGCCGGCGGCATGTGCCTGCACACCATCATCCTCGACACGGCGAGCCCAGATCGCATTTACATCGCGATCTCCGCCGCGGGAGCCTTTCGCTCGGACGACGGCGGCGCGACGTGGAAGCCTATAAACAAAGGACTGGTATCGACCCAGAATCCTAACCCGACGGCAGAGGTCGGCCACTGTGTGCACCACATCGCCATGAATCCGGCTCGGCCCGGCGTGCTCTTCATGCAGAAGCATTGGGACGTAATGCGTTCGGACGATGCGGGCGAGAGCTGGCATGAGGTCAGCGGCAACCTGCCCACCGACTTTGGCTTTGCCATCGACGTTCACGCGCACGAGCCGGAGACGCTCTACGTTGTGCCCATCACCAGCGACTCGCTGCACTTCCCGCCCGAGGGCAAGCTGCGCGTCTATCGCAGCAGGAGTGGCGGGAATGAATGGGAGCCGCTGTCGAAAGGGCTGCCGCAGCAGGACTGCTATGTAAACGTGTTGCGCGACGCCATGGCCGTCGATTCGCTGGATAAGTGCGGCGTCTACTTCGGCACGACAGGCGGACAAGTTTACTGCTCGCCCGACGCTGGAGACAACTGGCAGCCGATTGTGCGCGACCTGCCTGCCGTTCTGTCGGTCGAGGTGCAAACGCTGGCATGAGTAGCGTGCGGGTTGTTTTGCCTTACCATCTGCGCAACCTGGCGCATGTGGGAAACGAGGTTGCGCTCACGGTCGCCGAGCCAGTGACGATGCGGCGCGTGCTGGATGCGCTGGAGACTGCTTACCCCATGCTGCGCGGGACGGTTCGCGAGTATGAGACTGGCCAGCGGCGCGCGTTTTTGCGCTTTTTCGCCTGCGAAGAGGATTGGTCGCATGAGCCGCTGGATGCGGAGTTGCCAGGCGCGGTTGCCGAGGGCAAAGAGCCGCTGCTGGTTATTGGAGCGATTGCTGGCGGTTAGACAAGAATTCGCTCCTAAGAACGGACCGCGAAAGACAGGTTACCAATTAATTAACCACAAGGTTTTGAAAAGATAAATAGGGGGGGTAGGGGTACCTTCCGAGAGGGTCTAAAGGGACTCGGGACCAGGGACTACGAACCAGCGGGCGGTAATATCTTGTTTGCGCATACAGGACTGTTTCTATTGTGCGCCTCGGATCGGTAATTCTCTGCAAGAGTGCCGGGGAAAGGTTCGTGGTTTCCCACCCATTCGCCAGAAAAAAGCGAATGGATGGGGCACGGGGCTTTATTGGGATCTCATGGCCTGACTGAGTTAGGGTTCGTGGCTTCCCATATCTGACGCGATGAGACTGCGCCAGATATGGGACACCCAGCACCTAGTGCCCGATCAGTCGATTGGCAGCAGAGGAAGAGTCAAGTTTTGAGCGGCTGCGGGGCGGCTGCGGGGGGCTTTCTTGAAGGTCGCGTCGCGCCGGTACAACGGGTATTCGGGCTGGCGGCCATCGAGAATCTGCTGGATGGTGAGAATTTGCAGCTTGGGGTAGGTGGTGCCGTCGGTTGATTTGTAGAATCCGGCCTCGGCAGCCTCTTTGAGCATGGGTTTGGTTGGAGGTTCAAAACAGAGGAAGACGCCGATTTCGGCTTTCTCGCGGGTAAGAACGCCCACAAGGTCGCGAATCTGGGGAACGGAGACGCCACCGGCTTTGACCGAGAAGACGATCTGCTTGGATTGTCCGGAGTCGTCGTCGTGGAAGTAGAGGCGGCCATCGATGCCGCGATCCGCGCCCTTCTTTTGTTCGGCGGGCCTTGCACCCACCTGGCCCAGCGCCCACCACTGGAACTGGTATTTGTCTTC
>CAYVMS010000321.1:0-2978 GCA_964452615.1 uncultured Occallatibacter sp.
TCTCATCTTCCTCGCGCTCTGGATCAAGCTCCGCATGGAGGAACAGTGGATGCGTTCCCAGTTCGGAGAGGCGTATGCCACTTATGCTCATCAGACTGCGTCCCTGGTGCCTTACCTCTTCTGATCGTTGTGTCACGATTCCTGCAGTGGACTTGCACCCGCGCCACGACTTCGCGAATCTTCGTTTTGCGGCCTCACTTTATTTGCTTAGGATCTTGTGGTCAACAAAGCGACCCTTGCGCTTCCGCTCTATAAATTTGTACCGATCATTTTGATTGCCTGTATTTATCTAATCTGTCAAAAAACCCACTGGCCGCACCGGTCCCTATTTGCTAATCTTGGCATAACATGATCAAAAAGTGTGGCGCAGTCAGCGTAGCTTTGCTTCTGTTTTGCTCTCTTCACTTGCTGGCGCAGAAAAAAGTTCTGCCCAAGACGATCCGCTTTCAAGGCGCACCACAATACACGCAACAGGAGCTGCTTGCGGCCGCCGGCTTGAAGCCGGACGCGCGTCTAAACCCCGGCGAGGTGAAAGCTCACGCCAAGCAACTCAATGATACGGGCCTCTTCGAAGCGATCAAGTTTACCTCCGACAGCAAAACGTTGCTCTTCACTCTAACGCCTTCCAGCAAGCTCTTCCCGATGCATTTGGAGAATGTGCCTCTTACGCCAAGCAAAGAACTCGATGCCAAGCTTCACGAGCGCTTCCCGCTTTATCACGGCTTGTTGCCGGCCAGTGGCTCCATTCTTGAAGGAATCTGCCAAACATTCGAAGAGATGTTGGCGGCCAAAAGCGTCAAGGCAACGGTCAAAGCCGCTCTCACCAGCGGCCTGGGCCCGCAAAAACTTACGGCTATGAACTTTGCGGTCGTTTCGCCGACAGTGAATATCGGCCGCATCCAGCTTGTCGGCGTCTCCTCCGCTATGCAAGCCAAGGCCAGCCTCCTGGCCAGCGGTCAAACCGGCAACAGCTTCGACACAGAGAACACAGCTATCGGTCTTCAACACGCATTCAACGACCTCTACCAAGACCAAGGTTATGCGGCAGTGCAGGTCGATGTCGCCGAGGTCGAACCTTACATCATCTCGTCTCAGTCCGTCGACATTCCCTACACGGTCACGATCAAGGAAGGTGGAATCTACAAGCTCGGGACCATTGACTTTTCGGCCAGCACTCTGGTCGCGCGCGCAGATGTTGAGAAAATCCTGTCCAAATACCCGACCGGTTCTGGGCGGCCGCTCGATTTATTTCTCCTTGCTGTCGGCGACGCATACCATGCTAAGGGCTATCTCGATTGCTCTATCGTTTCACACCCTTCCTTTAAAGAGGCTACTCATATAGTGAATTACAGCCTCGAAATCGCTCCGGGCTCGCAGTACCGGCTAGCCTTTGTCAGATTCGACGGAGCCCCCGACGCGATGGCCGCCAAACTTAAGCTCGCCTGGAAGATGGCACCCGGCGACGTATTCGACGAAAGCTATGTCTCGAACTTTGCGTCGCTGGCAATAAAGAGAGACAAGCCCCTGACAAAATGGATGCAAACAGTCATCACCACCTACGACGTCAAGGCCGACCCTGCCACGCACGAGGTGAACTGCATCTTCCATTTCGCCAAAGTGGCGCAGAGCCCGCGCTAGCTACCTTCCGCCGCAAGAGTTGATTGGCAGATAAATCGAGGGAGGCGTGTTGAATCGAGAGGATCTTGAAGGTATCGATTTGTCACGGCAGTTGCGGCGGCGCTTCACCTTGTTCGATGTCGAGCACCCGACGCAAGAGCACCAAATGAAGGCTATGCAGCGTTTGGCGGAATTCGTCAGCGCACAGAAGATTGCAGCGGCAGAGCGGAATCCCCGGACGGTTTCACTGGCGGTTCAGTGATGGTAAGCGAGGAATCTGTGACTACAGTGTGCGCACTGGCTTGGATGGGATTATTTGTAAGTGATTGAAAAATTGGAGGCGCGGGCCGGGATCGAACCGGCGCATAAAGGTTTTGCAGACCTTTATCGAAGTGGACAAAAACCGAGTGTTTATGCTGGTCCCGCTCGTCCAACGCCTCATTTTGGTCCGACTTTGGTCCGACCCCTGACTCGCGCCATCACGGCTTGGCGAGTAATCAAAGCGACTGAAGCAATGAGCCAAGTCTGCGGAGACCCTCTGTGCGAAGGCTTCAGCGACTTCGTCACCCGTGCAAATCAACAGGGCTTGACTTGAGCTCACTCATAGAGCTCAGTCTGCCAGCTGAGAGCCCTAAAGTTCATCGTTTTTCTCGAAAACGATCTTGCGTTCGCGGATAGTAGACACAGTCAGCCGGATCCCCCTGGGAGAAGATGACCTGTGTCCCTGTCAACTTGGTCTTCGTTCTCTCGTATCCGGTATTCGCAAGAAACGCGCCAAAGTTGACTTCATTTTGAATATCTTTGGTCATCGACAGTATCCATCCTCGCTCGCATATCGCATGGTAGATCGACAAGGCACGCGAACGAATTCACAGCGAAGAACACAAGAGTAATTCAACTGAAATGTTAGGCTGCAAGCGTAAAATCCACTGTCCCAAACGGGACATCTGTCGCGGGGCTGCTCGATTCACAATGGTATTCGTATTATCAATTCTTCTTTATCAATGCCCATTCTTCTCTTACGGATTGCGAGAAGAATTGCTGCGAATGGATTCATGCAGGTGATTTCATCGTTACCTGCATGAAAATGAATGTCGATTTCAACCGCAGCCCGGCCGTACTGGCAACGAAGTGCGGCTGAATGACAAATTGGCCAAGCTTTAAAATCTCTTGTGAATTCTAAAAGGAGTAGTTCGTGAATCGACTGAATCGAATTCTGCTAGAAGCGGATTCTTTAACGTCCACCAATTAGTCGCGCAAAAACACCTGCAGCAATGACTTATGAACCCTGATGCGGTCGTCGTAGTCAACAAAACCCAGCTTGCGAAAGCGGTTCATGAAAAGGTTGATGCGGGGCCGGG
>CAYVMS010000322.1:0-2932 GCA_964452615.1 uncultured Occallatibacter sp.
GGCATGCGTACACCCGTTGGCAGGTCCAGCGCAAAGCGTGTCTCCCGGTCGGTCTTCCTATCCCACCCTGTACCTTGCAGAATGCCGCCTGCGATGTCGGTGATCTTGATGCCTTCGTCGGAGAGTTTCTCCGATTCCCATGCCTGGCCGTCCGCTCCCCAGCCGAGAATCGCCTGATGGCTGATGAAGAGCAGCAGGTTTTGCGCCACTACTGGGCGAATCTCCATCACCGGGCGGAAGGGGATCATGGTGAAGTTCTCCGGCGCAGCGGTGTCGATCATATACGCGTAGCCACCAGAGACCGCGCAGATCTCGTCTTTCCGCGGGGCGGACCAGATCCCCGTCGGCACCCCCGGATCGCGAAAGCCCAGCGCACAGGTCGCCAAAAAGGGCTGGGAATCCCTGAAGCCCGGCCGGATCTGTACTTCCAGAGCGCCGCTCTCAACCTCTTCTACCTCAGTCGGATAGATGAACTGCCGGGCGGGAAGAGTAGTGGGCGTGTCGGCGAGGATCGTTGCACGCCAGGAGCGAGGAAAGCTGAGGTCCACTGTGGGTTCGGGCATTGAGTCTCCATCGGGCGCTGCGGTTGGGGCCGGGCTTTGGATCGGAGTTGGAGTGGCCCCGGTCGTCTTATAGTTGAGAATCCACCGCTCCTGCTCGTCGGTGTCGGGAACCCGGCAGCCGCGAGCCTTTTCAATAGCCGCTAGTGCGTCACGAGGCTTCCAACCAAGATGAGTGAGCGCACAGGCGGTAACCATGGTCGCTCGGCCGATGCTTCCGTAACAGTGAACACCGACCTGCTCTCCGTCGCGCAATCGATTGGCAATTCCGCTCACGATCTCGCGAAAGGCGGCCTCGTCAGGCGGGAGACTGTGGTCGGGCAAGGGGTGAAAGATGAACTGCATCCCCATCATGCCGGCAAGCCTGCCTTCATCGGCCAGGTCGAGCATGTCAACTTGCTCTTCCTCGAGCAGCGAAACCAGCGTCTGGACGCCGTCGCGCTGGATCGCTTGCAACTCGTCGTAGAGATCCCTGCCGCCGCGCGGGCAGAGCACAATGGCCAGCGGAGGGCGCGGGTTGCCGGAAATCCAGAAGATGCGGGCCATAACGGTCAGACCCCTACAAAGCGTTCGATGCGTTTGCGGACACTGGGGACGCCAAGGCCCCAGCTCCGGCTAAGCCGGGCTCCATCTTCGATCAATGGCGGCAGCTTGTCTAGCTCCCGATGAGCGTGCGCGCCGGTCGACGAAGGAACAAAGCGTACGTGGCTGGATAGGGCGGTTGTCACTGAATTGATTTTAGACGGTAAAAGAGTGCGGACATGGTCAATATTGATTGACAGGAAAAATAGGGAATCAGCGAAAATGCTCCCAGCCCTGAGGTCTGAGGTGCTCCCTGCCCTGAGAAGTAATTAATGTGAGAGCGGGCTGGCCGCGACGCGCCCTCACTATCCGCCCGATTCCCGTCACAGGAACACTTGCAATGGCTCGCGGCAGCCGGGCAGCAGCCGGAGCAGTAAACAGCAGTTCATAATCCTCGCCACCGTGAAGAGCCTGAGCCAGAGTTGCTCCCGGCCCCAGCGGCAAGAGTCCCGCATCCACCTCGGCGGCCACACCGGACTCCTCGCAGAGGTGAGCCAAATCAGTCGAAAGCCCGTCGCTGAGGTCGATGGCAGCCGAGGCCAGACCGCGACGTTGTAGCCAGAGCCCCTGCGCGATACGCGGCTGAGGATAGAGGTGCGACGCGAGCATCCCTTCCAGTTTCTTGGGAATGCGGGGCGGCACAGCTCGTCCAGTTGACGCCAGCTCAGCCAGTCGTGCAATACCCGCCGCTGCTCCTCCCAATGCGCCCGTGACATAAAGCAAATCGCCCGCTCGCGCACCCGACCGCAACAGAGCCCGGCCACGCGGAACGGCGCCGCAGAGAACAATATCGGCCGCGGCCACGGGCGACTCAGCCAGGTCACCGCCAGCCAGCGGAGTCTTGTAGGCCTCAGCCAGATCCAACAGGCCGTCAAGGAAGCGCCGGACCCAGGAATCACCTCCGGCGCGGCTTCCTGCCCGCCTCCGCCCAGCCTCGACCGTCAGCTCGCGCGGCAAACCCAACGAGAGAAAGGCCGCCACTGGCCGGGCTCCCATAGCCGCCAGATCGCTCAAACCACGCGCCAGTGCCCGATGGCCGACGGACTCAGGCTGATGCCAATCGAGGCGGAAGTGGCGTCCGGCAATCGAGAGATCCGTCGTCACAGCCAGTTCTTCGCCCGTGCGCGCAGCCAGCAAGGCGCAGTCGTCGCCTATGCCCAGGCGAACTCGACCCAGCCGGTTGCGGGCTGCCCGCCTGCGAATCTCCTCGATCAGCGCAAGCTCTCCTCCGCCTCTTGTTCCATATTGGGTCTGTTTCAAACGCACCTCATTAGAATGGGCCAAACCACTGTTATTTTAGCTGGTTAAGCATCTCGAAATGGCCATTCTGCACCGATCTTGCATCAAATCTGGCATTACCTTTGGGTCCGGTTTTCATTGACCCGGCAAGGCGCTCTTTGGTAACCTTGACAGACATCCGGAAAACCGCGCCCTCAGAGGCGCATACGCGATCTTTTTGGAGCCGGAAGGCTCCGATGCCTTGGGCTTTTGTCAAGTTACACGGCGAATTGCGACCCCGCCACCGCGGGGATGGAAGGCGCATATGCTCCGCAAACGCTATTACATTCTATTTGTTGCCCGAGATGAAGACGGCCGGGTTCGCAAGATTCCCCTGCCCCTGCACTACGCCTATGGGTTTGTAGCCGCCGCGCTAGTGGGCGCATTCACTATCGTCGGACTGGCCGGCTCCTACACCCGCATGTTGCTCAAAACCGAAAACTTCAATCAGGTCCGGCAGGAGCGGGAGACGCTGCGCAAAGACTACAAGCAGATGGCGCAGATCGCTCATG
>CAYVMS010000323.1:0-1091 GCA_964452615.1 uncultured Occallatibacter sp.
CTCGGTTCCACCGGCTCCATCGGCCAAAGCACCCTCTCCATCGTCGAACAGTTTCCCGACCGCTACTCGGTTGCCTCTCTCGCCGCCGGCCGTAACATCGACGAAGCCTTTGCGCAAACCGTCCGCTGGCGGCCTCAGATCGTCTCCCTGGCCACCGAAGAGTTAGCCGGCCAGCTTACAACCAAGCTCAAGCAAGCTGGCGTCACCGGCATCGAAGTTGTTCACGGCACCGCAGGCACCGTTGCGTGCGCAACCCTGCCTGACGCGGATTTTGTGGTATCGGCCATCGTCGGTGTCTCCGGCCTTGAAGCCACGCACGCCGCCATCCTCGCTGGCAAACCCATCGGCCTGGCCAACAAAGAGTGCATGGTGGCCGCTGGCGAGATCCTCACCCGCGCCGCCCGCGAGCGCAATGTCCCCATCCTGCCCATCGACAGCGAACACAACGCCGTCCATCAATGCCTGCGCGTCGGCGAGCACAACGAAGTGAAATTTATCTGGCTCACGGCCTCAGGCGGACCCTTCCGCAAACTAGCGCTCGACCAGTTCGCCAACATCACCCCCGAGCAGGCCCTCAAGCACCCCACATGGGTGATGGGCCGTCGCATCACCATCGACTCGGCTTCCATGCTCAACAAGGGCCTTGAAGTTATCGAGGCCTGCCGTCTCTTCAATGTCACCGCATCTCAAGTGCGGGTCACCGTTCACCCTCAGTCCACCGTTCACTCGCTTGTCGAATACGTTGACGGCTCGATCCTTGCGCAGATCTCCGTGACCGACATGCGCCTGCCCATCCTGTATGCGCTGGCCTACCCTGAGCGGCCTGCCTCCACGCTCACCTTCGATCTGGCCGCGCTCAGCCATCTTGACTTTGAGCAGCCCGACCTCGAGCGCTTCCCCTGCCTGCGCCTCGCCTTTGAAGCGGCAGAGAAAGGCGGAGCCCACTGCATCGCTCTCAACGCAGCCGACGAGATCGCCGTCGAGGCATTCCTTGACTGCCGCATCTCGTTCATGGGAATCCCGCGTACAATTGAAAAGGTGCTCGCAGCCACGCCAGAGTCGCATCCGGCCACGATCGCCGAGGTGCTCGC
>CAYVMS010000323.1:1191-2903 GCA_964452615.1 uncultured Occallatibacter sp.
TTTGCCGTTGCCAAACTGTGCAAAGTTCGCGTCGAGGCGTTTTCTCTGGGCTTTGGGCCGCGGCTCTTCGGCTACGTATTCGGCGACACCGACTACAAAGTCTGCCTGTTGCCCCTCGGCGGCTACGTCAAGATGTCCGGCGAGAACTTCAGCGAATTGAGCGACGCCGCGACGGGCACAGCCACGCAAGCGCCGATCAACGACCCCGGAGCCCTCACTTCGCACCCCCGCTGGCAGCAGATGCTCATCGGCCTCGCTGGCCCGACTGCCAATTTTGTCCTGGCCTTTGTGCTGATGGTCGTCTACTTCAACTTCATCAATGAGGTTCCTTCGATCCAGCCGATTGTGGTCGAATGGGTCACAGACAGTTCACCGGCGGCCCAGGCCGGCATCGCCCCCGGCGACATCATCCGTCGCTTTGGCGCTCAAGATAACCCCAGTTGGGAGCAGATTCGCCGCACCGCTATCCAGGGTGCCGGCCAGGCCGTGCCCGTCACAGTTGAGAGAGACGGCAAGAGCCTCGCTGTCGATTTGCGCCTTCCCGTTGAGAGCAAGGGCAAGCTATTGGACCTGAGCCAGGCCGGCCTCTTCCTCCAACTCGTGCAAGCACCGATCGATGTGGACGCGGTCGTTCCCAATTCGCCCGCTGCCCAGGCAGGCCTGCGCGGCGGAGACCGGATTCTCGCCGTCGATGGCCACGCCTTCCATACCCTGGAGCCGCTCGTGCCCTATCTGCAAGCGGGACACGGCAAGCCAGTCACGCTCACCGTAAGCCGCAATGGCCAGACGCTTCCGCCCCTTGTCGTGACTCCCTCGAACCAGATCGGCGAATCTGTCTGGCGTATGGGCTTCAACTATCAGCCGCCCTCCGAGATTCCCACTCAACCCGAACCCTTGTCGCTCTTCGAGGCCACGGCCGAGTCGAAGGATTTCTGCGTAGAAAACTCTACGCTCATTCTCGATGTCCTCGGCCGTATCCTCACCCACAAGGTCTCGGCCTCCCAGATCTCCGGGCCCGTGGGTATCGCGCGCGTGGCGGGGCAGGCAGCTCAGACCAGGGAATGGGCCCCGAAGTTCGAACTCGCCGCGTCCATCAGTCTTAACCTGGGAATACTCAACCTGATGCCCTTTCCGATCCTCGACGGGGGCATGATCTTCTTCCTGCTGATCGAAAGCACCATTCGCCGCCCGATCAACATCAACGTCAAGGAGCGAATCTATCAGGCCGCCTTCGTAGTGCTCATGGCCTTCTTCGCCTTCGTCATCTTCAACGACGTGACCAGACTGCCGTTCTTCACCCATTTGAAGCCGTGACACGGCACGCAGCTCCTTTTCCCGTAGGCAGCACTAGTGAATTGCCCTGATGAGACACAGTGGCACCCAGGGGATTGCTTGAACTGGCGCGGGAAAGACTCAATGGGAACACTCACAAGTGTCAGGGCACGACTTCAGTCGTGCCGCAAAAGCAACAAAACAAATGATGGGCTTTAGCCCCTGCGGTAGATCTTTCGTCGAAAATCCTCGGGAACAGGCGATTATCCGCAGCCTGTGCAGCCCTCCCAACCCTTTGTCAACTGCCCCCGGAGGGTGATGAAAAGTAGCTCCTGATAGAGGACAGCGGCACTCTGGGAATTGCTAGAAGCAGGCCCAATCTTCCATGGACTGCTCCCGTAGGGAGCATCGAAAATAGCCCCGGATGGAGCGTAGCGGAA
>CAYVMS010000324.1:0-2866 GCA_964452615.1 uncultured Occallatibacter sp.
GGATCTCGCCGAGCAGCGTGGTGGTGGTGGTCTTGCCGTTGGAGCCGGTGACGGCCAACGTTTGGCCCTTGAGGAAGCGCGCTGCCAGTTCCAGCTCGCCGATGACCGGCAGGCCGAGTTGCCTCGCCTGCACCAGTTCTGGAGTGTCGATCGGCACGCCGGGGCTGACGACGATCAGGTCCTGGCGGCGGAAGGTGAGCAGGCCGTGGCCGCCGGCCTCGACCATGATGCCAGCTTCAATCAGGGCAGGGATCTCCTTGGCCAATTGGTCGGCCGAGCGAACGTCGGAGACGGTGACCAGCGCGCCCTGCCGGCGCAGAAACAACGCTGCGGCGAGGCCGGATTTACCTAATCCGACGACCAGAACTTTTTTGCCTTTGAGTTCCAACATTCTAACCAATCCTCGAGACCGATCTCATTCCCCAGGGGCTAAAGCCCCGCACTTATTTTGTTGCGCTAGCGGCACGACTAAAGTTGTGCCCTGACACAAAGCCTACCTTCATCGAGTTTCTCTGCGGCCTGTGGAGTAGAGCCCTGACACAAAACCTACCTATAACGTGTTCTTCCTCAGGCTGAAGCCGTGCCCTTTCAAAGCAACCAACTCGCCGAATTGACTCGTGACTCCCTATATTGTGCACTGTAACGCATGCGTGACGCGGATTGTCTAACGCAATTTCAGCGTGGTGAGTGCAAACAATGCAAACACGAGCGCGCCGATCCAGAAACGAGCGATGACCTTGGATTCTTGCCAGCCAAGCTGCTCGAAGTGGTGATGCAGGGGAGCCATCTTGAAGATGCGCTTTTTGTTGCGAAACTTGTAACTGCCCACCTGAAGAATGACAGAACCCGCCTCAATGATGAAGATGCCTCCGATGAAGGGCAGCAACAGCTCCTGGCGGATGATGATGGCAACCGTGCCGATGGCTCCGCCCAACGCCAGCGACCCCACATCGCCCATGAAGATCTCGGCGGGATGGGCGTTGTACCAGAGGAATCCAATGGAAGCGCCGAGCATGGAGCCGCAGAAGACGGTGAGTTCGCCGACCATGGGCATGCGCTGGAGTTCGAGATAGTCGGCAAAGACCACATGACCGCTCACGTAAGTGAGCACGGCCAACGCGCCGGCGGCGATGATGGTGCAGCCGATTGCCAGGCCGTCGAGCCCGTCGGTCAGGTTGACGGCGTTGGACGAGCCCATCAGGACAATGATGATGAATACAACAAAGGGCAAAAAGGCGAGCAGGCCGAGATGAGGAATGGAGCCAAGCCAGTGCCATTCAAGATCGGGGCGCCAGCTCTTGACGAATGGAACCGTCAACTGCGTGGAGTAGAGCTTGAACTGATCAAGAACGACGAGTGAAACGGCGACCGCTGCGCCCGCCAGCCCCTGATAGAAAAGCTTGGCGCGCGCCGTGAGGCCCATGCTGCGCTTCTGGACGACCTTGACGTAGTCGTCGGCAAAACCGATTGCCCCAAAAGCGAGCGTTGCGCCGACCGTGATCCAGACAAAGGGATTGGCGGGGTCGGACCAGAGGACTGTGGGCAGCAGAATCGCAATCCCGATAAGGACGCCGCCCATGGTGGGGGTGCCGGTCTTCTTCAGATGAGTCTGCGGACCGTCGTCGCGGACGTACTGGCCGATCTGGAATTCGCGCAGCTTCTGGATGACCCAGGGGCCGATGAAGAGCGCGATGAGCAGAGCGGTTAGAGTGGCGAACGCAGTCCGGAACGTGAGGTAGCGGAAGATGCGAAATGGGTGAAAGAACGGAAAGAGCTTTTCGTAGAGCAGCCAGTAAAGCAAGTGGCCTCCAGAGCCGGCGTGAGGCAGGTTTAAGGTTGATTTTACTAAGCCGGGGTACGGGCTGCTCTGCGAGACAAGGTACTCAATTGGGTTCCGGCAGCGTTATCCAAACCCTAGCCTGACATCAACGGAACATCCGCCCATCGAAGCGGAAGGGCTTGGGCTTGATGAACTCAATCTTGCTGAACTCTGTGTGCCTTGGATTGAGCAACAAATTCCAGTCGCCGTCAACGACCGCCGAAGGAACGCGGAGCGCCACGGAACGGCCGCTTGCCGCCCAGCCGGAGCCGAGATCGCGGCACGCGATACTGTCCAACTGACGCCAGTCGGCAGGCAACAGACCCAGGTCCAGTTGCTCGACCAGTGCGTCGGGAATCTCAGCCGCCGCCATGAGAAGATCGTCTGGCGCCTCATTGGGCTCCAGGTTAACGAAGAGCTCGAGAGCCGCCAGCGCAGGCGAAGTTGCGGTATAGACCATCACCGCGCCCAGATGGTTCCAACGCCTGGCGGCGTAAAGTCCACCAATGCCTGTGAAGGCCGACTCGCGGAAACGATCCGGGAAGAGACGCCAAACCCACATCAGCTATACATCCCGTAGGCAATAGCGTAGAGAACTCCCTCGACCGACCGCACGCCCAATTCCGTATCGAGCTGGTCGAAGGGCTTCTTCCCGCCCAATGCGCGGTTCGGCGCCACCATCCAGCGAGAGGCTTTGTCTTCTGCTCCCAGGACTTCATTTGCCAAAGCGACCACTCTTGCCATGCGCAGCGTCCGGTCCGACTCATCCTGCGTGAGGCGCGATTTCGTCGCCAGTCTGCGGCTAAGGGTGCGGGCAGGAATATTGAGGAGCTTGGCCACCTGTCCGCGCTGCATCGACAGCGTCTCCGCAAGCAGGTTCACGGTCGAGGCCGGCAACCCCACGCGCACCTGCGCCACCAGATCGTCCGCCTTCCGAACCGGCTGCTTGAAGGTTCTCTTGCCGCCCAGAACTTCCACAATCTCAGCAATGCTCATCTCGGCCACCTGGCATCATTATCGCGCCATTTGGCGAAAAGCGCAAGGAGA
>CAYVMS010000325.1:0-2811 GCA_964452615.1 uncultured Occallatibacter sp.
GTACACGGCCTTTGCGCCGCTGCACACGCCCATCGCCGTCTACATCATGCGCGAGTCGCTGCGTCTCTTTCCCGGCGTGCCCAACTTCGTCTGCCTCGACTCCTACTTTCATCGCACCATGCCCGAAGTCGTCACCCACATGCCCATCCCCGAGGAGTATTCCGCGATGGGCGTCCGCCGCTACGGCGCGCATGGAATCTCTTACGAGTCGATCGTCTTCCAGTTGCAGCCCAACGTGCCCAAGAAGCTGATCGTCGCTCACCTGGGCAATGGCGCGTCTATCTCCGCTATACGCGACGGCCAATGCCTCGATACTTCGATGGGCCTCACGCCCACCGGCGGCATCATCAGCGGAACGCGCACGGGCGACATCGATCCCGGCGTGCTTTTGTTCATCCTGCGCAAGATCGCCGAGACCGCCGAGAGCGCCACTGCCGCTGCCGATCAACTGGAGGTCGTCGCCAGCAAAAAAGCAGGACTCCTCGGCGTTAGCAACCTCTCCAACGATATGCGCGACCTGCGCGACGCCATCAAGGCGGGCAACGCCAAGGCGAAGCTGGCCGTGGATAAGTTCACCTGGACTATCGCCAAGTGGATCGGCAGCTACGTGGCTGAGTTGGGCGGGCTGGACATGCTGGTCTTCACCGGCGGCATCGGCGAAAACGACATTGCCGCCCGTGCCGAGATCTGCGCTGGTCTGAGCGCTTTGGGCATCATTCTCGACCCCGCACGCAATAATGTTCGCGGCGCGGCCGTCATCTCTTCCGAGCATTCGCCCGTCACCGTGCGCGTCATCCCGCCAGCCGAAGACCTGATTATCGTCAATCACGTCGTGCGTCTGTTGGGACGGTAAGTCGTCAAGATTATCGATAAACGTCAGCCTGCCTTGACTTAGGAGGCAGGCTGACAAATAGAAGTAGACGGACCCAGTTTCCAGTCTTGGACTGACCGGGCATAATACTTGCAAGACGCCCGGTGCGACGGCGAGGAAGATGCTTTTTGCCGAGTGGGCAGGAGGCAGAGACGATGACGACACCAGCAAATGCTGGACAGAAGGCCGCTCTCAGCGACTACCTGGCTGCAGAACGGACGCTGCTTGCGTGGATTCGCACGGGCCTCGCCCTGATGGGTTTCGGCTTTGTTGTGGCGCGCTTCGGGCTCTTTCTTCAACAACTCCAGCTCATACAGAGCGCTCCTTCGCAGCATTCGTCCGGAGTCTCCCTTTGGTTCGGCACGGCCTTGATTGCCGCTGGAGTAATCGTCAATCTCTGGGCCGGGTGGAATCACGTCTGGCTGATCGGACAGTTGGATCGCGGCGAAGCGTCGGGTGGTCACGCCTCAAAACAGATTGTAGCCATTGCCATCTTCCTCGCATTAGTCGGTCTTGCAATGACGATTTATCTTGTCTCGGTCCAGCGTTCAACTCACTCACAACCTGCAAACGGGAAGGAGGTAACCATGTTACCCAGAGTCGACAACGGCATCGTCGAGATCCCCAGCAATTACTCCGTAGACCAGACGGTGGACAGGCTCAAGGGGATTTTGGAAGCTAAGGGAGTTGCTCTCTTCGCTTTAGTCGACCACAGCGGAGAGGCAGAAAAAGTTGGGCTGGAGATGCCTCCCACCAAGCTGCTGATCTTCGGAAATCCCAAGGCAGGAACGCCGGTCATGATTGCCGCACCCAGCATCGCCATCGACTTGCCGCTGAAGATTCTCGTCCGGGAAGACAGCCAGGGAAAAGTCTGGATCTCCTATAACAGCACGGCTTATCTGCAGCAGCGGCACAATGCGCCCGTCGAGTTGATGCGGAGTCTCGCAGTCGTGGAAACATTGGCCGCCAAGGCCGGTGAATAGCCGCGAACAACTGCGCCCCTTCCACGGGGCATCCCGGGTGGAAAATCGCAACTGGACAACCGGGCGTTTGTTCTACACTGATGGGTTCGATTCCGGAGCGTGCATTATGTCTGCTACCGCAACTCCTATTACCGCACAACGCCTGCCCTCGCCGTCTCTGCGCCGCTTTGCCTGGGGCGTTCTTGCATACTTCATCGCCGTTATCCTGTGGGGCACGCTGGTCCGGGCTACCGGCGCCGGCGCGGGTTGCGGCAACCACTGGCCGCTCTGCAACGGCACCGTCCTGCAACACTCGGCCAGCGTGAATACGATGATCGAGTTCACGCATCGCTTGACCAGCGGCCTGTCGTTCTTCGCCGTCGTGGGGTTGGCGGTTTGGATTTTTAACGGAACAGTACGCGGCCACCTGGCCCGGGTGGCTGCCATTGCTTCTGTCGCATTCACGCTGATCGAGGCGGCCCTTGGAGCGCTGCTCGTCAAACTCGGGCTAACGGCGCAGAGCTTGTCTCCACTGCGCCCGGCCTATCTGGCGTTGCACCTGACTAACACACTTCTTTTGCTTGGGGCGCTCACGCTGACCGCGCACTTGCTCAGCCGGAGTAAAGGCTATCAGCGCGGCAGTGTGCGTCTTGTAGCGCCGTTTGGCGCCCTCGCCAGCATTCTCGTTGTAATGATGGTGGGCGTCACCGGTTCGCTGGCTGCGTTGGGCGATACGCTTTTTCCGGCTGGCTCTCTCGGCCTCGCGCTAGCCCAAGATTTCTCCCCGACGAGTGGTTGGCTGGTGCGCTGGCGCTGGATGCATCCGACTGTCGCCTTTGTCGCCAGCATCTTCCTCATCTGGCTGCTGGTGCGCGCGGCCCAGCGCAAAACCCACTGGGACAATCGCGGCCTCTCCGCTCTCGTGCTGTTGCTGCTGGCTTCTGTCTACGTCCTGGGCTTGGCCGACGTGATCCTGCT
>CAYVMS010000326.1:0-2785 GCA_964452615.1 uncultured Occallatibacter sp.
CCAATGTGGCATAGCGGCAGAACTGGATCGTGTCGCCCAGCCCCTGCTCGGCATGGAGAAGAATCCGCCGTCCGTCGAGTGCCTCGCCCTGCCAACGGGGTTGCGTAAAGACTCTTGGGCTGCGATGGACCTCGCGAAAGCTCCAGCGAGCCTCGTAGCCTGGCCAGCCCTGCTCCCAGTCACCGAGACGCAGGCGGATCAGGGCCAGGTTGTAACGTGCGCCGGGGTGCGACGGGGCGCGCTCGACTGCCGACTCATGGGCCCGGAGAGACTCGTCCATGCGGCCAAGATCGAGCAGGGAGTTTCCGCGGTTGGAGGCTGCGGCGCGGCTGCCAAGCGCCTCGGCCTGCACAAAGGCCTCTACGGCTTCGGCGAAGCGTTCCTCTTTGTGCAGCAGAATGCCGTGCATATTCACGGCCTCTGCATTCTCCGGCGCGCGGGCAAGAGTCCAACGGAGCCACTGCCATGCGCCTGCCATGTCGCCTCCGCCGGCGCGTAATTGGCACCAGGCTGTCAGCGTTTCCACTTGTTCCGGGTCGAGGGCAAATGCTTTCCGCAGGTACGCCTCGGCCTCGCCGGACCGGCACTGCTCGCGCGCTAGAATCGCCAGATTCACCCATCCCGAGACGAAATCGGGGCGCAGCTCGACGGCGTGCCGCAAGGCAGCCTCGGCGTACGTTTCGCGGCCCTGCTCACGCAGCAAGTTGCCCAGATTGACCCATGCCGCGGCAAAGTCCGGCCGCAGGACGAGCGCACGTCGGTAGCGCTTCTCGGCCTCTTTGGGCTGGCCCATTTGCGACAGCACAAAACCGGCGGCAAACTCCGCCTCGGGAAGTTTTGGACGCAGCGCCAGAGCCCGCTCGTACTGCTCCAGAGCCTCTTCGTTGCATCCCATCATTGCCAATGCGTGGCCCAGACCCATCAGCGCCGCCACAGACGAAGGCTGTCTGCGGAGAAGTGATTCAAATTCGATGAGCGCTTTCTCGGGGCGTCCGGCGGCCAGCAGCAGTTCGGCCAGACCCATGCGGGCGAGCGCGTTTCCTCCGTCCAGCCGGAGAGTGTGTTCGTAGGCGCGCTCTGCGTCTTCGCTCCGGCCGGCTGCTTTGAACGCTTGGCCCAGCGCCACCCAGGCCGCGACCATTTCGGGCGCGGAAGACACAGCGGCCTCGGCCATCTTGACTGCGGCTTCAGATTGGCGGCTCGCGAGCGCAACCAGACAGATGCCGACCAGTGCCTGCGCATGACACGGGTTCTCCTCCAGCATGCGCTGGCATCCAAGCGCCACCTCGGTCAGATGCCCGGCCAACTCTCTCGGCAGCCTCGCCTCGCTTGTCTGCATCGTCAATCAGGTTTGGGAATCACCCTACCTGGACGTTAGAGAGGATGCTGCGAAGGCTCAACAGGAAAGCGCAAAGACTGCGCGGATTGCCGCCTGAGTTTCCCGATTATTTGGTGGGTTCGGATTTGGGAGTGAGCACCTGGCACCGTTGGTGGGGCCAGCGGCCTTCGGCTGGGTGGGTCGAGGTTTGAAGTTTCCCATCCTTTCTCCAAGTGTGCGAAATGATGGGGCACCCGGCGCTTTGGAACCCAATCAAGCATAAAATAGTTCCAAACCATCATAAACTGTCATAAAATGGAAACATGCCGATGACCTCCCTGAACATTTCGCTGCCCGACCCCTTGAAGGCCTATGTCGAAAGTCGCGTAGCCTCCGGCGACTTTGGCACCCCGAGTGAGTTTGTCCGCAACCTGATCCGTCAGGACAAAGAACAGCGGCGTTCACGCCTTGAAACGGAACTGCTCGATGCTCTTCAAACAAAAGAGTTCGTGGTCTCTCCAGAAGAGTTACACGGGCGCAGTCTGGTCGCAGTCCTTCGGGAAAAGCTCGCCCAACAGTGATTGAACTGCGCATCTCCGAAGCGGCTGCTCAGTCGATTGTCGAGCTGGCGGAGTATTACGAGCAGGCTTCAGACATCGCATTAGCGCATCGGTGGGAGGAAGCTGTAGGTCAGATAGTGAACTCCCTGCGAAGCTTCCCAGAACGTTGAGCGCTGTGCCGTTTTCGCACTCCGGCCCTGGTAGGATTGCGCTGGATACTCATTCCCGGCTTTTCCAAGCACATGGTCTTCTATCGCTATCTGGATCAGGAGCAGGCAGTTCTGGTCGTTCATGTACTGCACAGTGCCCAAGATTTGGAAACACTCTTAGAAGATGATCTGTAGCTCACGCACATGCGTTCGTCGTTCCCACGCCATTTAGACTAGAAGAGATATGAGCACACTGAAAGCCGTACGCGGGACGCGGGATCTTTTGCCGCCGGAGACCGCGCTTTGGAACCGCATCGAGGCTACCGCACGCGACGTATTTGCCCGCTACAACTTCGGCGAGATTCGCACGCCTGTCTTTGAGGACACAGCCCTGTTTGCCCGCGGCGTAGGCGAAGAGACCGACATTGTCTCGAAAGAAATGTACACATGGGAAGACCGCGCTCGGGCGCAGTCGGAGAAGACGCAGACCCTGACCTTGCGCCCTGAGAACACTGCTGGAGTGGTTCGCGCCTATATCGAGCACCAACTCGGGGAGACGGGCCAGTTGCAGAAGCTCTATTACATCGGTCCGCAGTTCCGGCGCGAGAGGCCGCAGAAGGGCCGCTACCGGCAGTTTTCGCAGATCGGCGCTGAGGTGATCGGGCCGCCCTCGGCAGGCAGCGAAAGCCCTCTGCGCGATGCTGAAGTGCTCGAAATGCTGGCTACGCTGCTGGATGAACTGGGCATCAAGGGATGGA
>CAYVMS010000327.1:0-2749 GCA_964452615.1 uncultured Occallatibacter sp.
GCAAGCCAGCCGATGGTGCCGACGATAATGGCAGCCGCGACGCCGATGCGGACCGAGTTAGGGGAAGTTTTCATCATCAACTCCAACAATACGAGCGTTACAGGGCCGGGTCAACCGCTCAGAGATCCACAGAGAGGGTCAGATTGAAGAAAACAAACCCTCAAGGGCTAAGGACCAGAGGGTTTTTCTAGCATTTGAGTACCCGCTGAATAGGCTGCAGAAGAAGGCAAGATTTGGGACGATTTCAACGAAGTGGATGCCTCAGGGGCTAAAGCCCGCCATTTGTTTTGTAGCGTTTTCGGCACGACTGAAATCATGCCCTGACGCTTGTCGCAGCTCCGCAGGGGTATTCCGCAGCCTTTGAAATCGTGCCCTTTCAAAACCTATCAATGGCCGACTGTATGGCGGCCCACGCTTGTGCACCAAGAGGTTTAGCTCACTCGGCGCCCTCCAGCGTCTGTGCGGCCCGGTTGAGGGCTTGAGCAAGCACGGCCAACTGCTGAGTGGCACGGTTGAGGTCGTGGGCGTCGAGCGCCTCGTTGACGCCGGGGAGCACGACCGCCGAGTAGCCGGTGTATTCGCCGGGAGCATAGATCACGTGCCGGTACCAGGGGCGGTTGGGCAATCCGGCATCGGAGAGCAGGGCGTTCTCAGCTTGGCGCAGGGCGAGATTGAGCAGGGCGAGGTCGCCGGAGCCGGAGACTTGCAGTACGTGAGCTCGCTCTGCCGCGGCAGAGAAGCGGGCGGCGGCGGCATCGACGGCGGCAAAGTCCAGGGAGTAGTGCCCCGGCACACCGGAGTTCCACCGCATCAACGAAGCCCTGTCGCCGGGAACCCAAGCCTTGCGCTTAACGGCGTCAAGGTATGAGCCGATCTCGCGAGCGTAAGCGACGTAGTCGTAGGGCAGCACATCGGCATCAGCCATACGAAGAGCTTCAAGACCGAAGACGCGGGCCATCTCTTGCAGATAAACGAATCTGCCGTCGGCATTCATGGTGAACCATGCGAAGTTATCGAAGACCGAATGATAGACGCCATAAGGTCCGCTGGAGCCAATGTCGGTGGAGGGTACGCCGACATGCTGAAAAAAAGGCGTGAAGTCGGAACCGGAACCTAGGTCGCCGACGTGGACCTCCTCGCCGGGCGCGGGCGGCGCGTTGGAGTTATTTTGCTCGTTTTGGGCGAGGTGCCCGTTCTGCGCCGGATGATTGATGCGCCACTGCTGATAAACCGTTCCGCCGAGCGGACTGGGAACCGAACGGGTGAGTTCGCGGACAAACTGCTTGAGCGAGGGCACGGCGGCAGCGGAGAAGTCCGACCCGGAGACGGCTACGTCGGTGTTGAAGTAGGCAACTGCGCGCTCCAGGGCTTTGGCGTTCTGGTCGACCCACTCGGAGGAGCCGATGAGGCCTTCCTCCTCGGCATCCCAACTGGCGAAAATGAGGGTCCGTTTGGGCCGCCAGCCTTGTTTGAGAAGCACACCGACTCCGTGGATCGATTCGAGCATGGCTGCGGTGCCGCTGGAGGGATCGACGGCACCGTAGACCCAAGCGTCGCGATGATTGCCCACTACCACCCAATCGTCGGGGTAGTCGGTGCCTTTGACCTTGCCTATCACATCCCAGATGATGCGCCGCTGATAGTCCTGCACAGAGACCAGGCGGACCTTTACCGCGCCGGAACCCCCGACCTCTCCAATGTGATAACGAAAGCCAAGCGCGCCTTGCCAGCCCTGCGGGACTCCGGAACCTTTGAGAGCTTGCAGGATGGGCGAGGCGTCGTGGTAGCTGATGGGGATGGAAATGATACGGGGCTGGTTGCCATAAGGTGATACGCGGGCCGAATCGGGCAGATCCAGGGTTGAAGAAACGGTGGGAGTTTCGGGATCGCCGGGATATTTAAAGAGGTATTGGACCGATCCGCGCTCGACGCTGGTCTCAGGGCGCCAGGGCCCGATTGGATAGACGTCGCCCTTGGAGAAGCCGTCGTCCTGCGGGTCAGAATAGATGAGCACGCCGGCGGCGCCGCGCTGCTCGGCCAGGTAGACTTTGACTCCGCGAAAGTTGGCGCCATAGCGCACCAGAACGATCTTGCCGCGCAGGTCGATGTGCCGGGAGGCGAGTTGTTCGAAGTCTTCCAGGCGGCCGTAGTTGGCGTAGACCACCTCTGCGGTCACATCGCCCGAACCGGAGGAGCCGTTGAAGGGCATCACCACGCGGGGATCGTCCTGGTAAGGGTCGCCGTCTGCATGTTCGCGGGTAGGGCCGCTCATCAGCAACTTCCCGCTGGAGTCGTAGGCTTCGACGCGCACCTGTTTGGGCTGGTTCATCAGGACACGATAAGGAACAATCTCGGTCTCCAGGCCGGCCTGGCGAAATTTCTGAGCAACGTAGTCGGCGGTCTTGCGGTCTTCGGGGGTCGATGCAAGATGAGGCTCGGCGGTTAGGATCTTCAGGTGCTCGCCGGCCAGCTTGGCGTCGGGAACGGCGAGGAACTTCTCCTCAAGCTTGGCCTGAACCGCGAAGTCGCGATAGCCGAAGACAGCGGGGGTTGTCTGCGCTGGGTTCTGCGCAAGGAGAGGAACAGCAACGAACGCGATTAAAAAAGCGAACGACTTGTGCAGCGCCATGCGTAGAACCTCTTTCGACGAATTGGCTGGCGGAACGCGGGCTCTTTAAGTATTTTCGGGAATTGTGTAGACCGGAATTTTGTAGGCATCCCACCCATTCCGCAGAAAAACGCGGAATGG
>CAYVMS010000328.1:0-2747 GCA_964452615.1 uncultured Occallatibacter sp.
TTTGCGGGTGAAGATGGCGTCTAAAGCCTGTCGTAGTTCCTGGTTTCCCACCCTTTCCGCAGAAAAAAGCGGAAAGGATGGGGCACGGAAGTCTACAGTAAATCCGAAAATGCTAGACGAAAAGCAACCGCAGATCCTTCGACTTAGCTACGCTCAGGATAACAAACCAAGTTGGATACCCAGCTATCTTCCGGCCAGAACTGAGCCCTGCTCTCTGGTCTCCGAACCCTGTCCTGCCAGCACTTGCTCGTAGTAGCGCACGTATTGCGGCACCACCAGCGAGGCGCAGAAGCGCCCCTGGGCTGTCTTGCGTCCGGCGTCGCGCATGGCTTGTAGGCGCTCGCGATCTTTGAGCAGACTGACCGCTCCTTCTGCCATAGCTTCAACATCGCCAACGGGATAGAGCAGGCCGGTGATGCCGTCGTCGATCAGTTCGGGCACGCCTCCGACTCGCGTGGCGATGGATGGCACCTTACAGGCCATGGCCTCGAGCGCGGCCAGTCCAAAGGACTCGAGTTCGCTAGGCATGACCATCAGATCGGCCAAGGGAAGCAGCTCGTTGACCTGCTCCTGCTTACCCATAAAGTGAACCTTGTCATGGATTTTGAGATCGTGGGCAAGCCACTCGGCGGCTGAGCGGTCGGGTCCGTCGCCCACCAGAACAAGCCGCGCCGGAAGCTCGCGCGCCACCTGCGCAAAGACCCTGACCACGTCGACCACGCGCTTTACCGGGCGGAAATTTGACAGATGCATCAGAATCGCCTCGCCGGGGAGGGCCAGCCGCCGGCGTGCAGCCGCCCGGACCGCTTCATCCTTGATGGGCATGTACTGATCGCAGTTGACGAAGTTGGGAATGACCTCGATGGGGCGCGAGATGCCGAAGTCGGTGAGCGTCTTGTCCTTTAGATAGCTGGAGATGCTGGTTACGCCGTCGCTCTGCTGGATGGCGTACCGGGTGATGGGCAGGTATCCGCGGTCCAGACCGACCAGCGTGATGTCGGTGCCATGGAGGGTGGTGACGAAGGGCAGACTGCGGCCTTGAGCGGCCAGCATGTCCCGGGCCAGCAGAGCGCTCACCGAGTGGGGAATGGCGTAGTGGACATGGAGCAGGTCAAGTTCGTGAAACTCGGCAACCTCGGCCATCCGCGAGGCGAGCGCCAGATCGTAGGGTGGGAACTCGAAGAGCGGATAGCTGGAGACGTGAACCTCGTGGTATTCGATGCCGTTGTCGCGTCCGCTGAGCCTGAAAGGCTGCGAGTAGGAGATGAAATGCACCTCATGACCGAGAGCGGCCAGCTCGATGCCCAGCTCAGTGGCCACCACGCCAGAACCGCCGTAGGTGGGATAGCAGGTGATGCCGATGCGCATAAGTTCTTCTCAATCTTTGGCTTTTGTCCAGCTTTGATTTGGACGTTTTGAAGGAGGCGGAAGATGCAACTGTCTCCAGGTGGTCAAGAATCAGGAGATTATGGCAGTCGTCTGAACTGGTTCGATGAGCGGCTGCAGACCGGCAAAAGAGATGAGTTCGAGATGGGGGAACTGCTCGATTGCGCCGAGGGCTTGGCGCTCGGTTTCGCGCGAGGCAAGCAGGCGGGTGTGGGCCTTGGCCAGGTCGGCGTCGTTGTAGCCGGGGTGCGAGACCAGTTCCCAGGTGCCGGGGGGCAAATTGCGCAGGAGAGAGGTAATCGTAGCTGCGTCGAGTGTGCCGGTGGCTAGTATGCCGATAGCTCCATCGTTGGTGGTGAAACCCTCTTCCGCCACGATGCGGCGGAAGGCGGGTTCGAGCAGCCGCAGCAGCCGGACCTCGGTGCGGCGGATCCATGGTGCGCCGGGAGTGGCGCGCAGACTCCACGCCGGCTCAAAGGGATTGCGCACTGCGCGGATCCCGGCGGCTTTCGCGGCGCGCAGAACCGGGCGGAGGACGGCGGGAAACATGTGGGTGTGCTTGTGCGTGTCGATGTGGGTGAGGCGCAGGCCGCGGCTTTGGAGAAAGGCGATCTGTGCGCCGGCTTCGGCTTCGATCTCAACGGAGCGGATTCGGCCTGTGTAGAGCCGCTGAAGAAATGCGCCCAGCTTGGGATGAAAACGACCTGTGCGCGGGTCCGCAATCGAGGGTAGCTCGTGGGTTGGGAGCGTAGGCTCGCCGTCGACGAGAACTACGTGGCAGCCCACTCCCAGCGAGGGGGTAGAGCGTGCCAGCTCGATAGCTTCCTCGGTAGCTGCAGCCTTGGCCATCAGAGTCGCGCTGGTCAGCAATCCGGAGCGATGCAGCTCGACGATGGCGCGATTGACCCCAGAGGTCAGCCCGAAGTCGTCGGCATTAAGAATGAGTCCCACCCGGTGAGTTTATCAACAGCGGCTGCGCCGTCCTTAAGGCGGTAAGGCGCGAGTTTCAACAGGCGCACCTGACCGGCAACCAATCTCGCTGGTATGATGACAGAAGGCCGCAATGGTCTTCTCGATAGAGTGGGCGGTTAGCTCAGCTGGTTAGAGCGCCTGCCTTACAAGCAGGAAGTCGGGGGTTCGAGTCCCTCACTGCCCACCAAGAACCTGTTTTATGCCGTCCTAGATCGTCCGGTATCCTCTCAAAACATCCAATAAAATCAACGATATTATGTCCAATACCGTCTTATGCGGTAGTATGGAAGCCAAGGATTTTTGGTGCTATTTCTGGGGTACTCGCTACTGCTGCTTGGTGGTATTTACGGAAAAAGCCCCTCATCCCCAATATCCATGCCGGTTTTCAC
>CAYVMS010000329.1:0-2722 GCA_964452615.1 uncultured Occallatibacter sp.
ATCTGCCGCAGCGGCAAGATGACCATGCGCCGCGGCCACCACACCAGCGGCGTACTAAAGGCCATGGGCGCGGGAGCAAACGAGCCCGCGGAAGAGGCTCTGGAGACAGTCGAAGAGAATGCTACGGTCGAGCCGGAGTAGGCGGGCGACCAAGACTTTTTAAGATCAACATTTCACCCAGCAAGCAAAGGAAGATAAGAGAAAAATCATGGCGAAGACTTACTACGATCACGATGCCGACCTATCCCTCATTCAAGCAAAAAAGGTAGCCATCATCGGCTACGGCTCTCAGGGGCACGCTCACGCTCTCAACCTCAAGGACTCCGGCGTCCAGGTGAAGGTGGGCCTGGCGGCTAACTCGAAGTCCATCGCCAAGGCGCAGAAGGCCGGCCTTGAAGTGGGCACCGTTGCAGATGTCACCAAGTGGGCAGATGTCATCATGGTTCTGGTTCCCGATCAGACCGCGGCCAAGTTGTATGCCGAAGAGATCGGGCCTAACCTCGCCCCCGGCAAGCTGCTCATGTTCGCCCACGGCTTCAATATTCATTACAAGACCATCGTTCCGCCTGAGGGAGTTGACGTGGGCATGGCCGCGCCGAAGTCTCCCGGCCATCGCGTGCGCGAAGTCTTCACCGAGGGCGGCGGAGTTCCCTGCCTCATCGCTGTCCACCAGGACGCGACCGGCAAGGCTCACGAGCTCTGCCTCAGCTATCTCAAGGGCATCGGCGGCACGCGCGCTGGAGTGCTCGAGACTACATTCAAGGAAGAGACCGAGACCGATCTCTTCGGTGAGCAGTCGGTGCTCTGCGGCGGCGTCAGCGCACTCATCAAGGCGGGCTTTGAGACGCTGGTCGAGGCCGGCTATCAGCCCGAGAGCGCCTACTTCGAGTGCCTGCACGAGCTCAAGCTGATCGTCGATCTGATCTATCGCGGCGGCCTGGCCTACATGCGTTACTCCATCTCCGACACAGCCGAGTGGGGCGACTATGTCTCGGGCCCGCGCGTCATCAACGACGAGAGCCGCAAGGCGATGAAACAGATCCTCACCGAAATCCAAGATGGCAGCTTTGCCAAGCGCTTCCTCGCCGACCAGAACTCCGGCCGCAAAGAGTTCATGGCATTCCGCGAAGCCGAAGCCAAGCACCCGGTCGAGATCGTCGGCAAGGAACTCCGCGCCGCAATGCCCTTCCTCGATCCAGTCACCGTGGAAGAGGTCGCCAAGAATCGGTAATCCAAACGAAACCTACAAACGCCGGACGGCCATTTGGCCGCCCGGCGTTCTTGTCGGTGAGTACGACGCAAATCGATTGATTAACGGTTGAATCACTCGTTAGATCTTCGAGATTGTCGTGGCACGAATTGGCGAAGTAGAAAAAAATGACCTCCGAAGGATCACGTCTCTTCGGAGGTGCTTGCTTGAATACAAGCTCTAGACGGGGACCAGTAGCCGGCGCTGGAGGTCGGTAGCACGCGGCTACTGGTGATCCCTGCACAAACGAAGTTAGCAGCGGCTTCCCCTTTCCACGGCTACTCCGTGTCTCCCGGCTCTAAGAGAGCATTTTTACTCGCCCTCTGAACCATGTTGACTCTTGGAGTGTCGCCTATGCGCACAGAGCGTTCCGTGACGGCCATCACAGGGCTGTGTAACACGATGCAAAAGATTGCAGTGGTGCCATTTTGGTCCGGTTGAAGGGGCGAAACCGCTTTTTAATATTGAGAACTGCGCTCGACGGCCTGCCTGCGGAGGGCTTAAAAACACTTTCTTTTTGAAAGGCGTAGAAGAGAGATTGACAAAGCGCGCCGCTGCTTTGAAAATCGGAGTTTCAGTTCCCTCCGAGGTAGACCCACCTGTGACAGCTCTCCTGAGTACGAATTTGGGCACGACACCCTTGCTGGGCCGGGGCAAGGTACGCGATTTGTATGCCGTTGGCGACGATCTGCTGCTGGTGGCCACCGACCGCATCTCAGCCTTCGATCATGTATTAGCCACTGGCATACCAGGCAAAGGCAAGATTCTTACGCAGATCTCGCTCTTTTGGTTTGACCTGGTGTCGGAGTTGGTTCCCAACCATCTGATCACTGCCGAGGTCAGCGAATTCCCTGCCGCCTTGCAGCCCTACGCCGATCAGCTTGAAGGCCGGTCGATGCTGGTGAAGCGAGCCAGCATGTTTCCCGTCGAGTGCGTCGTGCGCGGCTATCTGACGGGTTCAGGTTGGAAGGAATACAAAGCGAGCCAATCGGTTTGCGGCATTCCGTTGCCAGACGGCCTCATGGACGGCTCACGGCTGCCCGAGCCGCTCTATACTCCATCGACAAAGGGCGAGGCCGGCACGCACGACGAGAACATCTCCTATGCTGCGACGGTTGTGGCCATCGGCGAGGCCGATGCCGCGGAACTGAAGCGCTTGACGCTGGCTATCTACAACAAGGCCGCCGAGCACGCGGAGTCGCGTGGCCTGATCCTGGCTGATACAAAGTTTGAGTTTGGCCGGACTTCCGACGGAATCATCCTGGCCGATGAGGTTTTGACGCCGGACTCCTCGCGATTCTGGGAGGCCGCGGCTTGGAAGCCGGGCGGCGCGCAACCTTCATTCGACAAACAGTTCGTGCGCGACTATCTTGAATCAATCCATTGGAACAAGCAGGCACCCGCGCCGGGACTCCCCGGCGAGGTAGTGGAGCGCACACAGGCCAAGTATCTTGAAGCCTTCCGCCGGTTGAC
>CAYVMS010000330.1:0-2706 GCA_964452615.1 uncultured Occallatibacter sp.
CTCAACTGGTCAAGAACACTGCCGATTGCGCAGCGTTGATCGAAAAAATCGACCGGAAATTCGATTCGCTCGATGAGATCCTGCGCGGCCTCTCGGCCATTCTCGAACTCACTCCGCGCATCTCCGACCTGATTGTCAGCCACGGCGAACTCCTCTCCAGCCGCATCGTCGCCGCCGCCTTCCGCGAATTGGGCGTCGACGCGGCACACGCCGACGCGCGCGAGATCGTCATCACAGATTCGCAGTTTCAAAAGGCCGTGCCACTCGACGCAATCATCGAGCAGCGCGCCCAAGCCAAGCTCCTTCCGCTCACCTCGCGGGGCAAGGTGCCCGTGATGGGCGGCTTCATCGCATCCAACGAAGCAGGCATCACCACCACCCTCGGCCGTGGCGGGTCAGACTTCACCGGCGCGCTCATTGGCGGCGCGGTTCAAGCCGAGGCCATCGAGATCTGGACCGACGTTGACGGCATCATGACTACAGACCCGCGCATCTGCCCCGACGCACTGCGCGTCAAGATCATCAGCTTTGAAGAGGCCGCCGAACTGGCCTACTTCGGCGCCAAGGTTCTGCATCCGGCCACCATTCTGCCGGCCGTCAAAAAGAACATTCCCGTGCTCGTGCTCAACAGCCGCAACGCCGCCTGCGAAGGCACGCGCATCACCTCGCTCGCCCCGCCCTGCAAGAGCCCCTTCAAATCCATCGCCGTCAAAAAGAAGCTCTCGATCATCGACGTTGTTGCCAGCCGCATGTTGATGACCCACGGCTACATGAGAGACATCTTCACCATCTTCGACAAGCATCAGTGCCCGGTCGACATGGTTTCAACCTCAGAGGTCTCGGTCTCGCTCTCCGTCGATTCCAATGAGAAACTGCCCGCCATCGCCGCCGACTTGAGCAAGCTGGCCGATGTGAAGTACGAGGGCAAGAAGGCCTTGGTCTGCATGGTCGGCGACGACATTCGCGGCAAGAGCGGCATGGCCGCCCAGGTCTTCACCGCCATCCGCCACATCAACGTGAGGATGATCTCGCAAGGCGCCAGCGAGATTAATATGAGTTTTATGATCGACGAAGACGACGCCGACGAAGCCGTCCGCTCGCTGCATGCCATCTTCTTCAAAGACCCCGACCCGGCAATCTTTGACACGGAAGCCCGTAAGCAGTAAGGCTCACAAAAAGTAAAAACTCCGGGTGCTCCACCCTCGCGGCGTATTCGTTTTTGCCGCTAGGGTGGGCTATCGCGAACCTTATCCACCTTATCGCAGGTTTACTCCGAGACCGGAGCGGCCAACACACCGGGCTTCTTACGCCCGTAGATCACCAGCAGCGCAGCCAGCAGCAACAGGATCGCTCCCAACACCAGCAGGCTGCCTTCAGGCCCGTCCGCGCCGCCGCTCCACAGCGTATTGCCTGCGGGGCTGGTACTCAGCAAATGCCCTTGCGCCTGCAAACCGCTGTCGGCGGTTCCATAGAAGTAAGTCTCCGTCCAGTCCCACGCCGCATGGCAGCCGATGGCCCACCAGGCCGAGCCCGTCACCCGCACGCTGACGCAAAAGACAAAGCCGATGAACGCCGCGGCAAAGATCCCGATCCAGTTTTCTCCATTGTTGCTCGTGTGGATGAAGCCGAAGAATGTCGAACTCACCCAGGCTGCCTGCCAGAAGCCACTCCGTGGGGTTTTGCGAATGTGCAGCATCAAGCAGGGAAAAAGCCCCGCCAGCGCCACGGCATACACCCCCCACACCCCATTGCCGCCAGACACAGGCATCAATCCCAGCCAGAGCGCGCCAATCACGCTTGCACCGTGCCCCGTCGTCCGCACCAGCAGGTCCACGCAGAGTGCCGCGACGATTGCCAGCGCCCACCAGAAGTTGATGCCTCGCGTGAGAGTGAATTGCAGATAGCAGCGGAACGTGCCCTCCTCAAAGAGACCCACCATGAGAAAGGCCAAGCCCCACAGCGCGGCAAAGCTGAGGATCGACACGCCCGAGAGCCCCACAGGCCCAAAGCGCAGCCAGCCGCCCATGGCCAGCGCCCCCACGAGCACTGAGAGCGCCACAAACCCCGCTGCTGCGCCCTCAATGAAGCGAGCGGCAGGCCGTGGCCCGATCAGGTTATAGTCGCGCATACCGCGGTGCTCCATGCGCGCCACCATCGCCGCCGCAAAAATCAATGCCACCAGCGGAACCAACTCTCCAATCAGCGCGAAGCTGGGCGAAAAGTCGAACTTCGTAATCTCTGGAAAGACCTCTACTGCCACCAAGCCCGCTACGCCTGAAAAGAGGCGGTAGAGCAGAGCAAAAATCGCGAGCGACCAACCCGCCCGCAATCCATCGTCGCCGGCAAGAACCCAATAGAGATCGTGAACCTCACGGCCCTTAGGGGCCACATCCTGGTCCTCGGGGGGCGCGAACTCGGAGTGAACTTCAGAACTCCCGGCCGCTCCCGTCTGCTGCGTCTCCGTCAGCGCGGGCTTGCTTCCCGGGTCCATGGATTGCATGGAGTCTCCTTCAAATCGACACAAGATGCTTTGTGCTGGATTCTACTAGAGAGGCTCCGCATTCGATGGGTCTGTCGGGATCTGCGGGACGTCAAATCTAATCGTCGCGCAGGGAGACTGGCCACACAATTTTCGGGTGAAAACAGCCCCGCCAGTCTTTTCCAATCGAAGGATGAGCCTGAAGGAAGCGAAGGGGTAGCGAAGCC
>CAYVMS010000331.1:0-2693 GCA_964452615.1 uncultured Occallatibacter sp.
TGGATTTCGATTCCGGCCTTACGGGACGGAATCAGTGGCAGGTATCGCAGCCCCTGGGTGTCGCTTCGCTCCCGCCTGGGCTATTTTCGATTTCTCCCTACGGGAGAATTGACGGTACATGCCTCATCTCCCGCGCCGACAAGGCCATTAGTCAGATGGCGACTAGAAGACACCTGCGAGGAAGACCTCGGCGACATGAGTTTTCTCCTTTTTGACGCCGCCAGCCGCCAGCACGACAGGCGAAAGAGTCAGTACAGGGCAATGAGAGTGCGCCAGCACCTTGTAAACCACGCCTTGGCGCGCGACGGCGGCAAAAGCCGAAGCGCCCTGCGCCCCTAGAACGATCATGTCGGCCTGGCACGCTCGGCCCTGATAGAGCAACTCCTCGGTCGGGTCGCCCGGCACGACGATCGATTCCGCAGCGATTTTGCCTTGAAGCTCCTCCGGAATCATCGAGATCAGTTCGGCTTCTATTTGATCGATGGTTCTGCCGGCCAGTTCCGCATGGCGATCTTGCGCGCGAATTACATGCTGGAGGATCAGACGCGCATTCTGCTCGGCGGCTAACTCCGCGGCAAAGGCGGCCACTACATGACAGGATTGGTGGAGGCTGATGCCGCACAGAATAGTGCGCGTTTCAAAGTTGCGGTATCTTGCATCCACCACATCCGGACCGATGATGCAGACCGGAACCTTGGCGGTGCGCAGCACAACCTCGGCCACCGAGCCTACCAGCAGCTTGCCGATGGGGCCGGGAGAGTGAGTTCCCATGACGATCCTGTCGATCTCCCGCTCACGCAGGAAGCCAATCAACTGGTCGGCAGGCAACCCTGGGCGAACAATCAGTTCACACTTGACGCCGGCATCGCGGACACGCTTGGCGAGCGGGGCCAGATGCTCAGTTTCAACCTGGGCGGCGGCGGCATAGTCGTAGTAGCGGATTCCGGAGGCCTCGGATGCGGCCACGACCAGCGTGTCGTAGGCATGAAAAAGGATCAGCGTTGCGCCGAACTCGACCGCTTGGGCCAGAGCGAAGGCGAAGGTCTTTTCATTGGCGGGAATCTCACAGGCACAGAGAATGGTGGAGGGCTTGCTCCAACCTGGCTTGAGTAACGGGGCCATGGGAACCTCCTGATGGTGCGCACATATGTTGGGGGATCCGCCATCGGAATTCGGTGTCCGACGGCACAGAGCCCGGTGAGTTAAATCACCCCTGAGGCGCCCGATTCAGCGCTTTAGGCGTTGAAGAAACTTGTCGCTTCACGAACAGGAATGCAGCTCCCAGCCTTTCGTACAGCGAAGACCAGATGGTGCGACCATTACAAGCTGTTATCCGTAAGCAGAAGGCCCAGCCCGCCGATTGATCCAGACGACGTGATCCAAATCACAGCACATCCAGCGTCTTGGATGCTCTTCTGGAGCAGAATTGCGGTGCTTCGGAGCAACTTTCCAATTCACGGGGCTCTGCCGTAAGCTTTCATGAAGGTTCCCTTGCACAAAGGGAAAAACATCCTATCGGCACTGTCTCGTTTTTTGTTGAATTACGGAAGGCATCTCATTCCCCCGGCGCAGGACCGCTTCCGGCCCTCCCCAGCCCGATTCCGCAGGAGGTTTCATGCAACCGATGCACAATATTCCCGCCCGTGGCGGGTTGAATTTTGATGAAACCCCCTTTTTGGCCATCTGGGAGGTTACACAGTCCTGCGACCTGGCCTGCAAGCATTGCCGCGCTGCCGCGCAACCGATCGCTCACCCCGATGAACTGACCAACGCCGAAGGCAAAGCTCTGATCGACCAGATCGCCGAGATGGGCGTGCCGATTTTTGTCTTTACCGGCGGCGATCCATTGAAACGCAAAGACGTCTTCGAGCTGATCAGCTACGCCGCCGGCAAGGGGGTGCAGGTGGCGCTGACGCCGAGCGCAACGCCGCTGCTGACCCGCGAGGCGATCTTCAAGCTCAAGGAAGCAGGGCTTGTGCGGCTCGGCATCTCGCTCGACGGCTCCACGCCGGAGATTCACGACGCGTTCCGAGGGCTGCCGGGAGCATGGGCGCGGACGATCCAAGCCATTGAATGGGCCAACGAGGCCGGCATTCCGATCCAGGTGCACACGACGATCAGCCGCCACAACGCTCACGATCTGGACAGCCTCTGCGCTTTGTTTGAGAAGATGGCCATTGTGATGTGGAATGTCTTCTTCCTGGTCCCAGTGGGCCGCGGGCAACTCGACGATCTGCTGAGCGGCGAAGAGTTTGAGCAGGTCTTTGGCAAGATCTACGAGCTATCGCACCGGGTCAACTTTCAGATCAAGACTACCGAGGCAATGCACTACCGGCGCTACCTGCTGCAACACAATCTCGAAGAACGCAAGATTGGACATGGTCACGGCCATCTGGGCGGAACACGGCCCGCAGCCGCTCAGGCCTACGAGCCCGGCGCGCCGACAGCCGACGCGCAGACGCGCACCGCAAGCTGGGCTACGCGGCGTGTCAACGACGGCAAGGGCTTCCTCTTCGTCTCTCACGTGGGCAATGTCTACCCTAGCGGTTTTCTGCCGATTCATGCAGGCAACATCCGCGAAACACCGTTGAGCGATATCTATCGCAACGCGCCTATATTCAAATCCCTGCGGGACACGAGCAAGCTGGAAGGCAAGTGCGGCGCATGCGAATACAAGGAGATCTGCGGCGGCT
>CAYVMS010000332.1:0-2674 GCA_964452615.1 uncultured Occallatibacter sp.
TAGCCACCGTGTCGCCGGGATGGGGGCGCGAATCCTCAAAGCCGTGGACCGCGCAGGCCAGCGGCTCAGTGAGCGCCGCGTGCTCCAGCGCAACGTGGTCGGGAATGCGGAGGGTATTTTTGGCGACAATGCGTGCTGGGATGCGAATGAACTCGGCGTACGCGCCGTTGTTGAAGAGCAGGTCGTCGCAGAGGTTCTCCTGGCCGCGCGCACAGTAGTAGCACTGGCCGCAGGGCGCGGAGTTGAGAGCCACCACGCGGTCGCCCGAAGCAAAATCCGTGACGCCCTCACCCGCCTGAACTACGGTTCCCGCCAACTCGTGGCCAAAGAGGGCTGGAGGCACGATCATCCGCGCGTGATAGCCCCGGCGAAAGACTTTAAGGTCTGTTCCGCAGGTGAGCGCAGCGCCGACGCGCACTATCAACTCACCGGCTCCGGCCTCGGGAACCGGGACCTGCTCGATGCGAATATCCTCGCGACCATGCAAAACCGCGGCACTCATGGTTCCGCGGCCAACCTGTAGGACGTCGTCCACAGTATTGCGGCCGACCAGCAGAACATCTTCAACCGTGTTACGGCCGACATTAATGACTTCCCCAACTCTGTTACGGCCAACATGCAGAACGTCCTCAACCGTGTTGCGGCCAACCTGCAGAACATCCTCGACCGTCGTACGACCGCGTTGAATGGCGTCCTTTACGCTCTTTGGCATCGATCCCTCATCGAGCGGCTATGGAGCTGCTCAGTCTTCCAGTTGTTGCGTTATGACGCCCAATCTATCGAAAGGAGCCTGCAACAACTGGCCATTTGGCGCATCACTGGAATTCATTGCCTCGCGCCTGCGCCCGGCACAGGCTCAATCATAATCTTCATGGAGTCAGCTTTGGGGGATGAAGCAACCTCAATTGCCTCGACTGCCTCTTCCAGCGCGAAGCGGTGCGAGATCAGTTGCGTCAAGTCGAATCCATCGCGGTAGCCGCCAAAGACCAGACCGGTGACCTCATCCAGAATGTCGAATGAGGACGAGTATGAGCCGAGCAGGGTCTTTTCGTCCATACAAACCTGGCCAGGATCGAAAGCAGCTTCGCCATACTGCGTCTGGGCAAAAAGCATCACATTGCCGCCTGGGCGCACCGCGGCCATTGCAGTCTTGATGAGCGCATTGCCGCCTACGGCCAGAATGACGGCGTCCGCGCCGCGCCCCTGGGTCTCGGCAAAGACGCGCTCGACGACGTTTTCCGTGCAGGCATCGATTGGGTCGTGCAGTCCAAATTTGGCCGCGATTGCGTGGCGTTCAGAGTAGAGATCGGAGGTGAGCACGCGGGCACCGGTGCGGCTGGCGAGTGTGGCATGCATCAGGCCGATGGGGCCCTGACCTATAACCAGCACAGTGTCGTCCGGGGCCAGATTGAGCATCTTTACGCCCTTGAGGACGGTGTTGACTGGCTCCAGAAATGCAGCCTGCTCAAACGGAACGCCGTCGGGAATGGGTACGACGCCACGGCTGGAGGCGATCCAGTCCATCACGCGAATGTATTCGGCAAAGCCGCCGCCGGAAGGCTCGAAACCTGCTGTCGCTCCGACTCTCTTGTAGAGCTTGCATTGTGCCGGTGTCTGTTTGCGGCAGTAGTAGCACTCACCGCATGGAACGTGGTGATGAACGACGACCCGGTCGCCGAGACGGAATCGAGTAACGCCTTCGCCGAGCTTGACGACGGTTCCGGCCATCTCGTGGCCGAAGATGCGCGGGGCGGAGTGGGAGCCGGTATGGATCTTCTTCAAGTCGGTCCCGCAGACGCCGCAGGTGGCGACTTTCACGAGCAACTCGCCCGCGCCGATAGCGGGGACGGGGACGGTTTCGACGCGCATGTCGTTGACGCCGCGATAGACCACGGCACGCATGGTGGCGGGGATTGTGTCTCGGATTTGGGGTTCAGCGCTTCTGGTTTGGGTAGCCATTGAGTCTTCTGATCTGACCTTCTTTATCCAGTAAATCGAGCAGCGAATCTGCGATACTTCGCGCAGCCTTTCTACTATTTTCGCCCATCCGGATGAGGGCGGGCCAGTGCCACGGTCTTGAGATTGCGAAAAGAATGAAGCGAAGCGTCTGAAACTGGCCGTTCGTCGATATAAAACTATTGAAATCAGGCAGTTGATCGGCATAACCGTCACTGATTCCTTTAATGCAATAAAACGGGATGCCGCGCATCTGCGCCAGGCGGGCAATGGCGGAGGCCTCCATATCAACGAGGGCGGCCGAGTAAGTCTCGGCGAGGCGGAGCTTTTCGTGGGCGTCGGCGACCTTGGGATTCGTCACAAGCCATAAACCTGGGTGCCCCAGGTTCCGATTCTGGGACCTGGGAGAGCTATCGACCATCATCACCTCAGCGCGTTTTGTCAGGAAGCGCTCTCCGGTGCGGGTGTCGATGACGGCGGAGACGTCCAAGGCCTGGCCGAGAGCGAGATCTTCGCGCAAGGCTCCTGCCCAGCCTGCGGAGATGACTTGGTCGATGGGGCCGGTTTTTTCGACTTCGGCGAAGGCGCTAGTAGCTGCCTGGATGCCAGCTCCGGCGCAGGCGGCGATCCATTCTCCGTCAGCAAAGCTCCAGCGCCAGAGATCGACGCCGTTTTGGCGCTGATGGTGCCAGCCGCGGGTGAGCGGCTTCAGTTCGGC
>CAYVMS010000333.1:0-2666 GCA_964452615.1 uncultured Occallatibacter sp.
ACTGCTGCACGGTGATGAGCTTGACGAAGTCGTTGACGCTCAGGCCGCCGCGCACGCGCGCCATGCCGCCCGTCGGCAGTGTGTGATTGGGGCCGGAGATGTAGTCGCCCATGGGCTGCGCGGACCAGCGGCCCACGAAGACCGACCCGGCGTTCCAGACCCAATCGAGATCGCTGGCCGCATCGACGGTGAGGTGCTCGGGCGCGAGGCGATTGGTAATTGCGCGGGTTTCGTCTATGTTCGAGGCGACGATGACTAGGCCGTTTCGGTCGAGCGACTGGCGTGCAATCGCATTATTTTTGCTGCGAAGTTTTGTCTCGGCGACGACCTCTTTAGCGAGATCGGAGCGCGTTGTGATGAAGATAGCAAGCGCTTCAGGATCGTGCTCGGCCTGCGCAACCAGATCGGAGGCGATGTCATTCGCGTTGCCGCTCTCGCTGGTGATGACTATTTCAGTGGGTCCGGCGAGCATGTCGATGGCGCAGTCGAAAGCAACGAGGCGCTTGGCGGCGGTGACATACAAGTTGCCCGGCCCGACAATCTTATCGACGCGCGGAAGGCTCGCGGTTCCATAAGCCAGTGCGGCTATGGCGTGTGCACCGCCGAGACGATAGAACTCCGTGATGCCGAGCAGATGCGCGGCGGCGAGAGTCTCAGGGGCGGGCTTTGGAGAGACGACCGCGATGCGCTGGACGCCCGCCACTTGTGCGGGAATGGCAGTCATCAGCAGCGTGGAGGGCAGCGGATGGCGTCCGCTAGGCACATAGCAACCCACCGCGCCGATTGGACGAACTAGCTGGCCGGCGGTGAGGCCGGGGATGGGAGACTCGCTCCATGAGGCGGGGAGTTGAGAGACAGCGAAGGCACGAATCTGATTGGCAGCGGTGGTGAGGGCCTCGCGCATAGCGGGGGTGATGGACTCCCACGCGGCGGCCATTTCATCTGGTGTGATGCGCAACTTGGCAGGATCTGCGAGGCCGTCGAATTGAGCGGCGTAACGAAGCAGCGCACGGTCGCCACGCTTGCGCACATCGGAAACGATACGCTTGACCGCAGGCAGCACGGCATCGAGCGCCGCGCCGCCGCGCTGTTCGAGAGCGGCGAGCGTATCTGCTGTCGGTTGTGCGCCGCGGCCTTTGGTCTTGATAATCTTCATTTACTTTCTCCGACGATCTTGCCTTTGTGGTCTCCCACCCTAGCGACGAAGACAAAGACGTCGCAAGGGTGGGGCACCCAAACCTCAATAACAGTGAAAGTGATTAGAGTACAACCTTATTGAGCGGATATTCGACGATGCCCGTCGCTTTCGCTGCTTTGAGCCTGGGAATTACATCGCGGGCTACGCGCTCTTCGACGATAGTGTTGACCGCGACCCAGTCTGAGTTCGAGAGTTGGGAGACCGTGGGCGAGTTGAGCGCTGGCAGCACGGCGAGCACCGCTTCAAGGTCGCCGCGTTGCACGTTGAGCATGAGCCCCACCTGCGATTGCGCGTCGATTGCGCCGCGCAGCATGAGTGCGATCTGGTCGATCTTTTCGCGCTTCCACGGGTCGGCGATGGCCTTTTTGCCGGCGATGAAATGCGTCTCGCTCTCCATGACGGTGTCGATGATTTTGAGGCGGTTGGCCTTGAGCGAACTGCCGGTTTCAGTGACTTCAACAATGGCATCGGCAAGAGTGGGAGGCTTCACTTCCGTTGCGCCCCAACTGAATTCGACCTTGACATTGACGCCTTTAGCCGCGAAGTAGCGCTTGCTTACTTCAACTAACTCAGTAGCGACGATCTTGCCTTCGAGGTCTTCGGCTTTCTCAAAACCGCTGCTCTCCGGTACTGCGAGCACCCAGCGTACTTTGCGGCGACTTTGCTTGGAGTAGGTCAGCGAAGTGATGCTGGTGAGGTCGAGACCGCTCTCGACGACCCAGTCAATGCCGGTGAGCCCGGCGTCGAGAACGCCATGATCGACGTAGCGGGCCATCTCTTGCGCGCGAATCAACATGCACTCGATTTCGGGGTCATCGATCGACGGAAAGTAAGAGCGGCCGTCTGCGTAGATATTCCAGCCGGCCCGCTTAAAGAGCGCGATGGTGGCATCCTGAAGGCTGCCTTTGGGAATGCCGAGTCTGAGCTTGTTAGCCACGAGGACCTTCTTTCTCTGTTGATTCAACGGCAGCGGCAATGCTTACCGGTTTTGTGAAGCAACTGACTGTGCCTTCGTGGCAGACGAGTCCGTCGCCCTCGACAACCACACGAAACAATAAGGTATCGTTGTCGCAGTCGGTTGCGGCTGTGACGACGCGCAGGCGGTTGCCGCTGGTCTCGCCCTTCATCCAAAGCTTTTGGCGGGTGCGGCTCCAGAAGGTTACAAAGCCTGTCTCCAGCGTCTTGGCGTAGCTGACCGGGTTGAGAAAGCCCAGCATCAGCATCTCGCCGGTGCGCGCATCCTGGACGATGCCGGGGACGAGGCCGTCCATTTTTTCAAAGTCGATTGTTGGATTTGTATTGCTCATTGTTTTCCTTGTTTCTTGGTTGGAGTTTTTGTCGGGACAGGAAAAAGCCCGCCAGTTTAGTCGCCGGCGGGCTTGGTGTCTCTTAAGATCTCTCTGGCCGTTTTAGTTCAGGCCATGGCAGTCCGCCGACATGGAGGTTCCATGATGGTGGTGATGGCCGT
>CAYVMS010000334.1:0-2648 GCA_964452615.1 uncultured Occallatibacter sp.
GACCGCTATGGCCGCCGCCCGGTGCTGATGGTGAACATTCTCAGCTTTTCGGTGATCGAGATGGCCTGCGGTCTTGCGCCATCGCTCACCACGCTGCTTGTGCTGCGCGGGCTATTCGGATTGGCGATGGGCGGCGAGTGGGGCGTAGGCGCGGCATTGACTTTTGAGACCCTGCCCACGGAGGGACGGGGCGCCTTTTCCGGAATTCTGCAAGAGGGCTATGCACTGGGCTCGATCCTCGCGGCGGGTGCCTTCGGGTTTTTCTTCCACGCGATTGGCTGGCGCGGGCTCTTCATCCTGAGCGCGCTTCCGGCTCTGGTTGTGCTCTATGTGTTGGCACGTGTCGATGAGTCGCCCGTCTGGTTGGCGAGCAGAAGGAAACGGCTGGCATGTTCCGCAATGGATGCTCAGAGCGCCAAGGCAGGAGATCTGGTTCGACTGCTGGCCTTTCTGCCCACGTTTCTCTTCCTGGTGCTGCTGATGACCGCTTTCATGAGCTTCTCGCACGGCACCCAGGACGTCTATCCAACCTTCCTCTCGACCCAGGCTCGGCTCTCGCCTCAGACCGTTGGCCTGATCGGCGTGCTCTACGGATTCGGCTCCATCGCTGGAGGCTTCGTCTTTGGCGCGTTATCCGAAAAATGGGGACGCAAGCGAGCCATCGTCGCCGCGGCGCTGCTGGCCATTCCCGTGATTCCTCTCTATGCATACGGCCACTCGGCGGTCTCACTGGGCATCGGCGCGGTGCTGATGCAGTTCATGGTGCAGGGAGCATGGGGCGTGGTGCCAGCCTATCTCACGGAGTTGTCGCCTGCTCCGGTGCGCGCCACGGCTCCGGGGCTCGCCTACCAATTGGGTGGCCTCGTCACTTCATGGAACGGCAAGGCACAGGCTCTGGCCGCCGAGCGCACTGGCAACTACCCCCTGGTGCTGGCGATCACCGTGATCGTTGTCGCGCTCTCGCTGGCCGGGCTGGCTCTGCTGGGCCGCGAAGCCAAGGGGCAGGATATGACTGCGATCTAGTCAAACGGCCAAAGGACGGTCACTGATCTCTGTTCGCTGCCCCTGATCACTGTTACGCCAAAATCGGAATCCCCGCGATCCGCTGCTGCCACTCGGCGGGGCCGGTCTGATGAACGCTGGTTCCCTTGGAATCGACGGCCACCGTCACCGGCATATCGCGCACGTCAAATTCATAGATCGCTTCCATCCCCAGGTCGGCAAAGGCCAGCACGCGCGCGCCATAAATCGCCTTCGATACGAGATAAGCCGCACCGCCCACAGCCATCAGATACACCGCGCCAAATTCGCGGATCGCATCGATCGCCGCAGGCCCGCGCTCGGCCTTGCCCACCATTCCTAGCAAGCCCGTCTCGGCCAACATCTGCCGCGTGAACTTATCCATCCGCGTCGCCGTTGTCGGCCCCGCCGGCCCCATAACTTCTTCGCGCACCGGGTCGACCGGCCCAACGTAGTAGATGAAGCGCCCATTGAAATCCACCGGCAGCTTCTCGCCACGGCTCAGCATCTCCGTCATGCGCATATGTGCGGCATCGCGGCCCGTGAGCAGCTTGCCGGTCAGCAGCAGCACCTCGCCCGGTTTCCAGGTGGCGGCTTCTTCGCGGGTCACTGTGTCGAGGTTTACGCGCCGTGCGTTGGAAACGTCATAGGTCAGCTTCGGCCACAAGTCCAGGTTTGGCGGATCGAGATAGACCGGTCCCGAGCCATCCAGCACAAAGTGCGCGTGGCGCGTCGCCGCGCAGTTGGGAATCATCGCCACCGGCAGATTGGCGGCATGGGTGGGATAGTCGCGCACCTTCACGTCGAGAACCGTCGTGAGCCCGCCCAGCCCCTGCGCGCCGATGCCAAGCCTGTTCACCTTGTCGTAAAGCTCAAGACGCAACTCCTCGGCACGATTTGTCGCACCGCGAGCCTTGAGGTCCTGAATGTCGATCGGGTCCATCAACGATTCTTTGGCCAGCAGCATGGCCTTCTCCGCGGTTCCGCCGATGCCGATTCCCAGCATCCCCGGCGGGCACCATCCAGCCCCCATCGTCGGCACCGTCTTCAGCACCCAATCGACGACTGAGTCGGAGGGATTGAGCATGATGAACTTCGCCTTGGCCTCGGAGCCTCCGCCTTTGGCTGCCACCGTCACATCGACCTTATCGCCCTTCACCAGTTCCACTGTGACGCAGGCTGGAGTATTGTCCTTGGTATTTTTGCGCGCACCTGCAGGGTCGGCCAGGATCGATGCTCGTAGTTTATTGTCCGGGTCGAGATAGGCGCGGCGGACGCCCTCATCTACCAAGGTTTGAATGTCCTTGCGTTCCTCGCCGGGGGCAGCCTCGAAGCGCACATCGAGACCGACTTTGAGGAATGCCGTCACGATGCCCGTGTCCTGGCAGATGGGCCTGTGGCCCTCGGCGCACATACGGCTGTTGACGAGGATCTGCGCAATGGCATCTTTGGCCGCTGGTGACTCTTCGCGGTCATAGGCCTTGGCGAGGCTGGTGATGTAGTCCTCCGGGTGGTAGTAGCTGATGTACTGCAACGCGCCGGCAACGCTCGCAACAAAATCTTCCTGGCGGATGATGGTCATGACGGCTCCTCTTCATAAACAGTTTAGGGTAATCGATAAGAGCCAC
>CAYVMS010000335.1:0-2642 GCA_964452615.1 uncultured Occallatibacter sp.
CTGCAGGCTCACCGGGTCGCCGCACTTGTTGCAGAAGTCGGGCGTGTTCTTGTTATACGTGCCGCACTTCTGGCAGAGCACTTCGCCGGGATGGAATGGATCCGTGATGACCATCGACCCGCAATGAACGCAGGCGGTGCGCAGGTGATGCAGACCTTTCAGGTGGCCGCACTTGCACTCCCAGTTGCCAATCGAGAAATCGACAAAGTCCAATTGCGAGATGCCGCGGAAGTCGGTGATCGGGAAGACCGATACAAAGACCGACTGCAAGCCCGCGTCGTCGCGCTCGTTAGGCAGCTTGTCCATCTGCAGGAAACGCTCATAGGAGCGCCGCTGCACTTCGATCAAGTTGGGAATCTGAGTTGCGGTGGGAATCTTTGAAAAATCGAGCCTGCTGCGGATCGCGCGCTTCTCGTTGGGCATGTTCACTCCTGACCCTGGTCGCTCCGGCCGCCCAAGCTAAAAACCTGGTTGCGGACCGGGCCAGCGCCCGAGTCTTTTCGGCGCCGGCTGATTACGGTAAGTAACTCAAAAAACTGGACTGGCGCACTGCTTGTCTCCAGTCCCAATCCCTAAAACCCCTTGGCAAGGCCTCGCGTCAATCCTGGAGACAGGCCGCACGAACAAACCGGGAATTCTCCCAGGGCCATGCATCTCCCGTGATAGTTCAGTCAAAAACGCGTATTAGGCATTGCCTCACGTCCGGTAGTTGCGCTAGACTTCGCACAATTGAGGAAGCAACCGCGAAGGTTGAACCCGTTTACAATTCTCTGGTGCGTTTACAACTCTGGTGCATCTTGACAGATTTTTCTCCAGGGGTTCACTCTGCGAAAGCCGGGAGACACGAAAAGCCCGCGAGGACACGATTCCTCCCGAGCGCGGCCCCCGGCCAGTGCCCCCATCCGAATTCTCTTGTGTTGCTCGCCGATCCCAAAGCTCGCTTCTGCCGCTCGCTCGCCAGCCACTCGCCAACCGTCAACGGAAACCCAGCCTGCCGCTCAGGTAAACTGTTGACCCCAAGGCACTTAACAAAAACGCCGATTCCGCTACCGAGGGGCCTGGCAATGCCCTGACCAGCGGAGGCTTTCGTGCCCATCTACAAACCTGAAGTCGCGCCAGCCAAAAACCAGGCTCATTCCCTAGAAATAACGGAGTGAGCCGAAAAGACGCGCACCGACTATCATAGCGCGCCCCGGCCAGCCTTGCAAGCCGCCCGGCCTTACGGCCGGGCCACGTGGCAAGAAACTACTTGATTTCGATGGTTGCGATGCCTTCGAACTTCTTGCGGATCGTCTCGGCCTCGTCCTTGGTCGCATTTTCCTTGATCGCCTTGGGGGCGCCATCGACCAGGTCCTTGGCTTCCTTCAAGCCCAGCGAAGTAACTTCGCGAACAGCCTTGATGGTGTTGATCTTGTTTGCGCCGAAGTCCTTCAGGATCACCTGGAACTCGGTCTTCTCTTCAACCGCCGGAGCCGCCGCGCCAGCCGCCGCCACTGCTACCGGGGCCGCCGCCGCCGCCGAAACGCCAAGCCGCTCTTCCAGCTTCTTTACCAGAGCCGCTGCTTCCAACAGGCTCAAAGCTACAATCTGCTCTTCCAACTGCGCTAGATCCGCCATTTTTTTCTCCATTCAAAAACCGTTTTGAAATTGTTGTTACCGGCCGCAAACCCAAGCTGAAAGTTTCCGATGCGCCAGACCCGCGCACTTTCCGCCTGTTTTTCCGGCCAAATCTCTTAAAAGCAGCTATTAGCTGCTAGCTCTTAGCTTCCAGCTTTTCCTTAGACGGCTCGACAGCTTCAACTTCGATAAAAAGCTAAGAGCCAAAGGCTAAGAGCTAGAAGCTGGCGGCCCTACGCCGCAAACTTTTCTTTTTCCACGCCTTGACCCAGAACGACTGCCAGGTCACGGCCCGTGGCATTGATCACAGTCGCCAACCGCTGCGCGGGAGCGTTGATCAGGAAGAGCAGCTTGGCAAAGAGTTCTTCCTTGCCCGGCATGGTTGCCAGCGCCTTAACCTCTTCCACTGTCAGCAGCTTGCCGTCCACGATGCCCAGCTTGAACTGGAACTCCGCGTTCTCGCCCGCCCACTTGGCGAATACTTTAGCCAGAGCTACCGGATCGCCCGAGGTGAACGCAACCGAGTTCACGCCCTTGAGCCCCTTCAGCGCGCCCTCGACCTGCGTACCCTTGCTGGATACGGCCGCCAACTTGTTCTTCACCACGCGGTATTTGCCGCCCGCCTCGCGAATCACCTTGCGCAGCGCATAATCCTTGGCCACGGTCAGCTTGCTAAAAGTGCCAATAATTGCCGTCGTCGAGGTCTCCAGTTCCTTGGTTAGCAACTGGACCTTCTCCGTCTTCTTCGCCCTTGAAATCGCCATTGTTCTGCTCCATACAGAGATCAGGGTTCAGAGATCAGAGATCGGCAGCAAAAGTATCCGATCCTTGTCCGCTGTTTCCTGCTCTCTCTCCTCGCCCCTATGGGGCGTTCTGTCGCGAATCGTGTTGCCAATCTCTTTGGGTCCGGCAAATTCGCCGAGCAGATCAAAGCATCAACCGATCTCTGATCTCTGACCCCTGATCTTTGCTTTTAGTGCTTGCCGGCCGCGTCCGCAACCGCCGAATCCAGCGGCACTCCGGGG
>CAYVMS010000336.1:0-2639 GCA_964452615.1 uncultured Occallatibacter sp.
TCTTGCCCGCCGCGCCCAGCATCAGGCAGAGCGCGATCACCGTGACCACGCCGCCACTCCATCCGGGGTCCATACCGAGCTTGGCCGCGATCTCAGTAAAGGTCAGTGTGCCGAAGTTGGCAACCATCAGAAACATTGCAACCAGAAAACCGAAGTCGCCGATGCGGTTGACGATGAATGCCTTCTTGCCTGCGTCCGCCGCCGACTTTTTGTTGAAGTAGAAGCCGATCAGCAGATAGGACGCCAGCCCCACGCCCTCCCAACCAACAAACATCAGCAGCGCATTGCCGGCCAACACCAACACCGTCATGAAGAAGAGAAAGAGATTAAGGTAGCTGAAGTACCGGGCATAGCCCTCGTCGTCGCCCATGTAGCCGACCGAGTAGACGTGAATCAGAAAGCCGACGCCGGTGACAACCAGCAGCATGAGCAGCGAAAGCTGATCGAGGACGAAGCTGAAATCCACGTGCAGCGCGGCGATGTTGATCCATGGCAGTGGGCAAGTCTGCGTCAAGGGCAGGGAATTTGCCGCCGGAATCACTCCAAAGAAGCCGAGCGCAAATGTCGTCACAATGCCGAAAGCCGCTAGCGGCGCTAGCAGCGCGACCGTAGTGACGAGCCACTTAGGCAGCTTCCGTCCCAAGATTCCATTGATTAGGAATCCCGCGAAAGGCAGCAGCGGAATCAGCCAGAGTTGGAGAGGTCCGTTCATAGTTTCATCAGGTCGATGCGGTCGACGGCCAGGGTTGCGCGCGCGCGGAAGACGGCGATGATGATGGCCAATCCCACCGCAGCCTCCGCCGCGGCCACCATCATTACAAAGAAGACGAAGATCTGCCCCTTCACCGCGTGCCACTGGTGCGCGAAGGTTACAAAGGAAAGGTTGACGCCGTTGAGCATCAGCTCAATCGACATGAAAACAGTGATCAAGTTGCGCTTGATGAGAAAGCCCACCACGCCCAGTGAAAACAGCGCGGCGCTCAATAAGAGGTACCAGGAGAGCGGGACTTCCTGCGTGAGGAATGAACTCATCGGTCGCCCGTCCTTTCAGCTTTGCTGCCATCGTGACTGGCCAGCGCAACCGCGCCAAGAATCGCGATGAGAATCAGCACCGAGGTTACCTCGAAGGGCAGCAGCAACTTGGTGAAGAGCACCGCGCTCAATTCTTCTGTTGTGGTAATTCCGTCGCTCAGCCTCGCAACGCCCAGTCCCTGCGCATGTAAAATCACGGTCGCAATCAAGGCCAGGATAGCCACTGCCGCCGGGAATCCGATCCTGAGTGCGGCGCGGCTGCCGAGCGTGCGATCTTCGCGGCCGGCGTTGAGCAGCATGACCACGAACGTAAACAGCACCATGATAGCTCCGGCGTAGACGATCACTTGCGCGATGGCGAGAAACTCCGCGCCCAGCAGCAGATAAAGCACGGCCAGAGAGGTCATCACCACAATCAGCGACAGGGCGCTGTTGATGGGATGGCTCTGGAGGAGCAGATTGATCGCTCCAGCCAGGCAGAATCCGGCAAACACGATAAAAAAAATCAAATGCATCGCAAGCTCCGGGCAAGCCCGATCAGTTCTTAGCGTAAGCCAGCCAAAGGCTCGTCGCCACAATGTTCAAGATGGCCAGCGGCATGAGCCAGCGCCAGCCAAAGTTCATTAACTGGTCATAACGAAAGCGCGGCAGCGTTCCCCGCACCCAGACATACAAAAATAGAAATGAAAAAACTTTGAGCACAAACCAGAAGATCGGAAACAACGAATGAACGAATATGTTCTGCGGCGGTGGAATCAGGTCGCCGAAGGGGCTCGTCCAGCCGCCCAGAAAAAGCAGTGTGGCCACGCAGCCCACTGTAATCATGTTGGCATACTCGGCCATGAAGAACATGGCAAACTTCATCGAACTGTATTCAGTGTGATAGCCGCCGGTAAGTTCGCTCTCTGCCTCGGGCAGATCAAAGGGCGAGCGGTTAGTCTCGGCGTAGGCCGCCATCAAATAGATGAAGAAGGCGACGAACTGCATTCCGCCGAAGAGATTCCAACTCAGCATGCCCTGGGCTGACTGCTGCTCCACAATCAAGCGCAGATTAAATGTTCCAGCGCGCAGCACCACGCCCACCAGCGAAAGTCCCAGCGCCAGTTCGTAGCTGACCATCTGTGCAGAAGAGCGTAACGCTCCCAGCAGCGAGTATTTATTGTTCGACGACCACCCTGCAAGCGCGATGCCATAAACCCCGATTGATGTGACGCCGAGAATAACCAGAAGGCCAATATTCACATCGGCGATCTGAAACAGGTGCGGGCTGCCGGCAACTGAAACAGGCTCGCCGAAGGGGACGACAGCAATCGAGATCAGCGCGCAACCCAGAGCGATCATCGGCGCGATCAGGTAGAGCGGCCGGTAGACGCCTGTGGGGATGATGTCCTCTTTGAGGAAGGACTTCGCCCCGTCGACCAGCGGTTGCAGCAGCCCGAATGGCCCCACGCGGCTCGGCCCCCAGCGGTTCTGGATGCGGCCAACGAGCTTGCGTTCCAGCAGCACGGTGTAGGCGACGCCCAGCAGCATCACCACCGTCACCACGGCCACCTTGAGCAAGCTCCACAGCAAAAACTGCAAAATCGTCACTAGCCTTCAGCCTCTTC
>CAYVMS010000337.1:0-2596 GCA_964452615.1 uncultured Occallatibacter sp.
GACAATGCAGCTCGACCTCCAAGCTGGACCAATGCTGGGTGCTCAATGGGGTTTTACACGCTCGAAAGCGCGCTGGAACGATATCGCAGAGGAGAAATCATGAAGGCATTCACACGAGCGTTTGTCGTACCCATTTTGCTTGCGTTCACCGTGCCCGGCATTTCACACGCGCAGGCAACCAATCTTGCGGGCAAATGGAAGATCACGTGGTTGGCCAGCGGTAAGCCCGTCGCCACACCGAACACCATTACCCTGACTGAAAGCAATGGCGCCGGTGAGGTGACCAATCTCAGCGGGACCTTCATTGCAGACGATGGCGAAAGGTGCACCGTTCAAGGACACAAATCCAACGACACAGACAGGCAAATCAACATGAACGTCACCTGCGCCGCCTGGAGCATCTCCATTGCCGGAACTGTCGCGGTTGATGGCCAACAGACCAACGGAGGCTACACTGTCCATTACCCCTCCGGACCCAGCCGCGGAGATTATGTGATGGATAAGATCGTTTGCATGTTGCCGGAAGGCTGCGGCAATTGAACGAATTAAACGGGTGAGGGGCCAAGAACGTCAGCAAGCCAGGTTGTGAGTGTTTCCAAAGCTGCTTGGTCCGCTTGTTGTCGCCATACAATACGTACATCGATTGCAAGAGTTCAGACTCCATCTTGCGCGAGCGCAACCCAATTGGAGAGCCGAGCCTTGGATATTCACAGAGACTAAGGGCGTCAGTGGAAGTGAATCCGGATTTTGATTTCTCTCTAAACCACTGATTCGATTGGTTGCTTGGCATGATTTGAATCCAGCGGCCTTCACATGCAGTTCTAGCCGGTGTTCGTTCTTCAGATGTCCGATGCCGGGTTCGACAGCCGCTCGGTGTTTCATCCTCTTCCAGAGCGCCTTTGATGTCCGGCCTCGCTGTCGTTTGTCCACTTGGATCGCGGCTCTTACTCGCAGCCAAGACTGCAAGCGGCCTATTCCGCGAATTGCTCCAACTGCTTCGTCGAGGGCTTGGCGGTAAACAGGCTAACAATAATCAGCGCCGCGACGGCCGCGAAGAGCGCCGGAAAGATAGCGTCGCGGTCGGCAAGAATCTGCGGGAAGAGCTGTCTCACGCCCGGCAAATCCCAGGCCAGCGTGACCACCGTCCCGGTCCCTATCGCCGCGACAGCGCCCCAAGCCGTTGTCCGCTTTGAATAGAACGCCGCAAGCACCACTGGGGTGAGCGCGGCCGAGTAGATTGTATACGCCCATAGCATTTTTTTAAGAATGCTCTCCGCGTAGACTGCCTGATAAAGCGCCCAACAACCCAGAAGCACAACGGCAAGCCGCGAGACAATCAGAACCTTCTTATTCGACGCACTTGGCGCGATGTAGCGCACATAAACGTCTTCGACCAGATTGGTAGCCGGCGAAAAGAGATAGTTCGAGGCAGTCGAGATGACCTTGGCGAAGACTGCCCCGAGCAGCACCGCGCCCAATACCGCGGGAAGGCCGTGACGGGCCGTGTAAGGGATGATTTCACGTGGGTGCAGAGCGACTTCGCCGGTTGGATAGAGCGCTCGGCCAAAGACCGCGATGGCCACGATCAGCGTCTCTAGCAAAAGCGTGCCTAGAATCCAGCCTATGACCGAGACGCGTGCATCCTTCTCGGATCGAGCGGAGAAAAACTTCTGATACATCACCTGGTTGCCGAGCATCAACAGCATGGTCGGCACCAGGAACTCAAGCGCGCGAATTACGCCCATTCCGGCGGACTGGCGCACATGCTCGGGGCTCAGCCGGTAGTTGCCCAGCACCTCGAAGTACTGTGGAGGCAGAGAGGCGTGCAGCCCAGTCCACCCGCCGGCCTGCAGAAAGAGGTAAGGCGCGGCGATTATGCAAATCCCAGTGACGAGCGAGCCGATGGCTACGTCCATGTAAGCCACCGACGACATGCCGGCCAGAGCCGTGGTCACAATGACAAAGACGGCAATAATATAGGTGCCAAGAAGCGGGGTGACCGAATCAGGGAAGATCAGGTGCAGCACGTCGCCGCCACCGCGGAACTGGTAGCTGGTGATGCCGACATAGGCAAAAAGAATAGCGATAGTGCCCATCACACGCGCTATTTGGTTATAGCGAACCTCGAGCAGGTCGGGCAGCGTAAACTGCGCAAACTTCCGCGCGCGAGGGGCAATGAAGTAGATCAGCAGCAACCCAAGCCAGCCGCCAGCCGGCTGCCACAGCGCGGCAAAGCCATTTTTGTAAGCGTTCTCTGCCCCGGCAAAGAGGCTTCCAGCGCCGATCCAAGAAGTCAGCAGCGTCAGCACCAGCACCACGGCCGGCAGTGACCTTCCGGCCACCAGGTAGTCGGCCTTGGTCTTTACCTGCGAGGTGCGATAGAGGGCCACCCCAAGCAGCACAACTACGATGACAGCCAGAACAACCACATAAAGCTGAGACATTTACGGGATTCCTCGCCGGTAGTCCGGGATTCTCAGCAGTTTACCGGATGCGGGCCATACCCTGCGTCGCCAGCAATTTGACCCCCGCGAACCTAAGTTGATAGACTCTATTTGCGGGGTGGAGCAGCCCGGTAGCTCGTTGGGCTCATAAC
>CAYVMS010000338.1:0-2580 GCA_964452615.1 uncultured Occallatibacter sp.
CTCCTCTTCGCTCAGCTTCGACGCGGCCCTGAGTTCCTCGACTAACTGTGGCTCGTCGCTCAGAGCACGATGAACCTGCTGCAAGTGGTCGATCGGCGGATAGTCGCGATTGAGAAAAAAGTCATGCGTCCGCTGGTCGGCATAGCTATGCATCAAATAGGTCCGGCTCAGCGCTCCGTCGCGGCCTGCGCGGCCAATCTCCTGGTAGTAGCCTTCAAGCGTCGCCGGCAGCCCGGCATGAATCACCGTACGAATGTTGGCCTTATCGATCCCCATACCGAAGGCGATCGTGGCCACAACAACCTCTATCTCACCGGCTTGGAATGCCGTCTGCACACGCTCCCGCGTCTCAGCATCGAGCCCCGCATGATAGGCTGCCGCGCGAAGCTTGCGCGACAGCTCTTCGGCAAGCCGCTCCGCCCCCTTGCGCGAGGTCGCATAGACAATGGCCGGACGGCGCTCAGGGCGCGCCAGCAGCCCGCAGATCGCCGCAGGACGCTCCGGCATCGATAACTCCACTACCTCAATCGCCAGGTTGTTGCGCCTGAATCCGTGAATGAAATGTGCGGGCTTGACCATTCCAAGTTGCGTCACGATGTCGGCCTGCACGGATGGAGTTGCCGTAGCCGTCAGTGCCAGCACCGGAGCCGGACGGAGCGCAGGCAGATATTGGCCTAGCATGCGGTAGTCGGGACGGAAGTCGTGGCCCCATTGCGAGATGCAGTGCGCCTCGTCGATCGCGATGAGCGCGGGCTTGCGCTTGGCCAGCATCTCGCCGAAGCCCGGCACCCGCAGCCGCTCCGGCGCAATGAAGAGAAACTGCAAGCTTCCCTGCAAATAGTCAACGCAGGCCTGGCGCGCCACGCTGCGATCGAGGCCGGAGTGAATCCGCGCCACGCGCAGTCCCAGCGATGTGAGCTTTGCCACCTGGTCCTCCATAAGTGCGATCAGCGGCGAGATCACCAGCGCCGTGCCGCCCAAAGCGACAGCGGGCAATTGATAACAGAGCGACTTGCCAAAGCCCGTCGGCATCACCAAGAGCAGGTCGCGCCCCGCGATAGCGGCTCTGCAAACCACCTCCTGATTCGCTCTGAAGCTCGCAAAGCCAAAGACCGAGCGCAGCAGCTCAGCCAACTCTGCCTGATTGGCCGTTGCGTCCGAATTGGTTGGAGTCGTCAAAGGAATAAGGCCAAAGTCACGAGAAACGCAACGGAAAAAATGCGCTGTGCCACTCTCAACTTTACAGGAGTAGCAGCACAGAAGAGCATGGAATGCTCGTGAGTCAGCTCCCGGCAACAGAATTGCGGATGCACAGCATTTCTGTTCCCTGTTCCCTGCTCACAGCCTTTCGGTAGTCTTCCAAGCGCCTACAGGCGTATGATTCCCTAGGTTCGCAGACTCAGTCATGGGCCGCCGCCAACGTGTGGCAAGTTTGCTTTGGAGGCAGTATCTCGTGAAACGAACTTTCTTCCGTTTTTCCTTGGTCTTGGCCGTGCTCGCGATTCTTTCTGTCGTGACTGCACTGTGCGCATCAAAGCCCGAGTTTCTCAAGAACTACAAAGGAACGCCTTATCACGACAGCCGCGTCCAAGGCGGCCCGCAAGCGATTCCCGGCAAGGTCCTCTGCGCATATTACGATCTAGGCGGCGAAGGCGTGGCATATCACGACAGCGATGCCGTCAACCACGGCAGCGGCGAGTTGAACATCGTCGATGGAAGTTACCTGCATGAGTTCCGCATGAAGGAAGGCGTGGACATCTCTTTCACCAAATTCAAGCTCAATCCGCCAGTCGACGATAATCCCTTCGACAAGGTCGTGCCGCCCGCCGACCTGTTTTTTGTGGGTTGGACGGTTCCCGGCGAGTGGTTCAACGTGACGGTCGAAGCAGCCACAGCGGGCGAGTACTCAGCCGACCTGCTGTATACCTCGAACCGAGGCGGAACGATTTCGCTCGACGTAAACGGTGAACCGGCTACCGAACCGCTCACCATCGTAAGCACCATGGACGCCGCCGACCCAGTGGCGTGGCGGCAATGGCATCACTGGAACCTGGCTCCCAGCATAGCCAAGATCAAACTGCCCGCGGGCAAGAGTGTTCTCACCGTCCACATCCTTACCGAGGGCCAGATGAATCTCGCCACCTTCGACTTCAAGAAGGTACGGTAAGCGAAACAAATTGAGTTGCCACTGAGATTCTCAGTCTCCCATCCTTGCTGCAAAAGCAACGCCGGGAGGCTCCTATTTTGGACCCCTGATGAGAACAAGACTCCCGGCTGAATCATCGCGCTGTCTGTGCAAAAACCCGCCAAAATCGCTTAAAAAATCCCAATTTTGCACCGGTTTTTTAGGAAATTCCAAGAACAGGAATTCCGGACTCCCTTATCCACAAAATCCCCTTCCGGCCCGGTTGACCGTGTCCTCTTCGGTCCGTAGAGTTTGTAATCGGAGGGCAATATTCCGCCAGGTGCAAGAGTTGGCGGCGAGTTGCCCGGCGAGTTCAAGCGCCACCACAAACGTCTGGAGTGAAGATGCTGAAACTAAAGAAAATCCACATACTCGGCTTCAAGAGCTTTTGCGAC